>CAZXXF010000096.1:0-1520 GCA_964644805.1 uncultured Candidatus Saccharibacteria bacterium | reverse complement strand
CCTCGCCCAGCGGCGCGTCGCTGACGATGTGCTTGAAGAGTTGGCCCTTGTTGTCCTTCGGCGTGGCGGTGAAGTCCAACTGGGCGACCAGGCCGCCGCCGGTGCGCGACTTGATCTTCTCGTGCAGGAAGCGGATGGCCTCGTTCCAGGCGGAGTCGGGGTCCCAGACGTGGTGGGCCTCGTCGTTGATGAGCATGACGCGTTGGTGGCCGGTGATGCGGTCGCGGAGCGCCGCCCCGGTATCCAGGGCGCTCGCTTTGGACACCGGCGGGCCGACCCAGGCGTAGGTCTCCGCCTCCTTCTTGCGTTTGGAGGTGTCGTAGAGGCGGTGGATGTTGGTCAGGTAGATCACGCCGCCCGTCGCCGCCCCGCTGGCCTCGTCCTGCAAGACAATGGACATGTTCCAATCGCCCTTCCACTCGGAGGGGATGAGGGGGTCTTTGTCGAAGATCTTGCCGTCGCCGAAGTCTTCCTTAAGCCGCTCATACACGGTCAGGTTCGGAGCGACCAGGACGAAGTGGCGGGCCATGTCGGAGTCGGACTCGCGCAGCCAGTGGAAATAGCTCCAGACGATGGCGAGGCTCATGACCTTGGTCTTGCCGGCGCCGGTGGCCATCTTGAAGGCGAAGCGGGTCCAGGCGTCTTCGTCTTCGGGGATGCCGAGCGCGGCGATGCGGGCATCGGCGCCGCCGAACTCGTGCCAGAGGCGGGAGAGGCATTCGATGCGGCGGACCTCCTTGAGGTAGACGAGGGTCTCGACGGCCTCGCGCTGGCAGAAGTAGTAGCGGAACTCCTGCTCGCCCCCCTCGGGCGTCTGCACACGGTGCGGACGTTCGAACCAATGCCTGAGGAGTTGGCGCGACGTGTCGCTGGCCCCCACGTAGAACGCCTCGCGCCACTGGCGAACCGCGCCGCGCAGGTTATTGACGGCGGTGATCCGGGATGGGCGGCGGCCGTTGACTCTCCTGGCCGGTTCGCCCGGCACATCGGCGCGCACACGGTGGGCGTTAGGCTCCTCCCACGGGGCGAACAAAGGCTCCAAGACGGCAGGATTAATGACCACCGAATTTTCCGCCTTCATCGCGCGCTCCCGTTCACTGGCACTTTTGAGTAAGGAATCCTATGCGGCTTCTCTTTGGCCGGGGCGGTTTCATGAGTTGCCGTATGGCGTCAAAAACAACCCTAAACTGCGCGTCGTACTTTCTTTCCAACGCGTCGAGCTTGCGGGCCAGGTCGGCGTGCGTGGCCAGCAGTTGGCGCAGATGCACAAAGGCCCGCATGATCTCGATGTTCACCTGCAGCGCCCGCTCGCTGTGCAGGACGCTGGACAGCATGGCCACGCCCTGTTCGGTGAAGGCGTATGGCCTTGCCCGTCGAAGGCCGCCCCAACTTGAAGTCACAATGTGTGATTTCAAGTTGTCGAACTCCTCCACGTTTAGCTGGAACATGAAATCCGGAGGAAAGCGATCCGCATTTCGTTTTACGGCCTGAATCAGGGCGCGCGGCTCGACCTCATAAAG
>CAZXXF010000095.1:0-1522 GCA_964644805.1 uncultured Candidatus Saccharibacteria bacterium | reverse complement strand
ACGTACGGATCTGTGGAGGGGGTGATGGGTGACTGTCATTCCTACTCCGACTTGTTCTCAACACAACAGGTTCTTCAGGATATCGGCCCGGTCGGTCCGCTCCCAGGCGAAGTCGGGTTCGTCCCGGCCGAAGTGGCCGTAGGCGGCGGTCTGGCGGTAGATGGGGCGCCGCAAGTCCAGGGACTCGATGATGCCCCGCGGGGTGAGCCGGAAGACCTGGCGCACCGCCTCCTCCAGCTTGCCTTCGTCCACCCGGCCGGTGCCGTGGGTGTCCACGTACAGGCTCATGGGTTCGGCCACGCCGATGGCGTAGGCCAGCTGCACCGTGCAGCGCCGGGCCAGGCCGGCCGCCACGACATGCTTCGCGATGTGGCGGGCCATGTAGGCCGCCGAGCGGTCCACCTTGCTCGGGTCCTTGCCGGAGAAGGCGCCGCCGCCGTGGGGGCAGGCGCCGCCGTAGGTGTCGGCGACGATCTTGCGTCCGGTGACGCCCGTGTCGCCATTGGGCCCACCGATCTCGAAGCGGCCGGTGGGGTTGATGAGCACGGTCATGCGCGAGCTGTCCAGGTCCGCCGGCAGGACGGGCCGGATGATCCGTTCCATCACGGCGGCACGCAGGTCCGTGGTGCGGACCTCCGGGGCGTGTTGGGTGGAGAGGACCAGTTTCTCGATGCCCACCGCCCGGCCACCGTCGTAGCGCAGGGTGACCTGGCTCTTGGCGTCTGGCCGCAGCCAGGGCAGTTCGCCGGACTTCCTCGACTCGGCCTGGCGCAGCACCAACTGGTTGGCGAGCCAGAACGGGTAGGGCATGAGGTCCGGGGTCTCGTCGGTGGCATGGCCGAACATGAGCCCCTGGTCACCTGCGCCGATCTCGCCATCGGCGCGGTCGACGCCCTGGTTGATGTGCGCGGACTGGCGGTTGAAGCGCACCTGCACTTCGCACCGGTCCGGGTCGATGCCGGATTCGGCGTCGGTGTAGCCCGCCTCGCGCAGCACCTGTCGGGCCAGGGCCTCGGCCCCGTCGCGCACGGCCAGGAAGTCCGCTTCCCGGGCAGTCTTGAACTCGCCGGCCGCCACCACGAACCCGTCGGCGAGCAGGGTCTCGCAGGCCACCCGGGCGTCCGGGTCGCGGGCCAGGAAGGCGTCCAGCACGGCGTCCGAGATCTGGTCGGCGAGCTTGTCCGGGTGGCCTTCGGAGACGGCCTCGGAGGTGAAGAGGTGGGTCCTGTTCATGGTTATTGCTCCAGTTGGTCGTGATGGGGTTTATGGAAGGCTTCCGGTAGTACCTCCCGCCGGATGGCCTCGATGGCGTCGTTCCTGAACTGGAACAGGCCGGTCAATTTGAAGACGTACAGGGTGAAGGAATACCCGCCGACCTTGCCCAGCAGGTAGGCTTGCCGGCCCTGGCTGTCATCGATCTCCAGCACCACCCAGGTGTGGAACTGGTCGTAGTCCGGGTTTTCCAGGGTGGCTTCGATCCACTGGGCGCGCATTTCGTCCCACTCCTCCTGGCTCAGGCTCG
>CAZXXF010000094.1:0-1526 GCA_964644805.1 uncultured Candidatus Saccharibacteria bacterium | reverse complement strand
CCCAGGCCACCGGCGGCGGCGGGACGTACACGTACGCGTGGATGGGGGCGATGGGCCAGGGTCAGATGGCCACGGCGACGTTCACGTCCGCCGGACAGCAAATCGTTATGGTGACGGTCACCGACAACTGCGGAAAGACAGCGTCCGCGCAGATGTACGTGACCGTCACGGGGGACAGTCCAGGCGGAAACCTCTCCGGAACATGGCAGGGGGAGATCGTGGAGTACACGGGCCGCGTGTTCGAACTGCGGCTGTCACTGGTCCATGCTGGCCAGACTCTTCAGGGTACCGCCTATCATGCGGGACGCGCCTCGACCGGGTCGGGTAACCTCATTGGCACGCAGATCATGTTCCAGTTTCCTTTCTGGTTCAACACAGCGGTCAACGCAGTTCTGACTGGTACTGTGATGGGGAACGAGATGAGCGGGACGTGGCGAATAGGGACCACGATTCAGCACAGCTGGAGGCTGACGAAGATCTGATCGTCCTGCTGACATGCTGCCTGTCTGGGCAATGCAGCCCGTGGGGAGGGTCCACGGGCTGCTGGCCCCTTGACCAGCCCTGGGTTCGAAAGGTAGACTCTGGATGCTTCCGCCCTGCTGCGCGAGCGCTCTGTCGTATCTGGGGGCCTGCCCGGGCGTGTGCCTTTGGCTCAGATGTAGGGAACTCCCGTCATTGTCTGTTCATGATGCCGGTGAACGCTGGCCGTACGGCCGGGTCCTTGGGCTGGGCCGGACAGGACAGAGGAGGTGCCGATGAACAGGAATCGTGGGACGGTAGCGTTGGGGACGCTGGTAGGGGCAGGGCTTCTTACGGGCTGCTGCCTGTTCATCGGACCCCCGACAGTGCAGCTTGTGGCGTCCACCGAGTTGGCGCGCGTGGGCGAGACGGTGACCTTCGTAGCCGTGCCCACTGGAGGCAGCGGCGCGTACGCCTATGAGTGGACAGGCGCAATAGGCCAAGGGCCGATCGCGACGGTGGCTTTCGAGTCCTCTGGGGAAAAGCTCGTTGCGGTGACAGTCACCGACAGTTGTGGAAGGAGATCTCAGCAAGCTCAGACGTACGTCGATGTGGAGGACGACGCTCTTGGTGAGCTCACGGGGCTGTGGGAGGGGGAGCTGGCTGAGGATGACAGGAGTGTGTTCGAGGTCCGGCTCCTGGTCTTTCACCGCGGCAACACCCTCCAGGGGAGCGTGTATCACGGGGGACGGGTTACGCTGGGAGCAGGGTCGGTTATTGGCGACCAGGTGATGTTTCAGTTCTCTTTCTGGAGCGACACAACGCGCCATGTGGTGCTGACAGGAACGTTGAATGCGGCGCGCAGTGAGATGAGTGGAACGTGGGGTGGTTCTGAGTGTCCGTCATGTACTTGGCACATGGCGAAGATCTAGGCCATTTGGGCAGGTATTGCGCGGCACCGTTCGGCCACCGGACGCTACTGGCCTCAGTTCCTTGCGCGACCAAGCAGGATCGGTAAGCTTCTCCTACTGGCCGGCGTAGCTCAGCAGGCAGAGCAGCCGCTTCGT
>CAZXXF010000093.1:0-1565 GCA_964644805.1 uncultured Candidatus Saccharibacteria bacterium | reverse complement strand
CCAATCTGTTCAGAGCCGTAGCCGTGGTATCTCCTGAAATTCCCGAGTTGATTACTGTTTTTGATCTGATGAGCTGCCCCAAAACTTCAGGGTAAGAATCAAGCAGTTCTGCGCCTTGGCCGCGGGTAAGACTGCCGCCAAAACAAATGATATCGTGGCCGGGATTATCTTTATTCTTTATGGAAGGCACGCAACCGGCAAGCACTACCACAGCAGCAAAAGCAGTTATGATACCTTTCATAATTACACATTCTAACATATACAACAGGAAATACTGTGTTCCGTCGGCCCGTCGTTCCGTCAGGACGTCGGGACGTGGGAAAGCATTAGCTATGCAAAACATGGTTTTGAGGCAAGCTTTTGCCGGCGGGTGAGGAGCCGCCGGCCACATGAAGGTGTTGCCTGCGCACAGTCTGCGGTGGCACTCACTCCGGCTCGCCCCTCAAGGGCTCGCCGGAGTCCATGGTTTTTCTCCTGGATGTTCCGAAAAAACGCCCCCAATTCTGGTTGGCGTTTTTTCGGTATAGGATAAAACCATGGAGAAACCTGTTTTGCATACCCTTATAAATTTTCTTTCATATTATGGCGAAAAAAGTTATAATTTAAGAGATAAGCGAGCTTATGGAGCAATTCAAACTTGACCCCTTTCAACAAGAAGCCATTGAGGCGGCACGGGCAAACTATTCAGTAATCGTCAGCGCTCCTACCGGCGCCGGAAAAACCCTTATCGCGGAATACATCATAGACGACTGCATTGCCGCCAAGCAAGGCGTCATTTACACCGCGCCTATCAAAGCCCTGAGCAATCAAAAATTCAGGGATTTTTCAAAAAAATATCCCGATAAAGTCGGCATACTCACCGGCGACGTCAGCATCAACCGCCACGCGCCCATACTCATAATGACCACCGAGATCTTCCGCAACGCCATTCTGGTCGAACCCGAGGAGTTCAGCGACCGGACCTGGGTCATCTTTGACGAAATACATTATCTCGATGATATCGAGCGCGGCACAGTATGGGAAGAAGCGATTATACTACTACCTCCGCAGATGCGGCTTTTGGCCTTAAGCGCGACCATACCCAACCATAAGGAATTTGTGGAGTGGCTGGCCAAAGTACATCCTTTTGCGGTCAAAGCCATCATCGAAGATTACCGGCCGGTCCCCTTGCATTTCTTTTTTCAATGCGACAATAGTTTTTTCGTCAACCTCAAAGAACTTAAAAAAACTAATTTGCTTTATGCCAATCTCAAAAAACCCTCCCATAAAGAGCGCTATTGGCATACCAAGCCCAACAACATAAGAACGCTCTTAAACTATCTGCGTAACATGAATGCCTATCCCTGCATTTATTTCTCTTTCTCGCGCCGGCGCTGCGAAGAGCTGGCCCAGGAAAGCGGCACCTTTGATTTTCTCTCTTTTTCTGAACGCCAGCAGGTGACCGCTCTTTTTGACCAGCTCATCCGGAAATTCGAGATATCACCGTCGCCGCACATCAATTTCCTTGCGCCGCTGATCAAACGCGGCATAGCCTATCACCATGCCGGACTTTTACCGACATTAAA
>CAZXXF010000092.1:1327-1575 GCA_964644805.1 uncultured Candidatus Saccharibacteria bacterium | reverse complement strand
GGTAATCAAAAAAATTCGGCTCAAAAAATTAGGTATTTCTTGTGGTATTGTCAGTTTGGGCGAAGAAGGACCTGAAGTATTCTCCCAAGGCAATATGGTTTATATTAATCAAGACCACAAAATTTATCAAAAACTTTACCCTAAAAAAGATTTATTTGACCTTCATCTTTTCCGACTTTTAAGCCAAGAAATAGTAATGATGAAAAAAATCCGCCTGCCAGCCCGAGAGGCCTTTAACTGGCAAAGTC
>CAZXXF010000092.1:937-1266 GCA_964644805.1 uncultured Candidatus Saccharibacteria bacterium | reverse complement strand
GTTACAATACATTGAGAGATGCGACTCGAAAAATTTATTTTAAGACAGATTCTTTATGAATTTTGAATGAGGATTTTTTGAAAAAAATTCAAAGGTCGTTAATTAACTATAAACCATAAGCCTTAAACTTTAAACAGTTTATAGTTTACGGTTTAAGGTTACGCAAAGCGAATATGCCAATAGTTCCATTTAGGCCTTTTCGGGATTTTGACAGGTGGTTCGAAGAGGATTGGCCGGAATTTCCCAGATTTCCGATGGTCAGAACTCCGAGAATGGATATTTATGAAGACAACGGCAACGTGATTGCTGAGGTGGAGTTACCGGGAGTT
>CAZXXF010000092.1:0-927 GCA_964644805.1 uncultured Candidatus Saccharibacteria bacterium | reverse complement strand
CATTGATATTGAGGTAAAAGAAAATTATTTAAGAGTTGAGGCAAAAAAAGAAGAAAAGAAAGAGGAAAAAGAAAAAGGTTATTACAAAAAAGAATTGAGCCGGGGTTATTATAAAAGAGCTGTTCCATTACCCGTAGAGGTGGTTGGAGGAAAAGCTCAAGCAGATTACAAAGAAGGAATATTGAAAATTACTATCCCCAAGGTCAAACCCACAAAAAAAGAAAAGAAAAAGGGGATTAAGATAAAAGTAAAAGAATAATCGATGCCAATATACTAATTGATACTAATTATACGAATATTAGTATCATTAGTATGCATTCGTATATTAGCATCGCGGTTTTATGTCTAAAATTTTAGGTATTGATTTAGGTACATCTATTTCCAAGATGGCCACCATTTTAGCTGGTGAGCCAAAATGCTTGGAATCGCGAGAGGGTTCAATTCTAATACCCTCGGTGGTGGCGCTGGCAAAAAACGGAGAAAGACTGGTCGGTATTTTAGCTGAAAGGCAAGCTGTCACCAATCCGAAAAATACAATTCATTCGGTCAAAAGATTTATCGGCAGAAGATTCTCTGACCCGGAAGTGCAAAAGGAATTGAAGCTTTTGTCTTACGAAACGCGAGAAAGGCAAGATGGCGAAGTGGAAGTGAAACTGGGCGACAAATGGTTAACTCCCATTGAAATCTCAGCTATGATTTTGCAGAAATTAAAACTGGATGCTGAAGAAAAATTGGGCGAAAAAATAGAATCAGCGGTGATTACCTGTCCGGCTAATTTTGACGATTCTCAGAGAAAGGCTACAAAAGCCGCCGGCGAAATTGCCGGTTTTAGAGTTTATCAAATTATAAATGAACCGACGGCTGCCGCCCTCTGTTACGGTTTTGGCAAAATTAGCCGGACAGGTAATCACCGCTGATTCTATTTTT
>CAZXXF010000091.1:0-1577 GCA_964644805.1 uncultured Candidatus Saccharibacteria bacterium | reverse complement strand
CTTTGAGGTGCCAATTTGGCACCTCAAACGCCGGGCGTGGCGGACGCCGCTATCTTCCCTACGCCTTCACCGAGCACGGCGCGTTGATGCTGGCCAATGTGTTGAACAGTGAGCGGGCGACGCAAACCAGCGTGCAGGTGGTGCGCGCTTTTGTTCGGCTGCGGCAGATGCTGGCGTCCAACGCCGAGCTGGCCCGTAAACTGGACGCACTGGAGAGGAAATACGACCGGAAATTCAAGGTTGTCTTTGCCGCTATCCGGGAGTTAATGTCCCCACCGGAACCCAAGCGACGCGAAATCGGATTCCATGTGAAGTATGACGACGACCAGCCCAAGGCCAGAAGGCGATAATCAAATGTTTGCCCCAATCCGAAGTCCGAAATCGGAAATCCGCAATCGAGAGATTGTGGATTTTGAGGAGGAGTTGGCGGGGGCGAAGAATTGAAAGCTTTAAGGTCGCAATTTGCGATCACCTCTAAACCTATGAGCGAAGGCACAAATCTAATTCCGATGGAGCGAATCGAACGCGCCATAATTCTGATTCGTGGCCAGAAAGTTTTATTAAGCCAGCAACTGGCCGGGCTTTATGGCGTTGAAACCAAGGTGCTAAATCAAGCTGTAGCACGCAATCGCGAACGCTTTCCCGATGATTTCATGTTTCAATTAACAGCCGAAGAATTAGCAAACTTGAAGTCACAAATTGTGACTTCAAGTTGGGGCGGTGTTCGAACGCCTCCGTACGCTTTCACTGAACAGGGCGTGGCGATGTTATCCAGTGTGTTGCACAGCGACCGTGCCGTTCGGGTAAACATTGAAATCATGCGCGCGTTTGTTCGGCTGCGGCAGATGCTGGCTTCCAACGCTGAGCTGGCCCGCAAGCTGGAGGCGCTGGAGGGGAAATACGACGCTCAATTCAAGGTTGTGTTTGCCGCCATCCGCGAGCTAATGTCCCCGCCGGTGAAGCCGAAACGCGAGATTGGTTTCCATGTGAGATATGACGATGACCAACCAAAGACCAGAAAACGATAATCAGATGTTGTCCTTATCCGCAATCCGAAATCGCAAATCGGCAATCAACAAGACCGCTGGTTCTTGGTGCAGACCGAAGCGATGGTGGATTTCGAGGAAGAGTTGGCGGGGGTGAAGAATTAGAAGGCCAAACCGTTCTCGATGCAACATGGACGGTGAAATCAATTCCAACGCGAATTTCCCCGAAAAGGACTCAGAGCTTGAAAATAAAGCGTTGACGCCGTGGCTATCAAAATCTGGCTCGCTTCGCGCTTCCGCACCAGACGAAATTCGACAGATTTGGGCACGGAGGGAATTTCGCAAGTTTGGTGCGAAAGTTTTGGGCCACTGGCGACATCGCGACATTCCAGTTCTGTTAAAATTCTCCTGTGGGCATGAAGCCAGTGCAACAAATGAGCATCTCTATGCGAGGAAGACTGTAGGCAAAGCTATCTGCCCCGTCTGTTATGAGGCGACAGCTAAAACCAAAGGTTTGGGGGCCAGTGGAAGGCCCACACTAACCCGACTTTCGCAACTGGAGGGGGCGGCAATGCGCAAGTGGTTGATAAC
>CAZXXF010000090.1:0-1595 GCA_964644805.1 uncultured Candidatus Saccharibacteria bacterium | reverse complement strand
ATAATTTGCAAACCAACCCGAATTTGTTGCCTCACTTGTTGTCTTTATAACACTATTCTTTAAGACCCTAAAATCAGAAAAAGCAACATTATAATCAAAAGGATTACCAATCATATTCCAGCCCTGTTTTAATTGAATATGATAATATCCATCCGTCTCAACGCCTGCCTTATTTAATCCCTGAACATATATTGTTGTTTGTGGTACATCAAGTTTTATCCAGTATCCACCACCGAGTGCTAATTTAAGTATTGGGTCATTTGGGGAACTTGAAAGATAAATATATTTTCCTTGTGTTGGGTCCCATCTTGCAACTTTACTTATTTCGAGAAATGTCCAGTCAATATTAGTTGCAGGATTTAGAGGAATTGAGAACATACTTAAGCCAGATGAAAGAGTTGTTGATAAAATAACATAAGGAGTTGCATTGACTTCACTTGAATTACTACTCTCATTACCTTGTGTATCAACTGCTCTGACTACATAGTAATATTTTGTTCCTGCTGTTAATCCAGTGTCAGTATAAGATGTTGCTGTTACAACTTGTGTATTTACTTTTGTATATCCACTTCCAGAAGTTATTGAGCGATATACATTATATCCTGCAATATCATAAGTTCCTTTTGTTGCCACAGTCCAGGATAAATCTACTTTTCTATCACCTGGAGTTGCAGTAAGTCCAGTTGGTGCAGAAGGTAATGCATACGGTGTTGCAGAAACAGCAGATGATTGTGCTGACTCATTTCCTCCTGTATCAACTGCTGTTATCTTATACCAATATGTTGTCCCTGCTGTAAGTCCAGTGTCAGAATAAGTTGTTGCTGTTTTTGCAATCAATGTTGTATTTACCTTATTATATGTTCCTGTCTGTGATGTGCTTCTGTAAATATTATAACCTCCTAAATCTTCTTCTGTATTTGCAGTCCATTGCAAATCAATCTTTTTATCACCTGCAGTTGCTTTAAGTCCAGAAGGCACTGCTGGTGGTGTTGAATCTGTTGTCGTTTTTGCACTAACTACATTTGACAAGCCAGATATATTTGGTATTTCATCTGCAACCTTTATCGCAAAATAATAAGTTGTATTTTGTTGTAATCCTGTAATTGTAAATGATTCACTACTTCCTGCAACTTTTGGTGCAGGTGGATTTACTATTTTTGTAGCAGATGCCCAATTTGTCTCTGTAATATTTGCTGTTGAATACCTTATATCATAACTTGTCGCAGTCCCAATATTTCCATCATCACCTACTGCTGTCCAGTTAAGTGTGATTGAATTTGATGTAGGATTACTTGTTGATAAATTTGTTATTGCAGATGGTGGAGTGTTATCAGGTATAATCTTTGTTCCTGTATTCCTATTATTCTGACGAAATTTGGGCCAGTTAGAGTTTACAAGACCTAATGATGATGAATTTATTGCATATAGATTATTATCACCACTTCCCACATAAATAGTCCCATCAGAACCTATTGCCGGAGAAGAAAGCACCCAAGAACCAGTAGTATATTTCCATTTTAGTGTTCCATCTGGATTTATTGCATAGAGATTATTATCAACACTTCCCACATAAATAGTCCCATCAGAGCCAATTG
>CAZXXF010000089.1:0-1609 GCA_964644805.1 uncultured Candidatus Saccharibacteria bacterium | reverse complement strand
AAAAAAAGAACCTGAATTGAGATATTTTTCGATTGAGGTATTTGGAATTGTCTTTCCCGCGGAAGCGGGGATCCAGAACATAAGCCAAGAAACTGGATTCCTGTTTTCACAGGGATGACATTGTTTTTTTTCACTTATAGGGTGATGCCCGACGTGATTTGGGCGGATTTCAGCTCAATTTTTTTCTAAGTTTGGGCTAAAAAATCGCTAAACTTAGGAAGAATTTTAATCTTCGCTAATTCCCCTTGACCTCAAAAGCAGCCATGGCCTAAGATAAGATTATTTACAGAATGCAGAATCCAGTAGCAAAACAAGTATTTTCTTTGAGCTTTTAAAGTTCTGACTGCTGACCCCGCTTGTGCCGGGGCTGTATTCTAAATTCCCCAGGAGCTTGAATTGTGAGCCAAGTCATCTTACGTTTCGCCCCCAGCCCAACCGGGCGCCTGCATATAGGAGGAGCGCGGACCGCCCTCTTCAACTGGCTTTTTGCCAGAAACCAGGGAGGGAAATTTATTCTGCGCATCGAAGACACAGACCAGGTTCGCTCCACTAAGGAATCCATTGACGCCATCCTGGAGAGCATGACCTGGCTGGGATTAGACTGGGACGAAGGCCCAATCTACCAGACAGACCGGTTGCCTCTATATCGTGAACACGTGGAACGGCTCTTGAGAGAGGGCAAAGCCTATCCCTGCTATTGTACCCCGGAGGAGTTGGAAGAGAGACGGCAGAGAGCCCTTAAAGAAAAACAGAAACCCAAGTATGATGGTCAATGCCGGAGTCTTAAAGCGCCCGTTCCTGGCCGTACCTGCGCGATCCGCTTCAAAGCCCCGCAGCAGGGGGTGACCGTCTTACGTGATTTGATCAAGGGAGTGATCGAATTCGAGAATGCCGAACTTGACGACCTGATCATCCAGCGCAGCGACGGATGGCCCACTTACAACTTTAGCGCAGTGGTGGACGATGCCACTATGTCTATTACCCACGTCATTCGCGGCGATGACCATGTCAACAACACTCCCAGGCAGATCCTCCTTTATGAGGCTTTTGGCTATCCTCTTCCCCGGTTTGCCCATGTCCCCATGATCCTGGGGGCGGACAAAACCAGACTCTCCAAGCGACACGGGGCAACATCGGTTATGTCTTATAAAGAAATGGGCTACCTGCCCCAGGCCCTGGTGAACTACCTGGTCCGCCTGGGCTGGTCACATGGCGACCAGGAAGTTTTCAGTCAAAAAGAGCTGGTGGAGAAATTTTCTCTGGAGAACGTCGGAAAATCAGCAGCGGTCTTCAATACCGAAAAACTCCTCTGGTTGAACGGCCTTTACATTCGCCAGGAGAAACCGGAGAATTTGGGGAAGCTGCTTCTTCCCTTCCTGGAACAAAGGGGTTTTAAGCCTCGCTCTCTGGTCTGGCTTTCGGAAGTAACCAAGACCCTGCAGGAAAGGTCCAAGACCCTGTTGGAAATGGTCGATCAGGCGGCATTCTACTTCCGGAATGATTTCGAACTGGACGCAAAAGCGGCGGCGAAGCACCTTACGCCGAACGTCAAAGAGACGCTTACAATTCTCATCGCCAGGCTGGAATCATCCCCTGATCTCGATGAGAA
>CAZXXF010000088.1:0-1626 GCA_964644805.1 uncultured Candidatus Saccharibacteria bacterium | reverse complement strand
CTTCATGAGGTCGAGTTTCAGACCTCAATCCGAACTGAGACCGGCTTTGGTGCGATTAATCTCCGCCTTTCGGTTTAGAAACGCATTGTACCGGCCATTGTACCACGTGTGCGGCCCAGGACATCAAAGGGCCATGCTGATTTGGCGTCATCCTCGCCTTCCTCCCAATTATCTCGGGCAGTCCCCTGTGACATTTAAAACACAGGGCAAGGGTTGCGTTCGTTACCCCAATTAAGGGAACGTCTCCAATTTATTTATATGTTTCCATATAACTTAGACTATGCCTTCATCCCGCCGTAGCGGGAGCTGACGTATTAGTAGGGATTTCTCACCCTACTCCTCGCGTTTTTCACGAAAGTCGTTACGGGGTTAGGAACTTTATATTTCATGCTTGGAATAATATGCGGATTTATAAGTCCGTAGAATTTAGGCTGTGATTTCCATCTTATAGATAATTTTCCGTTGGCTCGGAACGATGTTTCAATTCCAAATTGCCCATATAGAGCATCTTGGATATTTTTTCTGCTTAATTCGTCAAAACCTTCTGTGGAAATTATGCAATTTCCCTGGCTTTGGCTGCCATCATCCATATACCAAATAGCTAAAGATATCGGCGACAAAAATAATTTGTCAGGGAATATTTTCTTATTCTCTGGATAAAATATTTTTCGCCACGGCCTAAAATATTGTCTCAAATAGAATACAAGTGAATGGTATTCTTTACCATTTCTTGCATCCTTGCGGACAATCTCTCTTGGCATTGCAGGATATGCGAGATTTTTCAATTCCACATATTTCCACATCAAATATTCTTCTTGTCCTACAGATTGTTCAATAATCACTTTGCCTTTCGGCTGAACATGACCATCGCCCAAAATGCATCCAATTAAAATATCTTTTTGTATTTCCGTTAATGCCAAAGATAAGTTTTTCCTTGCACGAAGAATTGTTGGAAGTTCCAAGCTTCCCACGGCGTTATCCATACATTTATTGTATCATGTATTAGGAATTCACCGTTATGAGTCAGATTTTTCAATGGGATTGCTCCCAGAGGTCTCAATGACGTTTGTTTAAGACACGAACTGACGACAACCATGCAGCACCTGTCTGCATGTCTTGTGAAGGGCCCTACTTTCATAGGGCTTTCATGCAGATTTCTAGTCCTGGTAAGGTTCTTCGTTTGTTGTCGAATTAAGCCACATGGTCCACCGCTTGTGTGAGTCCCCGTCTATTCCTTTGAGTTTTAGCCTTGCGGCCGTACTTCCCAGGCGGGACACTTAACGCGTTAGCTTCGCCACCTGAAGGGTCGACACTTCAGATAGCCAGTGTCCATTGTTTAGGGTGTGGACTACAAGGGTATCTAATCCTTTTTGCTCCCCACACTTTCGTCCTTCAGCGTCAGGACCGCCCCAGCTGAATGCCTTCGCTTTTGGTGTTCCCGACGATATCAACGGATTTCACCCCTACACCGTCGGTTCCATCAGCCCCTAGCGTCCTCAAGTTTAGCAGTATCCAATGCCTTCCTTAGGTTAAGCCCAAGGACTTTAACATCAGACTTGCTAGACCGCCTACGGACCCTTTACGCCCAATAAATCCGGATAACGCTTGGGGGTTCTGTATTACCGC
>CAZXXF010000087.1:0-1633 GCA_964644805.1 uncultured Candidatus Saccharibacteria bacterium | reverse complement strand
TTACCTCAAAAATCATGCGCAAAATCTTAACCCCGCCTTTTTCCCTCTGTACTGCCGAAAAACCTGGTCAACCCCACCTTCTTATGGGACAGAGCCTTTGGCATAAAAAATCACTGTCCGGCCGATCCCGTAAGGGCGATGATCGGCAGGAAAATGGCCGCCACTATGCCGCCCACTGATACGCCCATCACCACCAGAATCAACGGTTCCATCAGCTTGGTAAGGCCCGAAACAACGTTTTCTATCTCCTCATCGTAAAATTCGGCCACTTTCAATACCACATTCTCAAGCTGGGCGGTCTGTTCGCCGACCTCAATCATGTTCACAAGCATCTTTGGGAAAAGCGTGCTTTCAGCCATGTTTTCGGCCATGGGAATACCCCTTTTCATGTCTTCCGCCGTCAGGAGCAGCCTTCTCTTATATACTTCGTTGCCAACGGCATAAGCCACGATCTCAATTGATTTGATTATCGGCACGTCGCTCCTCATCATGTTGGAAAAGCTCCGCGCGAATTTGGAAATTACGCCTTTCTGTATCACATTGCCGAAGATAGGGACTTTCAGCTTGAAACTGTCCCAGATGTGCCGTCCGGACCTCGTCTTCTTGAAAGCTCCGAAGCCTACGACAAGAATCGGTATGCTTATGACGATGAAAGGCCAGTAGCTAACGCAAAAATCGCTTACCGCTATCAAAATCCTGGTCGGGAGCGGAAGTTCGTTGCCGCTCTTTGTGAAGAGTTCCGTCATCTGCGGAACCACCATCACCATCATCAGGAAGATCACCGTCACAAGCAGGATCATGATTACGGAAGGATAAATAAGCGCGCCCTTTATTTTGCCCTGTATGCTTGCCGATTTTTCAATCTCTTCGGCCAACGACCTTAAGGCCTTGTTGAGCTGGCCGGAAGCTTCACCCGCCTTTACCACGCCCAGTTCCGCCTCCTGGAATACATCGGGGTAATTACCCATTGATTCCGATAGGCTTTTTCCAGCTTCAATGTTCTTGGCCATGTCAAAGAGTATCTTGGAAAGTTTGGGCGATTTTTCCTGCTGGACCCCCAATGTGTTTAGCGACCTTATGAGTGGAAGACCGGCATTCATCATCACCGCAAGCAGACGATAAAAAGTGGCCTTGTCGCGAATCTTTATCTTTGTATGTTCAACCATGAAGGCGTTGGCCTTCTTGCCAAAATCTATGAGCGGGTTGCCCGTCAGTCCGACGACCTCTTCATGCCTGCGCAGAAGAATCTTGCCGCCCTTGGACTCGGCGATATCAATCCTGACCTGTTTTTCCCCGGGGCCCGCGTTTTTTGCGGCGTCCTTAACGGCGAACGTCTGCCCCTGTTCGGCTCCGGCGAATCCTTTTGCTTGTTTTTCCGGCACTGTATTGTAATTAAGAATTAATAATTAGTAATTAATAATTGTCCGACCTGCCCTTTAAATTTTTATTAATTATTAATTATTAATTGTTAATTATTAATTATTAATTATTAATTGCTAATTGTTAATTATTAATTTGTCATCAGTATTCCTCCGTCTTCTTCGCCACCTTATATACCTCGTTGAGGTCCGTGTCGCCTTTAAGCGCCTTGATTATCCCTATTTGTTCCAGGGAGACCATGCCCGTCTTGATG
>CAZXXF010000086.1:879-1646 GCA_964644805.1 uncultured Candidatus Saccharibacteria bacterium | reverse complement strand
GACGTGGACGAAATCGGCGTGCGGCATAAATTCGAAGAAGAAATCGGACGGTACAACAAATTCCGCAAAGAAGTTCTGCGGTTGAGCGAAAAACCGCTTACCAAAGATGAGTTCGATGTTAGAGCGTATGCTAAGTATGTTCTGCGAGAAGGCAGTAATGAGGAGAAAAGGGAGTTATTAAGTTTTCTAAAAGGGAAAATTCTAGTGTCTGGGAAAGTAATTGCTCTTGCTCGACTTCCAGGCGATACCCTATATACTTAGGGTATGGAATTATTTACACCAAAAGATCCGGAGCACGTGAAAGATTGGATCAAAACCGTGGAACAGGGCATTATAAAAACCCCAGGCGTGAAATGGGATTCATTAAATGTTTGGTATGGCAATCAATTGCCGAAATATCTTTGGGGTGAGTGGAAGGATATTTTGAAGCCGCGAGGATTCACATGGCAGAAGTTTTTGAAACTTCTCAAACACCGAACTGATGCGGTGTTACTTTGGCATAAGGGGATGTATACGTGGGAACAATTTATAAAAGAGACTATTAAACTAATTGACGGTCCTCTAGGACAAGAAATAGCTAAGCGAAAATAGAAGATATGAATTCCGATTTTACATTTATCACCAACGAAAAAAATAAACAGCTCAAGCAACGCATTGCCGAGCTTATTAAAAGCAGCAAAGAACTCCGTTTCCTTGTGGGATTTTTCTATTTCTCCGGAATCGATGAATTATACGAGGCGTTAAAAAGCAGCCCCTCGCTCCAGCTG
>CAZXXF010000086.1:0-869 GCA_964644805.1 uncultured Candidatus Saccharibacteria bacterium | reverse complement strand
CATAGATAAAACTCTGGGCGGTTTGATAGTGGAGTCCGAAGACAGAAATGCGGCTTTAACTGACAGAGAAAGGGTGGAAAAATTCTTTGATTCAATCGCCAAATCAATCAATTCTGATGAATTTGATACTAAAGAATTTTATGAGCGCGTCAGGTTTTATTTGGGCCTTATTAAAGATGGCAAGTTAAGAATTCGCAAAACGCTAAAACCGCATCATGATGAATTAAAGACGCTCAAAAAATCGGTCTTTATTACCGGCAGCAGCAATCTGACTCGCTCCGGACTCTCCTCGCAAAACGAATTCAATGTTGAAATTAGCGATCATGGCACAGAGGAGGCCAATGACTATTTTGAGAAAAATTGGAATGAAGCCGTGCCGATTACGGAAGTCCCGGCATATCGGGATCGGTTAATCAGTTTAGTTGAAAACAAAACGCTTATCGCCGATATCACGCCGTTTGAGGCGTTCGCTTTCGTGCTTAAAAACTATCTTGATGTGCAGGGACAGCAAAAGGTGAAAGAAAGCATAAGAGAATTGCTCGAGCGCAAAGGATATAAACCCTATCAGTATCAGCTCGATGCCGTGTCGCAAGCTCTCAATATTATCAATAGTCCGGATACGCCAAATGGCGTAATCGTCTCTGATGTCGTGGGCCTAGGCAAAAGCATCATCGCATCGTTAATAGCCAAAAGTTTGGGTAAGCGTGGCGTGATAATCTGCCCGCCGGGACTTATCGGCGATGAAAACAAAAAATCCGGTTGGCAAAAATATAAAAATGATTTTGAGCTTTATGACTGGGAAATCCGGGCCTGCGGCCTTGAGAATCTTGAACGGACCTTAGAGCTTATAAAAGAAAACAAAGAATACG
>CAZXXF010000085.1:0-1656 GCA_964644805.1 uncultured Candidatus Saccharibacteria bacterium | reverse complement strand
GATTTCCTGCATCCTTCGGAAGATGTACGGAGGCTCGATCCCGGCCATGGGCGTCCATCAGATCGGGTTCGACCAGGTCTTCGCCTGGCCGACGGCTGAAATGCAGATGGTGGGAGCAGAGGCGGCCGTCCAGGTCCTTTACGGAAAGGAGCTGAAGGCGGCGAAGGACCCGGAGCCGTTCGTCAGGGAGAAGGTCCGGGAGTACGAGGAGACCTACCTCACCCCGTATCATTCCGCGTCCCGGTTGGTGATCGACGCCGTCATCCATCCGAAAGAGACCCGCTCGAGGATCATCTGCGCCTTGACGATGCTGGAGACGAAGAAAGAGGCGGGCCGGGCCTGGAGAAAGCACGGCAATATGCCGACGTGAGAAGGCAAAAGAGGCTTTGCGGTGCATTAAACAGCAGACCCGCCGGGAACACTTTCCTGCCGGCAGGCAGGTAGGCTCTTGTATTGCGGGTTTTATTAGAATTGAATGGGTTACATAGGCTTCACCAGAAGTGAAGCCCAGTAAGGTTAATAGATCGTAGTGTATGATTTTCAGAAGGTTCCGCTACAAGGGCCTTACAGTGTCCCCGTCGTGTCTGCTTTGACATATTATGCAATGTTAAAGTTAAGATTTTGACTCCGCTGTGAAAGGTGTGTGCTGAAGGGGATAGGGCGGGTTTTAACGAAGGAGGTTTGATGAGCGCTCTGGAGGAGATCAGGAAGGCAAGGGAGAGGTGGGAGAAGGCGATGCTTTCGAAGAGTCCCGTTGATCCGGCAGCGACGACCTCGGGTCTCGATGTCAAACCGCTCTACGCGCCCGATGACCTCGAAGGGATCGATTACCTCCGTGACCTGGGGTTCCCGGGAGAGTTTCCCTTCACGAGGGGGGTCTACCCCACCATGTACCGGGGAAACCTCTGGTCGATGAGGCAGTATGCGGGTTTTGCGGACGCCGAAGAGTCGAACCGGCGGTTCAAGTACCTCCTCGAGCAGGGCCAGACCGGGCTGAGCGTGGCCTTCGATCTTCCCACACAGATGGGTTTCGACTCGGACAACCCCATGGTCCGGCCGGATGTGGGCCGGGTGGGCGTGGCCGTGGATACCCTGCGGGATATGGAGATCCTTTTCGACTCCATCCCCCTGGAGAAGATCACCACCTCCTTCACGATCAACGCCACGGCGGCCATCATCCTTGCGATGTACCTGGCCGTCGCTGAACGGCAGGGCGTCCCTGCGGAGAAGGTGGGAGGGACGCTCCAGAACGAGATCCTGAAGGAGTATATCGCGCGGGGGACGTTCATCTACCCCCCCAGGCCCTCGCTCCGCCTGGTGGTCGATATCATCGATTTCTGCAAGGACCGCGTTCCCCGGATGAACACGATCAACTTCTCCGGGTACCATGTCCGGGAGGCCGGGGCCAATGCCATCCAGGAGGCTGCCTACTGCCTTTCGAGCGCGATCACCTACGTCGAGGAGGTCCTGAAGCGGGGGATCGGGATCGACGATTTCGCTCCCCGGATCGCCTTCCATCTCATCGTGGGGCTCGACTTCTTCGAGGAGATCGCCAAGTTCCGGGCGGCCCGGCGGCTGTGGGCAAAGATTGCCAGAGAGCGGTTCCAGGCGAAAAACCCGCGATCGATGATGCTGCGGCTCTTCTGCGGGTCCTCG
>CAZXXF010000084.1:0-1674 GCA_964644805.1 uncultured Candidatus Saccharibacteria bacterium | reverse complement strand
CCTTCTGGCTATATGGGTGGCCAGAGGCCGTCAGTCGAGGGTGAGGTCGGCGATTTTAGGGGTATGAGCCGTGGCGCGAATGAACCGCAAAAGGTCGTCGCGTGCAATGCTCGTCGTGGCCGAATTCTCCATGGGGTGCAGATTGATAAGGTCGAACTGCATGAGCTTTCTGTCGATGATCACCTGGACCTGTCCGGCGCGGTCGTTGATCAGTGCGAAGGCGGTCACCGATCCGGGCTGGACTCCGAGAACCTCCTCGAGCAACTCCGGCCTGCCGAAGCTGAGCCGCGCCGCGCCGATGATTGCGGGCAGTCGCTTCAGGTCCACCCTGGTTCCATGATGAGCGACGACGAGAAAAAGCCGACCTTTGGCATCCTTCAAAAACAGGTTCTTTGTGTGCCCGCCGGGAATTTTCTCATACAACTCGCCGCTTTCCTCCACCGTGAACACGGGCGGATGATCGAGCGTGCGGACCTCGATTCCCAGCTCGGCAAGCCGGCTCATCAGGGTTTGGCGCTGTGACAGGGTCATCGAGGAGGGGATGCCGGGCTTCGAATTCAGCGTTGCGATCAAATCTCTTTACGGCTGCCAATGAGCCCCCGGCAAGGAGTAGGCCAGCAAGCCGTTTCCAGTTGACGGGGGGTAAGCCTCCTGTTATCGGCCTGCCTCCGGAATTCGTCGGCTTGATCGGCGCTCCGGCGTCGCCTAAAGAGGCGGTGGCCGAAATGGTAAGCGGGTGTAGCTCAGCGGTAGAGCATCACGTTGCCAACGTGAGGGTCGAGGGTTCGATCCCCTTCGCCCGCTCCATTCAGCCCTCCGATTGTTCGGCAATCAAAACGGTTTCATCAATTGCCGGCGCGGCACTGGCGCCAGTATCGCCAGTATCCTGTGCGCTCAGGCGCTGCAGGAGTTCTTGCGTCATGGCCCTGATGGCCTGCCCGACATGGCCCGGGTATTTGGCGAAGTAGGACCGGTCCTGCGTCCGGAACCGTGCAGCGTCCTGCAGCGACTGGGCTCTGGGCACGACACCCGTGAAACAATGGTTCTCCGGATTCTCCGCCAGCCAGTGCTGATATTCCAGCTCCGTCTGCGAGGACGCATCGAACATGTTGACGATGACGCCAAGGTTACGTGCAAACCCCATTTCCGGGTTGAGGGCCTTGAAGCGCCGGAAGACATCGAGCCCGCACACCGAAACGTAGTCGGCCTTGGTCGGCGAGATGTGAAAATCCGATTCGCGAAGCCAGCTTTCGGTCAGCACCGACAGGCCCGGCGGGCAGTCGATCAAGACAATATCGAAAACGCTGCGCACTTCCGAGAGCAGTTGTGCGATCGCCGTTCTGAGCCGGGCGTGCAGCTGCTCCTTGGAGACCTCGCGCTCGAACAGCGTCAGCTGCATGTCGCTCGGAATGAGAAAGACCGTGCGCGCATCGTCCACGTCGCCGACGTCCCTGATGACGACCCGCGACCAGTCTGGAGTCCCGCCTTGCAGCACACGGCCGACGAGGTGATCCACCAGCGTCAACCCTTCCGATTGCAGGCGATGCAGGTTGGCGACTGAAGTCAGCATGCTGGAGACGCTGGCCTGAGCGTCGCTGTCGATGACCAGGACGTTCATGCTATGATAACAGGACAGCGTCTCGGCAAGCGCCAGCACCAGCGTCGATTTCCCGA
>CAZXXF010000083.1:0-1707 GCA_964644805.1 uncultured Candidatus Saccharibacteria bacterium | reverse complement strand
CGATCCTGCACTATTTAGTTCTGAGAGAATAATTTTTTTAAAAATTTTGCAGTATTGGAAACTTTTATAATTAAAAAATTTTAAAAGTCCAGTATTTTCGAAAATGTTTAAAGGGTTTTTAAGAAACTTTAAAAAGTTAGTTTTTTAGGCATGTTCTTTGAAAACTTCATAGCAACCAATAATATCAAGTTAATAAGGGCATATGGTGGATGCCTTGGCGGTAAAAGGCGATGAAGGACGTGGTTGGCTGCGATAAGCTCCGGGTAGCCGTCAAACAGGCTTCGATCCGGAGATTTCCGAATGGGGAAACCTTCCATTTTTAATAGAATGGAATTATAGTCTGAATATATAGGACTATAAGGCGAACTGGGGGAACTGAAACAT
This sequence comes from uncultured Candidatus Saccharibacteria bacterium, assembly GCA_964644805.1. GTDB lineage: Bacteria > Patescibacteriota > Minisyncoccia > Minisyncoccales > PEYH01 > JBBIKX01. Next base: position 1,323 of record CAZXXF010000083.1, on the reverse strand, counting down.
CTTAGTACCCTGAGGAAAAGAAATCAATTTAGAGATTGCCTAAGTAGCGGCGAGCGAACAGGCAATAGCCTAAACCTGCTAGATGTATAAGCTTGCAGGCGTTGTTTAGCAGGGGTTGTAGGGGTTGTCATATGGTGCTGCAAAACCATAAAGAAGTTAAAAAAACTATTTTATAGTAGAATTACTTGGAAAAGTAAGCCATAGAAGGTAAAAGCCCTGTATATGAAATCGAGTAGTCTTCTGACAACTACCTGAGTATAACGGGACACGTGAAATCCTGTTAGAATCTGCAAGGACCAACTTGCAAGGCTAAATACTTTTACCGACCGATAGTGAACTAGTACCGTGAGGGAAAGGTGAAAAGTACCCCTGAAGGGGAGTGAAAGAGAACCTGAAACCGTATGCCTACAAGTAGTAGAAGGCAATTTATTTGCTGACTGCGTACTTTTTGTAGAACGGTCCGGCGAGTTACAGTATACAGCAAGGTTAAGCTTTTTAGTGTAGCCGAAGCGAAAGCAAGTCTTAACAGGGCGTCAAGTTGTATGCTGTAGACCCGAAGCTGAGTGATCTATCCTTGGCCAGGATGAAGCGAGGGTAATACCTTGTGGAGGTCCGCACCCACTAACGTTGAAAAGTTAGGGGATGAGCTGTGGATCGGAGTGAAAGGCTAATCAAACTCAGAAATAGCTGGTTCTCCCCGAAATAGCTTTAGGGTTAGCCTCGAGTGTTTTTTTCCGGTGGTAGAGCACTGAATGGACTAGGGGCCTTACAAGGCTACCAAATCCAATCAAACTCCGAATACCGGAATTATAAAGCTTGGGAGTCAGTCTACGGGGGATAAGCTTCGTGGACAAAAGGGAAACAGCCCAGACCATCGGTTAAGGTCCCAAAATATATGCTAAGTGGTAAAGGAAGTTGAACCACACAGACAACCAGGATGTTTGCTTAGAAGCAGCAATCATTTAAAGAGTGCGTAATAGCTCACTGGTCAAGCAGTTCTGCGCCGAAAATGTAACGGGGCTCAAGCATATTACCGAAGCCATGGATTCAGTTTACTGGATGGTAGGGGAGCATTCTGTAAGGGTTGAAGTCAAACTGTAAGGTTTGGTGGACTTTACAGAAGAGAGAATGCCGGAATGAGTAACGAAAGACAGGCGAGAAACCTGTCCGCCGAATGCCTAAGGTTTCCTGGGGAAGGCTAATCCGCCCAGGGTTAGTCGAGACCTAAGCCGAGGCTGAGAAGCGTAGGCGATGGACAACAGGTTAATATTCCTGTACAACCTGTTTGCGTTTTTACCGATGGGGTGACGCAGAAAGGTAGAC
>CAZXXF010000082.1:658-1708 GCA_964644805.1 uncultured Candidatus Saccharibacteria bacterium | reverse complement strand
CTTATATCCTTGCTGGACAGAGGAGACATCTTCTGCATCTGACCCATTAACAGATGCAGGCTCCCGAAGTGAATTCCGCCAGGCAGTTGCCGGCACAGTCACATGGGGAAGTGAGCAGGTAAAAAAGAACTGGGTAGAAGACCCGCAGGGAAGATTGAGGATGCGAGCAAGAGGTTCTGATGATGGTTCAACCTGGACTGCCTGGAATACAACAACCCATGTGGTTGCTGACTATACCCCAGCAAGGGGTAGTGGAGCGGCTGACCCACCTACTCCTATAACTTTAACTGCAGACCAAGGTGCCGGAAGGAGATTCTTGCAATGGGAGGTACTGTTAGATACAGCAGGTAATACCTCATATTCACCTATATTATCCCAGGTATGGGTTAAAAATGTGCCTGAAGATAAAATGTATGAGACAACCACAAGAGATGATTTTATAGCAAATGTCACCTCCTCAAATGTTGACTGGTCAAGAAGACCAGGGGACCTGATGCTTCTAGAAGGAACAACCTCTAATACCAATACCCAGACCGAGACCTTATCTACTTCTGTTTCAGAAGATACCCATCTTGCAAATATATGGACTCAGATAAAGTGGGCGGTGGGATATGATGATTGGCCCGGTGGTGACCGACTTTACAGAAAGTTAATAACTATAACCGAGCCCAATATAACTACTCGCATAAATGAAGTAATTGATATTACTGTTAACGCAGATAACGCCGCCTATGTTTGTGACAACGGTAATGATATTATGTTGCATACACAATCAGGAGTGGAAGTTGCTTACCAATTGGTTACTGCACCAGGCACAGGCTCTACCTTTACCATAAGGTTTCCGGTTACTGTAACGCAAAATAGTAATAGAAGATTTTATGTCTATTTTGGAAACAGTTTATGTTCTTATCCGGCGCCTTATCCTCCTAATACTTTTTCTAAGACCTCTTCCCCGCCGTTTCCTCACGGTGATGGTCTCTTGCGAAGAAGATGGACCAACCCTGACGGATCCAATAATAATTCAATAAATATGACCTGGTATAATGCAAG
>CAZXXF010000082.1:0-648 GCA_964644805.1 uncultured Candidatus Saccharibacteria bacterium | reverse complement strand
GGTAATAGCATAAGAAAACAATCTTACTGGGGTAGAAGTAGTATTTCTCAAATTAGAACAGATGACCCTGCTAACTATTTCTCTGCAAGATTTGACGGCTGGCTCTATGCAACCGGTAATCATAATTTAAGATTTGTATCTGATGACCATCACCAGGTATGGCGTGGTGGAACTAATTATAACTTGCAAACCGGGGTAAATGGTGAAGGTTGGCAAAGTTATGGATTAAGTAATGGTTTTAATAGAATAACAGTTGACCATGGTGATTACTTGGGTAGTGCTTCAATTCATGCTTATGGAGTTAATGCTAGTGGTGGTTCTCAAGATGTAGAAATTCCTTCCAGCGCTTTGTATCCTGCCTGGACTGAAAATACATCTACCGCTGGTACCCCTAATGAGGCAAGCACTTTGCGCCAGGGATATGGAACAGTAGTTCAATTTGGTTCATTAGAAAGTAGAGCACCCCAGCCGGTAACTTATGGAAGAATTGTATTGCGCGGATTTTGGTCTAATGATGGTTCTACATGGACAGGACCGGTAACTATTCAGGATATGCAGCCGCCCGTTTCACAACTGACGCCCATTGATATGCCGGCGGCTGCATTACAAACATCACGATTTTTAAGGATAAACACTTACCTTGATACT
>CAZXXF010000081.1:338-1711 GCA_964644805.1 uncultured Candidatus Saccharibacteria bacterium | reverse complement strand
TGAATTTGTTCCATTATTCGTAAAGCAAAAATAAAAATTTCAGGAAAAATTGATTTTGCAAAATTTCATGAAAAATGGGAACATGACATAGCGCTTGAGCTCGCAAAATTCCCGGGAGTTTTGGAAAAAGCGACGCGGGATTACAATCCGGCAGCGCTCGCCGATTATCTTTATAATCTTGCTAAAACTTTCAGTGATTTTTACCGCGACATCCAGGTTTTAAAAGCCGATCCAAAAACAAAGAAAGCAAGGGTCGCTTTAATCTTTTCCGTAAAAACAGTTTTGGCAAAAGGACTTGGAATTTTGGGTATTGAGGCTCCCGAAGAGATGTAGAGCAGTGGCTTGTTTTGGGATGTTATTATATGGTAAAATGAAAAAGTAATTTAAAAGAATTAAATATAAATTTATGTTCAAAGAAGTCTATCCGAAAGAAGGAGGGGACGCGGAGACAATCATCGGACCTTCGGTAAAAGTTGAGGGGGATTTTACAAGTAAGGGCAATGTGACCGTGGAGGGAATGGTCCAGGGTTCTTTAAAAACCGAGAAAGACTTGAAAATTGGAGTGGGGGCAAAAATTTCCGCAAGCGTTTTTGCCAATAACGCTTTTATCGCCGGCGAGGTTAAGGGGAACGTAAAAGCAAGTGGAAGACTGGAGCTTACCGACACTTCAAAAGTCTACGGAGATGTTGAGGCAAAAACCGTCATCATGGTCGCTGGGGCGGTTTTGAATGGAAAATGCACAATGTGTAACGAAGCCATACCTCTTCCCAGCCTCGGCGATGACGACGCCCTAAAAAAGAATAACAAAAAATAGTTTGAGCTTGGAGATTCCGTTATGTATCAATACTTATACGATGCCTTTCTTTCCGAAGAGAGGTATCTCCGTCCGATGACAATCATCGAAAATCGTCTTGCCGATCTCGGACTTCAGGGGCGGGTAAATCGTTTGAATCTTTTTAAAGACCCCAGAGAGCTAATTTTAGAAGGAATCAAAAGAGGAGTGGACACGGTTGTAGCCGTAGGCAATGACGAAACTCTTTCCCGCGTCGTAAATGCGGTCGGTGATTTTGATATAACCTTAGGAATAATTCCCATTGGTCCGAAAAATGAAATTACAAAAACTTTGGGAATAGAAGAAGGTCTTTTGGCTTGCGATTGTCTTTCGAGCCGGCTTATTCGAAAATTAGATTTGGGAAAAGTTAATGATCTTTACTTTCTCGCGCATTTAAAGGCGAATTCAGACATAGTTTTAAGATATGGTGAACAATTCCGGGTGAGATCTCTCGCGAACAATTCCGTAGAAATTTATAATTTGCCAACGCGAGAAGAAGAGGCCGACCCGGAAGACGGTTATCTTGAAGCATATATCAGGC
>CAZXXF010000081.1:0-328 GCA_964644805.1 uncultured Candidatus Saccharibacteria bacterium | reverse complement strand
AAAAAATCGGAAAAGGAGGAGTGACCCCAAACGGAAAAAGCTACTTTGCAGTACGCAAGATTTTTTTGGAGGGAGTAGAGGGGGCAAAAATCTTGGTTGACGGGTTAAGGTTGATTGACGCTCCGGCTGAAGTTCAAATTTTGCCGCGTCACCTGAAAGTCATAGTCGGAAAAAATAGGCTGTTTTAAAAATATAAATATTTAATATGAAACCAAAAATAGACAACGGTTTATGTATTGGCTGCGGGCTTTGTGAATCGCTCTGTCCGGCGGTCTTTAAACTTAATGACGGAAAGTCGTCAGTTTTAGAAGGAGTTAATTATAAAGAA
>CAZXXF010000080.1:0-1729 GCA_964644805.1 uncultured Candidatus Saccharibacteria bacterium | reverse complement strand
GGCGGCACTGGCGCTAATTCTTCTGCGTGGAGCGGAATGGTTAAAGTTGTTTCGGGTACTTGGTCAGCCACAACAGGACAGCCGGGCTCTGCGGCTTTTTGGTCTGATGCAAACACTGTGGCGGCCGAACAATATCTTAATGTCACAAGGGGTGGTACTGGCGCGGGAACATTCACCCAATACGGAGTAATGTATGGAAATGGCGCCAGCGCGCTTGGAGTAACAGCAGCCGGAACCACAAACCAATTGCTTGTTTCAGGAGGAGGTACGGGAGCGCCCGGCTGGTCAAACATTGCCAGCCTGATTACGGCCCAAAACGGACTTACCCAAAGCGGCATAACTGCTCTGACCATTAAATTGGGAGGCACATTAACCGAGGCCACTACCATTACTCAAGGAAATTTTGATATGATTTTCAATCTGTCAGGAACGGGCGATTTTAGGATTCAGGACGCTGGAACAGATATTTTCACCGTAACGGATGATGGCCGGCTGTTGTTTAAGACATATGAAATGGCCGCAACAGGTACGCAGATATTAAAGGGAACAGTGCCGATATTCGGGTTTGATCTGCCCTCGCAATGTTCAACCGCCTGCGACGATGAATATGTCCAGATCTCAAAAACGATTGAAGAATATCCTTTTTCTGCCCCGGCCACGGGCAGCACAAGAAAAAATAAGCTTGTAATCCGCTATGCCACATCAGATGCAATTACTGGCATAAAGTTCAGGGTTTATGACGAAACAGCCGCAGCTTATGTAGATCAAGGCGGTTTAAATTACGATATTAATGTTTCGGCATCTCCGGGAACAAGCTTGGATGCGGGCACGGCAACAACTGTAAATGTGGTTTTGCCGTCTACCCCCAGCAACGATTGGCATTTAAGGATTACTGGAGCAACGGGATTGACGATTAGAATCTATCAGATTTTCTTGTCGGCATACGACGAGCTTCTATAAAGCCCTGTTAAATAACCGAAAGACAATTGTTTCATTTCAAATTGTTAATAAGCAACGCGCTTTTATTTAACAGGGCGAAGACCCGCAAAAAAATCCAAAATTCAAAATCCAAAATCCAAAATCCAAAATGCAAAATGACAATTTAAAATTCAAAATAGAATTCAATAAACGACTTATTAGATTTTCTTTGAGAATAATTAGTTTCTGCCAAGAGATTAGGAAAGAAAGGAATTTATGGCCAATAGCCGATCAACTGATTCGTTCCGCCACTTCTATAGGAGCCAATGTTATTGAAGCTAAAGCTTGCAGCTCCAAAAACGATTATCTCCGCTTTTTCCAAATCGCTCTAAGGTCGGCAAATGAAACAAAATATTGGTTGATTTTAATCAAAGAAAGCATGCCTAATTCAAAAGAACAAACAAATTTATTGCTTAAAGAAGCCGACGAAATATCTAAAATTATTGGCGCAGGCGTTTTAACAATGAAAGGAAAAAGATAATTTTACATTTTTAATTGTCATTTTGAGATTTGAGATTTGCATTTTGATGAACCCGCAGAAGTAGAAGCTTGACTTCTACACTTCTGAGCTTCTACACTTCTGAGAAAAATTTCAGAGAAAATCTATGCCCAAAGAACGCTTAATAAAAAACTTAATAATTCCAATCTGCTCGGGCCTGTTTTTGGCGGGCGTTCTTTTTGCCGCAAACAGAGTATATTACGATTTGGATAATACAAGGGTAGTTACCGACGAAGCGGCGATTTTTAACTA
>CAZXXF010000079.1:1052-1745 GCA_964644805.1 uncultured Candidatus Saccharibacteria bacterium | reverse complement strand
AGCCTCGAGCCGGCCTATTTCTACGACCTGGACATCAACCAGATCTACTACGCCCCCAACCACATCATGCGCTCGGAATGGGATCGGGCCAAAGCCGCCGCTGCCCAGACCACCGATGCGGCTCGCCAGGCCGAGATTTTCCGCAACTTCTTTACCCAGTTTTCCAACCCGCAGTACCTGAGCAGCGGACGGATGGTCTACTCGGGGCCCTTTACCCTGACCCGCTGGGTACCGGGCAGCACCATCGAGATGCAGCGCAACCCGCGCTTCTGGATCAAGCCCCCAGGTGGCGAGGACAAATATGTGCAGCGGGTGGTCTACCGCATCATCCAGAACACCAACTCGCTGCTGGTAGCCATTCTGGGGGGCGGGATTGACGCGGCCTCGAGCGTCTCGATTTCCTTCGACCAGGGGCGCAGCAAGCAGCTCACCAGCCGTGCAGCGGGCCGCTTCGAAATCTGGTCGGTGTCCACCCCCTTCTTCGAGCACCTCGAGATCAACCAGTTCACCAACGTGCAACGGGTCAAAGACCTCCAGCTTGATAATGTCAAAACGCGCCAGGCCCTGATTCACGCCATGAACCGCGAGGGCGTCACCCGGGCTTTCTTCGATGGACTGTACACGGTCTCGCACACCTGGGTCGCACCGCAGAACCCCATGTTCAACCCCAATGTGACCCGGTATGCCTACAAC
>CAZXXF010000079.1:0-990 GCA_964644805.1 uncultured Candidatus Saccharibacteria bacterium | reverse complement strand
GCCCCGATGGCATATTGCAGCGCACCGTGGAGGGTCGCACGGTGCGCTTCGAAATTGAGTGGGCCACCACTGCTGGCAACCAGGTGCGTGAGCGTATCCAGCAGTTTGTGGCGGAGAACTACCGTCAGGTGGGGATTGCGGTTCGCATCAACAACGCGCCCAGCGCAGTGGTCTTGGGGGCGCAGTATCGCTCGAGGGCCCAGGAAGGAACCTGGACAGGCTTCCTGCACTTTGCTTTTAGCATGGGTCAGGCCGATGATGGGGTGCGCTCAGCCTGCCGCGACGACGAAGGCCGGCTGGTCTACGCCCCAACCCGTGATAACGGCTTCCGCGGCCTGAATTTTGGCAGTTGGTGCAATGAGGAGTTCGACCGCTTGCGTAACCAGGCGGTACTGGAGTTTGATGTGAACCGCCGGAAGCAGATTTTTGCCCGTATGCAGGAGATCTGGGCCAACGAGGTCGCCATGATCCCGCTTTACTTCCAGGCCGATGCACGGGTTTTCCGGGTGGGACTGCTGAACTATGTCTCCTCCACTTATGCCAACTCGGCCTACCCCACCATCGAGCCCTGGCTGATTGGCTGGCAAGCTCGAGGGGCCCAAAAGGTCTACGACCAGGCCAAGTATGGCCAACCCATCAAGTAAGCCGGCTCGATGGTCTTTCTCCAGCCCCTTCCAGATGGAGGGGGCTGGCGTTATGGGCGGCCGCCAATCAACCATTCAGCGGATGCTGTGCATAAAGGCTGGATAGATACAAAAACGGTCATTGGGCGGTAATATAGGGCGTGTTTGCTTACACGCTGCGCCGACTACTGCAAATGATTCCACTACTGTTTGCAGCTTCTGTGGTTATTTTCACACTGCTGGCCCTACAGCCGGGAGACCCGCTGGATGAGTTACGCCAGCAGAATCCCCGCATCACGGCCGAGCAGTTGGAGCAACTGCGCCGTGCCTATGGCCTCGACCAGCCCATTTACGTTCGCTATTTCAA
>CAZXXF010000078.1:768-1751 GCA_964644805.1 uncultured Candidatus Saccharibacteria bacterium | reverse complement strand
CTATCGTCAAACTCTACATAACCGTAGACTCTATTCCTAAAAGTTTTATCGGGAAAGAGTATAGTTGCAACTTTCATCCCGCCCCTAAATACGGCAATGCCGCGATGAATTTCTGCCGCATCATTTTCAATATCGCAGGCAAAACAAATTCTCTTTACCGTATACTGATTTTTATCGTAGTTAAAACGAGTATTCTCTTTTACCCAGGTTTTAAAAGTTTTTGTTTCCTTTAGTTCTTTCGTAATAGGAAATAAGTCGGGTGATTTTACTTGTATAGTATTGCCGTTATACTTTATTAGAATTTTTGCGCCGAGCTTGTGGATAAGAGGCCACCAAGTTTCACCGATAAAACCGGCCAGTTCACCGCTTCTCATTGAAGACATCAATTCCTCAACGGGATTTATCACAATTACCCTCGTCCCTACATGGTTGATAGGATCTATTCCTAATTCTGTTTTAATTTTTCTTTTTCCAGCTTCTTCATCGAAATGCAAAATTGGGCAGCCTTTTATAGTTGCCTGCGTTACGCCCATTCTATAAGTTCCATCTTCCCTCAAACTGTCGTAGGCAATCGCATAATCACGAGACGCCGCAACTAGTATCATTTTCCCCTGACCCCTCGCCCCTAAATTTTCTTCACCTATTTTGGGGAATGCCAACGACTCCCACCTAGCCCATCTTTCTTCTTCTGGAAGTATCTCCTCATCCCCTATATCTTTACCCGTCATCTTGCCAGTGAGACCACATGTTCCATAATCACTTAAGAGTAGTAGGTTTTTGTCGTTGATATTCTCCAGCAATTCAAACTCAAATTTCCAGTTTTTTTCAACATATGTTGGCGTCTTTTTTACACAGGCATCCCATCCATTCTGCAAGGCATCTTTCTGGACTCCGTGGGTAATACTCAGCGGATAGCTGTCCAGAATATTTTTTGTTTGCTGGATATAATTAACTGGACGCTCTCTAAGAACATCCTCTGCCGA
>CAZXXF010000078.1:0-749 GCA_964644805.1 uncultured Candidatus Saccharibacteria bacterium | reverse complement strand
TGAATGTTTCAGGCATGATAATTTGTTTATAGTCTAAATTCCCGCCTCTTTGGATAATGAAACTTTGCTCTCGTTTCTTTAGCCTTGCGTTCAATTTCGGTAAAGATTTTATCTATATCCTCCTCATCGTATTCATAAATGCTCCGATTTGAGCAGTTGCCAAGGACTTTGAGACGCTTCAAGACGACATTTGTCCGGTGAGTAGCAAGTCGCTTGAAGCGGTCTCGAGGATGTTCGTTTTTTGTAGGTTGTTTTTCCATAATTTTTTAACTTAAGCTATATATAGCACGCCCTTGAAAATAATGCAAGCCCTTGCAAAGAATCTAACAAATACGAAAGTCGTGGTCAAAGGGGAGTTCTCTAATCTTGTGCGCGCTGGGTTGGGCGGGGCAAGCACAAGAAAAATATAATCTTCCGCTCCGAAAAATTTTCCGCCGTAGCCGCGCGGAGCGCGGCTTGGGGTGGGAGCGGCTCATCCCCGTGTCAGCGGGGAAACAAAGCCCGCAAAATTTCATTCCTTAATTGAAAATTTTTTGTGCGCGCCTTCTAAAAAAATGAAAAGAAATTTTGCGGGCTTTGCGCCGCCGTCAGGCGGCAGAGCCGCGGGGCGGGATACCGCGAGCGAAGCGAGCGGCTAATCTTCCAATTTTCAGGAATTTTCGGTAAAATAGGTTCGAGCTTGGTTGTATAAATACTCCACTACAAAACAAGATGGCTTTTTGAGAGCCAGATCGCGGGCGGCGCACAGC
>CAZXXF010000077.1:0-1775 GCA_964644805.1 uncultured Candidatus Saccharibacteria bacterium | reverse complement strand
AGAGATTGCTTCGGTCGTTTCACTTCCTCGCAATGACATTGTCGGTCAGCCTGTTATCTAAACACCAGATTTGGTGGCTGGACTTTGGTAGTTTGAGAGGATATTCTTTGGTCCCTGCTCGTACCACATCTCGTTAATATATCTATCTGGATTAAGGTGGGATTTACCACTGAATATAGTTCATATCTATCAATTTCCCATCCCTCTCTATTTTTATATCCCAAAGGTGCGGTAAAGAGAAGTTTCCACCTCATTCCCATATTTCTCGTATCAAAGGAAGTGGGCCATCTGCCATCGTTTCCCGCGAGTAACCAGGGGGTACGGTAGCCGCCGATGGGACCACCCGGATAGGCAGTAGTATCGCATTCCAGAGGATTATAATTTAGTCGCATATTAGGGTCTTGAGGGTCGGTGGGGGCGGCACAGTTATTCACTTTTAAAAGTGGCTCATTAAGAGGAGCAGGAAGGTTAGTTACTACCGCATCACCATAAGCTGTGGCGATCAAGGTGTTTTCTGACATCGCCGACCAGGAGCCTGTCCATCTCCATCCGGTCATATCGTTATACATTCGGAAAATATCGCTCGTATCTACTGAGGCACCCGCTTGCGTCTGGAATTTAGTAAAGTGCACTCGCATATCGTATGCATCTCTCGGATAGGGAATTATCCACTGCATATGTGCTCCCGCCACGTAAGGTTGCGAGTAGTAATTGCCGCGGGTAACATAATCACCTGCAGGATATATTTCAAACTCCGCCAGTTCAATTTCTACATCCTGTCTACTTGTATTCGCACCATCTTTTGGATGCATCACACCTATACATCTTGTCTGCATAGCGGCAAAGATATAGGTATTTCCACCTTGCGCCACTACATTTACCGGGAGGAAATTGGTGCAATCAGAAGTTCACCCGGGGAGACTGTATCTGCTCTCCATTTTACCACGGCACGATTAACTGCTTTTATACTATCTAAGTCAACATACCAGCCCTGATAATTATCAAGAGCAACGGGCCAGGATGGTAATTTGTAAGTTCCATAAGGAACATACGCTTTCCAGAAGGTCCCCATGTCCTGGTCAGCGCCGCGCCAGGCACCATAACTTGGTTTATCATTATTTTTGACAGTTGAGGAGTAGAAATTAAGTGAGCGGACAAACTGGTCAATTATAACTGCGGGATTGCAATTTACACTATCGCCGGTTGGTGTATGATATAGCACAATCTTGAAATCATCATAGCCCCAGCCGAGATTACCTGTCCATCCACCGGTAGTGGGGAAGGAGTTCTTATCAAAGTTACGAAGCAGACGGTCATAAGAGCCACCAGCAGTGCCCTTGCCCCAAATTTGTAATATATCATCTGCATATAAATTAAATTTGCTGAGTCGCAAACTTACCCAGCCCGCACCCGACCAATTGGTAACATTTGCCGGATTATTAGGATTAGCTGCTCCCGCAGGAATTGTGGTACCTTCAAGCATAATATATGGTTTTTGGTAGGCAACCTTTGGCAGGGCACGGAGTGAATCAATAAATACATATCTTGCACCGCCGTTATGCGCTCTAAATGCAAGACGACCAATTGTTCCAGAGAATGCAAGGCATCTCACAGTTATATTGCCACCTGTAAATCCAGAAGTTGCAACAGTATCAACCCGAGCAAATTTTCTGCGGGTTAACATTGTTCCGTTTACTCTAAATTTAACGGTCTCATCAATTCCAATACCCCAGGCATCAACACCAGTAATTTTAACACTGCCCCAGACAGTTGCG
>CAZXXF010000076.1:0-1789 GCA_964644805.1 uncultured Candidatus Saccharibacteria bacterium | reverse complement strand
TGTTATTAATAATGATATAAGTAAATTTAATTACAAATTCTATTTTTGAAGGGAGGTGGATTGGTTATTGATTATATCCTATACCAAAATAACATCAAATAAGAAAGGAGAAGCGATGAAAAAAATTATAACTATTCTCGTTATTGCAGTTGTTGTAATATTGACAATTGCAATTGCACTAGCGGGATGCAAACCAGAGACTACAAAAGCTCAAGATGTTATCAGAATTGGATGGACACCCCCTGATATTACAGGTGTATTCAGAACTGCAACTGACTATTTTATTCTTTCTGCTGCTGATGCTAAAGAAAAAGCTGGGATCAATATCGATATTATCACACAGGCTCCCGTCAGTCATACAGCTTTCGGAGAACAGGTAGCAATAATTGAAGATTTTATTGCGAGAGGGGTAGATGTCATAGCGATATCTCCAATTGAAGTTGAGGTTGTAATTCCTGCTATACAGAAGGCTAATGCAGCAGGAATTCCAGTAATAATTGTTAACTTATTAGAACCTATTGAAGGAGTTAAAGTAGCCTCATATATAGGGTTTGATAATACAATAGCTGCAGAGATATCCGGATACGCCTTGGTTGACTATTTTGGCGGTCCAGGTGTGCTTGGCACAGGAGATAAGGTATCAGTTGAACCGGGTGCATATCTAGATCTTGCTTGGTGGAAAGAAACATTTAAAAATGTTGATCCAGCGACTATTGATGTTAAAGCAAAAGTGGCAATAATAGAAGGTGTTGCAGGCGGTTTCTTCTCGGTTGCACGGCTTAACGGTTTTCACAGCGTAGTTGATAAATATCCAGGTATAGAAGTAGTAGGAACTCTTGCAGCAGACTGGAACCGTGAGAAGGGGATAAAGGCAACTGAAGACTTCTTGACTGCAAATCCTGAAGGTGAGATGGATGCAATATGGGCTGCATCCAATGAAATGGGGTTGGGTGCTATGCTTGCATGTTCAGCAGCTAATAGACTGGAACTTGCTGGTGAAGGTACATCTGGAGATCCATATGTTGCTATATTTACAAATGATGTTACTCCAGAGTCAACAGATCGTATAAGAGAAGGAAAGATGGTTGCTGAAACTCATCATGGATTCCCGGAATGGGGTTGGTATGGAACTGAATTTGCAGTAACACTAGTATTTGGCGGAAAGGTTCCGGAAATTTTTGATATCAGACCCAGAACTGCTTATAAAGATAATGCAGATCTGTTCTATCCTGTTCCAGCACTTGAACCTATTGATTGGGGAGCAATAGCCAAAGGCGGTTCTCCAAGGATGTAAAAATAAACTGGAATAGGGGTGAAAATTTAACTATTACTAAACCGCCTACTTATAATAGAAAGTAGGCGGTTCTATTATTAACAATTAACAGCTATTTTAGTATGATAACAATAGCAATAAAAATTATGAAGGAGCCGAAGATGAGATTGGAAGATAAAATTGTAATTATAACTGGTGCCGGTTCAGGGATTGGCAGAGCAACAGCTGTTTTATTCGCAAAGGAAGGCGCAAACGTTATAGTGGCTGATATTGACCAAAAAAAAGGGATGGAAACGGTAAAGTTGATTAAAAATAAAATTGGGGAAAATGCTGTGTTTATCCAGGTGGATGTTTCTAAAGCAGAGAGTGTGAAAAGAATGATTGATTTTGTTATTGAAACTAAGCATAAACTGGATATTTTAGTAAACAATGCTGGTATTTATATGCAGGCAAATATTGTTGATACATTAGAAGAGGAGTGGGATAAAATTATTGATGTTAATCTAAAAAGTGTTT
>CAZXXF010000075.1:0-1789 GCA_964644805.1 uncultured Candidatus Saccharibacteria bacterium | reverse complement strand
CCGACAAAAAATGGAAAGGAAATTTTTGGTTTTGATTCGCCGTCACCATATGGAACTATAATACCATATAGAATAAAAACGCAATAATTGCTAAACTGTGGATATTGTAATATGGCTAAAATTTCTAAAAAATTAGGGCAAAATATAAAACAAATACGGCTTCGTCTTAAAATGTCGCAAGGCGATATTTGTCGTAAGTTAGACATGGACAGAAGCTATATGAGCACAATTGAAAATGGGAAGAAAAATATTACCATTCAACAGTTAGGGCGATTAGCAGAAGCGCTTGGTGTTTCAGTCGATAAATTGCTAAAATAAATTTATGGAAGGAAAAACACATTACGAACGAATAGTCGGTGGAACACAGGAAGAAAAGGAATTGGCTTCTAAGGAACTCCAAGACACATTTGAAAAAAGAAGTAAGGAACTTGCTGAATATGAAGTTGAAAAAACTCCTGAAGATTTAGAAATTCTTAAAAAAACAGAAGCCATTGTTGATAGTATCGTGGCACGATATGGTGGTGAACCAAAAGCACTTCCACTTGATCATATTTATGTACTGAAGCCAGGTAGCGTTTTAGCCATGACAGAAGGCAAACTTGCTGGAGGTATCCACAAACCGATGGGACTTAAAGTTGGTGTTGAAAAAGGAAAATCTAAATCATTATTTGCAAGCACTGTTGCTCATGAGTTATTTCATTTGAAATCATACAAGTCCGCTCGTGTTGGTAAATCTGGTGATGATGTGCGTCTTTACCGTAGTGGACTTTCCATGTTTGATAAAAAAGACCCCAACGAAGAAGGTGGTGAAGAAAAAGAATATTTTTCTATACTTGAAGAAGCTATTGTTGCTGAATGTACCAAAAAACTTCTAGACGAAATCGGTACTGATAGTGCTTTTAGTGAAGAGGCTGAAGCAGTCAGAAAGTTTAGAGATTGGGTCGTGGCGTATTACCGTAGCGGTGGAATACCAGAAGAAAAGGCAAAAGAATTTGAAAAAGAATTGAAATACATTTCCGATCCTCAAGATAAAGTAGAACGAGTCCTTGCCTTTTCTAAGGATGAGAAAAAGAGACAAGCATACGCGGCGGGAATGTTTGGTGCTTTATATGAAAAAGGAGAAGTAGAAACAGTTGAGAGATATACAGAACGAAAAAAGTTATACGAACTTCTTGATAAGATAGTTTTAAATTCTGGAGGAAAGTTTGCAAATCGAGAGCAAGTTTTCGATGAGTTTGCGAGAGCAAATTTTTCAGGAAATTATTTGCCTCTCGCGCGGACAGTTGAAAGTATTTTAGGAAAAGGATCTTTCAGAAAACTGGTAGAAGAATTTAGCAAAGAGCCGAAAAAAGATGACCACGAGACTTCGGAAACAAGTAATCCTTAATCTTGGATAAGGGAGCAATCCCCGCCGTTTTACAATATCTCCTCAAAACGGCGGGGATTTGTGTGCGCACAGGGCGGGCGGGGCAAGCACAATACAAATATGATGCGCTCCAGCGCAACCGAATTGGAAGTGCCTCGTCTCGCCGCGAAGACGGAGAAAAGAGCAGCCAAAAGTGCTAAAATACAAATACTGCTCTTTTCGGAGTTCTGAAGCGGCGAATCAAAACCAAAAATTTCCTTTCCATTTTTTGTCGGCTCCCCCCACACCCCCCGCCGAAAATATTAAGAAAGGAAGGAAAATTTTTGGTTTTGTACCGCGACCGAAGGGAGCGGACGAGGCGCGCATCATTCTGCATCAGGATTTTGCTGGAAAAAAGTTCGGATTTTGTTCAGGAGAGACAGC
>CAZXXF010000074.1:0-1801 GCA_964644805.1 uncultured Candidatus Saccharibacteria bacterium | reverse complement strand
AGGGGGCATGGTGCGAGGCGAGAGAGGATTAGGCGGCAGCGACGGCCTCTGGGTTGAAATTCGGGAGGTGGCTCTTCACCGCTTCGACGACGGCATCAAAGTTGATGCCTGCCTCGCGGTTGTCGATGGCGTGGTTCAGCGTCTTCGTGTCCATGCCAGCGAGCTGACCGAGTTTGTAGGCCCGGAGCACGGCGATCATCTTGCCGAGGTGTTGGCCGCAGACATCCTTGTAGAGTATCCAGATGCGGTGTTCGTAGATTCCGAGGGTGTTGAGAGCGAGGATGCTCACGAAGCCGCCATGGAACAACGAGTCCGGGTCGATCTTATCGCCATTCTGCAGCAACTGCATGCAGACGCTGAGTGCGCCAGGATTGCCGCCGCTCATCGCGAGCAGCATGTCCTTAAACGTCATACCCGATTTGATCCTTCCGTTTGCCATATTTGACCTCCTTGTTTAAGATTTTTTCCGATCACCGTGAGTAGCGCGCTGAATACCAAAAATTTTGATACCCAAAGCGCTACCCACTTAAGCGGCAAAAAAGAAGTATTTTCTCTCTCGTCTTTTCAATGTGCTAATCAGATTTGGAGCGGAATTCTTGGAGCTTTTTCCAAAATTGCACTTCGGGGGTGAATTTAGTTTTATTCTGACAGTGGTAGTATAGCTTATACTATAAGATTTGTCAACCTGCCCGGGTACTATCCACGCACATATGCGAAAAATGGCTTAAGATGAGGGGATATGAATATTTGTCCCCACTGCAAATCGCATATGAAATTACAATTAATAAAAATGCATTTAGAACGGGGATTAACTGTTTCTAATGTAGCCGAACTTGCAAAAGTTTACCAATCCACTGTTTATCGCTGGCTGGAAAGATACAAAAAGTACGGAGAACTGGGTTTGGTTGATCTATCCCGAGCGCCCAGAACGCATCCCAACGAATATTCGGGAGAAATTAAAGAAAGAATTAAACTTTTAAGAAAGGAAGGAAAGGGTATCGGACCGGATATCATTAAATTAAGGTTTAGGAAAAGATTCAGTTTTGAAATATCGAGGTCGGGCATTGCCAAATTTTTAAACAAAGAAGGTCTGGTCAATGAAAAACTTTCCCGAAGAATCAAAAACAAAAAAGAAAGAATCAAGAAATGCAGAATTCATGAGCCCGGAGAATTAGCCCAGATAGATATCAAATATGCCGTAAAATCTTTTGCCAACCATTGGTTTTATCAGTATTCAGCCATTGATTATCTGACCGGTCTTGCCTATGGCAATATCTACGAACTGGAATCAAATTTTGAAAGCATTTTGTTTTTAAAATCAGTGGTTAAATTTTATCCATTTGAGATTAAAGGAATCCAAACTGACAACGCCTCGGTCTTTACCAATCGCTACACCGGCTATCTCAAAAGTCCCGACCCATTAAATCCCCGACTTCACCCTCTTGATTTGCTTTGTAAAGAATTAAGTATCCATCATTACTTAATTGATCCGGGCAAACCAGCCCAGAACGGCAAGGTGGAGAGATTTCACCGCACCTGCGAACAAGAATTTTATCAAAGAGAAAGTTTTAAAGATTTGAATTCATTAAGAAAGAAGTTTAGAGATTTTTTGCATTATTACAACAACGAAAGAGAACACCTGGGATTAAACGGACTAACGCCCTTAGAAAAATTGCAAACTTTTCCAAATTATGAAAAAATTAAAGAGATAGTCTAAAAATTTCGCATATCAGCGTGGACTATTCACTGTATCCGTCCATAACATCTGAGACTCTCTGGCTGGTAATTGATTACAAATATA
>CAZXXF010000073.1:0-1818 GCA_964644805.1 uncultured Candidatus Saccharibacteria bacterium | reverse complement strand
TGGTCGCAGCTATTAAACGCTGCTCGAACTTATTTCGAAACAATAGCCACTAAAATTTAATTTATGGCACCGCGCCGATGGCGCTCCCACATCTCCCGTGTCCCGCTCGGCTTCTGTGGGCAGAAGCCTCGCTTGGCGTCCGCCTTGGTCGGCGGACTTCTTGCCAATTTTATTGCGGGTTCGGCTTGGTTTTGCGTCTTGCTTAAGAGAAGTTAGAAAACTCATGGCGCAAGACGCAAGCGTCCTCGCCCAGAATCCTTTTTTAGTTTATAATAAAAGTATCTAAAGAACAGGAGGCTCGTCCGCTATGCCGCAATCAGCAAGAAAAAACTTACACGGTGCGGCATACCAAGCCTCTCACGCGCAGTGCTTCAAAGCGATGGGCAAAATTTTGGGTGGGGGCAAAATTTTGCCCAAAAGAAAGAACAAAAAATCAAAAGAGTTTGACAGTCTTATATTATATCTTAAACCTTATTTTATGCAAGAATCTATTTACTCTGCTGTGGAGGACTTTGTGGGGGAGTCGGTACCGGTGGTGAAATAGGTAAATGGGGAAATGGAAAGGGACCTATTAATTGAACTACAGGTGTCAGATTAACCATATATTCCTTTTCACTTTGAAAAATTTTATTTATCCGAGAATTCATTGAAAATATACCTTCAAAACGCATGTAATATTCTTTTATCTTCTCAGCAAACGCTAAATCCCCTTCTTCTATATTTCTAACCTTAACTCCAACTTCTGCAGCTTCATTATAAATAATTGGTCTTCCATGGGTTAAATGCCTGCGATGGTCAGAAAAAAATTTAGCTATGGATCTCGCCCTTACTTTTTTTATTGCGGGTCTGATTTTTTCTTGTTCAAACATAAACTTAGCTATCCAGTCTCTAACTAAATTGATGCCATAAGTCAAAGCTGTCTCGCATTGTTTTATAGTAGCAACATCCATTTTATTTAAAAGAGGAACATATGCTCCGTTCAATTTCTTCTCTTTCTCTACTATTTTCTTTATATCATTGAATCCATCTATTATTGATTGCGCCGGGCCACTTATTGCACCGCTAACTTGTGGATCAATCGGCCCAAGCTCAGCAGAAGGTGCCATCAGTATTTCGTTTCCGCTTAAAGCTAACATTGTAGCAGCACTTTTCGCAGAGTGCGGTATTATAAATCTAATATTTTTATAACGGGAGCGAAGCAATTTTACAATCATCTCGGTTGACTCCGCAAAACCTCCAGGACTATGTAAAATAAAATCTATTTCTTCTGTTGTTTTAGGAATTGAATCCATTAGCAGGCTAATAAAAGATTTGTCATCGAAGTTAATCATATTGTGAGGGTAAGTCTTAAAATTGGCGAGATAAGCAAGAGTTTTCTTTTTGCTTATATTTTGTATTTCTTTTAGCAAATTCTTCTGGAGGGTGTCTTTTTCTTCTGGTTTTTCGGAAAGAAGTTTGTTAAAAAGGCTTTCGTTTGGTTGGTCGGTCTTTGATTCTTCAGTCATTATCAGATTGTAAATAAGTTGTATTTGAGAGAGGTTGCGTAGAAACAGCCTGTGCACCTAGCAGTTGACGGAGCGAATTAAAATAACTCTCTTCATCAATGCTCAATTGTGCCATTATTTTTTTTAATTCGGGATTTTTATTTTGAAAATTTCGAATTAAATCTAATAAATCTTTGTCAGACATTTTCTCACCTCTCAAAAACAATTATACCCTCTCTTTTTTATTCTGTCAAGTTGCAAATTGGTAGTACTATCCAGCTAGTGCCTTGTTAAGCAATAAATGACATATTCTTGCTATTGATATTTCTCTAAA
>CAZXXF010000072.1:0-1836 GCA_964644805.1 uncultured Candidatus Saccharibacteria bacterium | reverse complement strand
ATTACCGGTTGCATAGAGCCAGCCGTCAAATCTTGCAGAGAAATAGTCAGCAGGGTCATCTGTCCCAATTTGAGAAATACTACTTCTACCCCAGTAAGATTGTTTTCTTATGCTATTACCCGCATCCCAGTTTGAGCCTCCACTATTTCCCCATCTCCTCCTTATAATTCCATCACCATGCGGGAACTTAATAGAGGTGGTCTTGGAATAGGTAGGAGGTGTTATACTTCCTGCCCCATAATATAACCAGTATTTTACACTTTCATTTTTACCTACCATAACAGGAACTCTTATTGTAAATGTGCCTGCTCCAGTATCACAGAGAATTCTTTGGTAGGCAACTTCTGTTCCAACTTCAGTCATAAGTAATAGGTCACCACAGCTGGCGGACAAAATTCTATTTGCACCTAAGTTTCCTGATATATCTATTACCTCATATTCTCTATCTCTTATGTTTGGCTCTTTTATTGTTAAAAGTCTTCTCCATCCTCTATCTCCACCTGCCCACGCATTATATCCAATCCACCAGGTTATTGTATCCCAGATAGTAGCAGAATAAGTGTTCATTGAAACAGATAAATTATTAGTATCTGTTCCTACAGAAATATTGCCCCCGGTTCCTGATGGTAAGGTAACTGAACCAGGTAAGACATCAGCATCAACATTAGATAACGTTGGAGATGCCTTCCACTCATCCTGTTCAGTTACAGTGAACCACTTTCCTGCGGGTGCATTATATAATTGAACTTCTGCCAGGACCGGTGCTTTGGTAGTGTCTGAGGTTGATAAGTCGGCTCTAAACCTTAAAAATCTATAATTACCAACTGTTGTTATATCTGTCTCTACTCCTGTTCCGCCGTCATGAGGTCCTGAACCAGGAGATGCGGGGGCCCAGGTTGTGCCCGTAGTAGAGCCCTGAGTATAAACCGCAATATTACCATCAAGATTCCAGTCCGTACCCTGTGTTTCTTGTGCGCCAATCGTAACTCTATTTAGTCCGATTGGAGCGACAGTAGTAAGCGAGCCAGGGGCAGCCTCAGTTGTATCAGTTATATAGCCATAACCATTATTTGCAAACTCCGCACCCCTACCATGCCATCCATAAAGTTCTGACTGCGGTATAGGAGTAGTGAACGGATCAGGTGGAGTTGCACCCTGATTATTTCCACCTGAGGCAATACCTGATATAGCAACATTTGCATTACCTGAGTATTCATCATATTCTAAGCGAATTTTATGGAAGCCCTGTGATAAAGTAATATTTGCAGTAGTAAAGTCCGCACCAGCATCATTACTATTTGCCATTACATCGTCTCTAAGAAGGGTTGTGGGGTTTGTAGAATGAGAGTAAGGGGCAGGATTTCCAACGCGTAATCTTAATCCCTGGTTATATCGGACGCGGAAATTATAAGTAGTGGAAGGTGAACCAGAGGCATACACAAATCCATTCCAGGTAGCAGAAAAGTAATCAGAGGCAACAGGGCCACTTGAGCCCGACGGATTTCCCCATCTATTAGCTCCTCCAACAACATCAGAATTATCTGTTCCAAAGTTAATCCTTGGTGACCTCCACTGCCCTCTATAATTTTGATAAGCAATCCTTGAAGCATTTGTAGCATTGGTGAAGTATGAACCAACAAGTCCGGTTCCAGAGGGCCATTTAATAGTAGAGGTTGTTTTGTTATATGGCAGTTCACCTGTATCTGTTGCTCTACCCGAGTCAAGTTCTCCAGGAGTATTTAATTTATAATAATACAAGTAATATGAAACACTTGAATTTGGTGTACAGTTGACTAACATAAGAATTTGATAATTTGGATTGCTTGCGCTAATTAA
>CAZXXF010000071.1:0-1864 GCA_964644805.1 uncultured Candidatus Saccharibacteria bacterium | reverse complement strand
AGACCAATCATACAACATTTGCTAAAATCAATGCAAGTGGATAAAACCTTTATGAAAAACGAAGTTTTGCAATTCGGCAAAAAGTTAAAAGAGGTGCGCCTAAAAAAGAAGTTATCGCAAGGCGATATAGCCAGAAAGTTGGGCGTTCACCGAAGCTATATCAGCGGCCTTGAACGAGGCAAGCGAAATCCGTCTTTATTAACCATTAACAAAATGGCGAAAGCCATCGGCGTTGAGCCAAAAGAATTGCTATGAACAATTACAAAGGCGACATTATTGAGGAATCTTTGAGTGATAAAAGCGTCCTCAAGGAGGTAAACATAATTTCAACTAGAGTTGAAAAGGTGACGGACGAACACCAAACGCCGTGGCTTTCGCAATGGACTTTGGACACGATTGAAGTTAGCGACAGTCATGCCGACAATCTAGCCGAAAAATTGAGCAAGGCGCTTGACCCGGAACACGGCTGGTATATTGATTACCGCAATGACAAATATCATTATGTCATTTTCAAAAATAAGGTTTTCAAATTAGACCGCAGTAAAAAGTCTGACTACGACGAAATGGTTAAATATGGTTTATCTGTCGGCACGCCAGATTATCAGTTGCCGAACTTTTCCGATTTACCGATTGATGTTTTAGACGCTTTTTTGAGAGAAGCGAATTTGAACACTTACGCCAACGAGAATGTCAAAAAAGCGTCTTTGCTTCGCCCCGGCTCAAGCGATTATCATTTTGAAAAGGGCGACCTTACTTACCACGACACTTATTTTGGAACCACCAAATTTTTAGGCGAAGAAGTTGTTTACAAAAACGGCAAACCGGCTTGGGGAATGAATTACTACGGCTTTACGGTTAGCGATGAAATAAGTGAAAGTTTATTTGACGCAATTCTTCGCCCAGCATTAATGTCTGGTTCGGGCGACAATATACCAGTTCGCGGACCAAAAGAATTTACAAATGGCGAATGGAAATACACCTTTAACGCCGATGGTGATTTAGCCAATTTTACCGGCATAGAAGAAATATCCAAGAATGGAAAAGTGGTTTGTCGGCTATACTGCCACGGCGGATTTATTGAGTGAGAATGAAAAGGACAATCAAATTAAAACTACAGAAAACTTTCAAAGTTAAGCCGACAAAACCCTTTGCCTTTGATCCGACTTTTCATAAGCCCGACCATTTCACTTCGGGAGATAATTTTTGGGAGCCGGGCATTCGTTGGCAAGCTTGGAATTGGCAAGGAAAGTGCCTCGGCATTAAATTTTCAAACAAAGGAACAATTGAAAACCCACTTGTAGAAATCAAGATATACGCGAAAGAAAAACTGCCGGAAAATTTCGCAAATTCTCTGATTGAGGAAATAAAGTATCTTTACAATTTTGATTTAGACCTGACAGATTTTTACAAAACTTTTAGCAAGGATGAAATCCTTGCTCCAATTTTCAAAAAATGGCGTGGAATGAGACCCGGACATCCGAGTTGCCTATATGAATATTTGATTATCGGAATAGTTTTACAAAATGCTTCTGTGCGCCGTTCAGTTCAAATGTTCAAAGCTCTTTTGGAAAATTACGGCACTTTGCTTGAATTTGACGGCAAAAAATTATGGTGTTTTTGGAATCCGGGAAAACTTCAAAAAGTAAGTATAGACGAGTTGCGGGCATTAAAAGTTGGTTATCGGGCAAAATCAATCAAGAAAATTGATGATTATTTCTCGCAAGGACTAATCAACGAGAAAGAACTGCGAGCCAAAGACAGAGAAACGCAAATGACGGAATTGTTAAAACTTTACGGAGTTGGGCCCGCAACGGTTTGGTATTTACTTTTTGATGTTTTCCACCACTGGGATTTTTTCAATCAT
>CAZXXF010000070.1:0-1906 GCA_964644805.1 uncultured Candidatus Saccharibacteria bacterium | reverse complement strand
CGACCTGATCCCGGCCATAGCCATACCCATATCCATAGCCGTAGCCGTACCCATATCCGTAGCCAAATCCCGCGGCTCGTGCGTCATACTTCGTCAGCACGGCGCCGATGAGCGGCGAACGGGCGAGCTGCAATCGCCGCAGCGCCTCGCGCACCGTGCTCCCTCTCGCATGGCCAGCACCGGCGACGAAGACTGTGGCCTGTGCCGTGTTGGAAAGGATCGCGGCGTCTGCAAGACCCATCACCGGTGGCCCGTCGACGACGATGAGATCGAATACCTCGAGCCCTACCGACAGAAGCGAGTGAAAGCGCGGCCCGGCGAGAAGATCGGCCGCATTGGGTGGAAGCGGCCCCGACGCCATGAAGGCGAGGTTTGCCACCGGCGTCGATTGGAACGCGTCCGGCGGCCGGCACGCCCCCGTCAGATAGTTGGTCAGTCCCATCGAGTTCGAAAGACGCAGCTTCTTGTGCAGAGAAGCATTGCGCAGGTCGGCGTCGACCAGAAGAACCTTCAGGCCCATGGTCGCGAAGTGACGCGCGATCGCCAGCGACGAGAGCGACTTGCCCTCGCCGGGGCCGGCGCTGGTCAAGAGCAGGGTCTTGGGCAGGCCACGGTCGGTCGTGAACTGCAGAGAGGTGCAGAGCGAACGATAAGCCTCCGACAGTCCCGACCGAAGGTCCGTGA
This sequence comes from uncultured Candidatus Saccharibacteria bacterium, assembly GCA_964644805.1. Lineage (GTDB taxonomy): Bacteria > Patescibacteriota > Minisyncoccia > Minisyncoccales > PEYH01 > JBBIKX01. Next base: position 1,222 of record CAZXXF010000070.1, on the reverse strand, counting down.
GTTCGTCCTCAGCCGGTGTGCCGTTGGTCACCAACGGAATGATGCCCAGCGTCGCCAGGGCGGAAAGCCGTTCCAGTTCCTCCGGAGCGTGGATCGTCTCATCGATCCGTTCCACCACGTAGGCTGCCGCCAGAGCCGCCCCAAGGCCGAGGCCAAAAGCAAGGAACAAGGCGCGCGAGAGGTTCGGCGAGGAAGGTCCGCCGGGAACTTCTGCACGGTCGACGATGAAAACGGTATTGGCCTGCACGCCGCCCGCCACGTCCACTTCTTTGAAACGCTGCAGCAGGCCGTTGTAGAGTTCGCGATTGGTATCCACCTCGCGCTTGAGGATATTGTACTGCACCGAGCGCTTTTGCAGATCGATGACTTCGGCCTTGAGCGTCTCGATGCGCCCCTTCATTTCGTTTTCCTGCGCCAGGGCAGAATCGTAGGCGCCTTTCAGTGTTTCGCGGATCGTTTTCACTTCCGATGCGATCTGCCGGTCGATCTCGCGGATCTTGTTGGAGATCTGCACCATGTCGGGATAGTTCGGCTTGAACGTCTGGAGCTTCTCCTCGTACTGCGTGACGAGCGCGCTGCGTTGACCTCTCAGCCCGTCGATGACGCTATTGGTGAGAAGCTGGGCCAGATTGATCCCCTCGGCCATGTCGACTTGCCGCCACAGGTTTTCGTTCTTGATCCTGACCGACACGAGTTCGCCGAGTGCGGCATTGGCCGCCGCCAGATTGCTTTCCGCGATCGACGACTTCTCCGTGACGACGACGATCTGCTCCCTCTGGGCGAAATCGAGCAGAGACTTCTCGGACTCTTCCAGCTTCAGTTTGAGCTGTTTGATCTGGTCGTCCAGGAAGGTCTTGGCGTAGGCGTTGGCCTGGAAGCGCTTGTCGATGGTGGAGGCGATGAACGCTTCGACGTAGGCCATCGCGATGCGCTGGGCGCGGTGAGGATTAGGATCGCTGTAGAAGACGTCGACGAGCCGCGAACCCGCCACAGGACGCACCGAACGGTTCGCCTGGACGATGCCGGCAGCGGCTCTCTCAAGCTGGCTGCTGTTGGCCGAAGTCTGAGGTGCGGTCTCAGCGCCTGATATGAGCCTTGAGAGCCCCCCCCTGATCGTGCTCATTACTGTGGCGCTGCGCGGCTTGAAGAAATCGGCATCCTCCGAAAGCTTCAGCGATTGGGCGACCCGCTCGGCGATCGCGCGGCTTTGAAGTAGCTCGAT
>CAZXXF010000069.1:0-1957 GCA_964644805.1 uncultured Candidatus Saccharibacteria bacterium | reverse complement strand
CGACCAGCCGGATCAATTGCAGGGCCAGATACTGCTTATCGCCTGCGAAGGTATCCGCGGCCTGCAGATAGAGCTTGCGAGCCGCTCGGAAGACGAGATTTTGCAGGCGGAATTCCTCGATAGCCTTTTCCAGGTCGATCTGGCTTACCTTGGATAAATCGGCCTGCCCGGTAAGCGCGGGGGCGATTTCCGGATGGATGGGCGTCTGCATCGGGTCCAGCGTCAGGGGTTCCACCGCATCCCAATCGATCGCCAGCGTGGGCCGCAACACCGTATCCACTCGCAATACGTTGGGCCAGCGGATTTCAAACTGCTGGCGGTCTGGCAGCACTTCCACCTGTACGCTGGGCTTGGGTGGCGGCGGCGGTGTGCCGCCATCACCGACATCCTGGAAAATCGAAAGGGGCACGCCGAAGACATTCACGTATTCAGGCAGAAACAGTCCGTCCTCGCCTTTTTCGTAGGAAACGCGGCGCAATCCCCGGCCGATCACCTGCTCGCACAACAACTGGCTGGTGAACGCGCGCAACCCCATGATGTGCGTGACATTGGCGGCATCCCAACCTTCGGAGAGCATCGCCACGGAAATGACGTTCTGCAATCGCTGCCCCGGCTTGCCCCGCTTGCCAACGGTATCGACGCAACTGCTCTTCCTGCTTGGCCCTGAGCAATTCGTCGCGCTTGTCGTCCGGCAAACCCGCCGCATGGATGATGGCTTCCAGCCGCTCGCCGTAATCCTTGTCGCGGGTAACCGATTCCCCGCGCTCCGCCTTCTCCAAGACTCTGGAATCCACCCGCAGCGTCCTTTCCGGCGCTTGGGTATCGGTGATCAAGCAATCACCCCCGTTGAAGAAGCGTTCGAGGCGCGCGGCGCTTTCGGTGCGGTTGCAAACCGTAAGCATGACCGGTGGTATCGTGTGCCCGGCTTCCCGCCACTGGCGCGCCGTTTCCCGCCAGTCATAAGCCAGCAGGGCATAGGCCTTTTGCACCAGATCCGGCAGCGGCTCGTGCGTCTCGGCCTTGCGGTTCAGGTCGTCCTTCACCTCGGCTTCGTTGTAAAGGTGATAGAGCTTGGAGCGGTAGGTTTGCGCATTGGCCAGCGCGTCGTCGCGCACCACCACGCGGGGCGTCTTTACCAACCCGGCCTCGATGGCGTCATTCAGGCCGAAGTCGGAGACGATCCAGTCGAATAAGCCCTTTTCCGTGGACTTTTTGCCGGTGGGTGCGAAGGGCGTGGCCGAGAGGTCGAAACAACGCCGTATGCGCCGTGTCTTGTGGATGCGATCCAGCCCCTCGATCCAGCGGGTGGCCTCGTCCAGGTCTATACCCAGTTCCTCCGCTTCCTTCCGGCTCACTTTCACCTCGGCGCGCTGCCGATAGGCGTGATGGGCTTCATCGTTGATGACCACGATGTCCTTGTGAGTGGCCAGCCTTCCCAGCACCCGCCGCGTGTAGGCCTCGTCGCTTTCCGCGCCCTTCTTCACCACCGAACGGTCGGGTTCTTTCAGCGGCATCAACGCATGCCAGTTCTCAACCAGCAGAGCCGCCTGATTGATCTTCTGGCGCAAGGCCTCATTGGGGCACAGGCGAAACTCGTCGTACACGTTCTTCTCGTGCCCCGGATAAAGCACCTGCAACCGCTCCTTCACCGTCAGCCCCGGCGCCACCAGGAAGATGGCCGATGAAAACTCGCGACGCTTGGGATAGGTCAGCGCGTTCACCACCTGCCAGGTGATGATCAGGCCCATCAATGTGGTCTTGCCCGTGCCCGTCGCCATCTTGTTGCAGATGCGCTCCCACGGCCCGCCGTCGCCGGGCAGGTGGATGCTCTGCTTGAATTCCTGCGCCCCTTCCACCCACCAGATCAGCGTTTCGATGGCTTCAAGTTGGCAAAAGTAGAGCGGCAGTTGCCGCGCCTCGCGATCGTACCAGTGCTCCAGCAAGCGGCGGGTGACGC
>CAZXXF010000068.1:0-1992 GCA_964644805.1 uncultured Candidatus Saccharibacteria bacterium | reverse complement strand
ATCGTCACCGCCGACCTGCTCGAGCTGCGCAACATCGCCATCGTGGCGGACCTCATCGTTCGCTGCGCCATGCAGCGACCCGAGAGCCGCGGCCTGCACTACAACCTCGATTACCCCCAGCCCGATCCCGCCTGGGCCCAGCGCGACACCGTGGTGCGGCGGGGGGTGTAGCCGGTGTAATCCCGCAAACCGAAGTGGGCCGTGGCGCAGTGCCTCCCGCCTGCTCAACTTCGGTCTTTGGGTTCAATCGCGCAGCGGGGTCGTCTCACGGCCCTGCCGTTTGCTTTGGCCCGGACACAACCCCCATAGTGGCGCGGGCGACCCCGCCCGTGGAACTTCGGAATTCGGGTTCAAACGGAAACGGGAACGCGCCTCCCGCGCGCAGGCGTGGCGCCGGCCTCAAGACTGCTGAATCGCCTGGAGCGCCGCCCGCCACGGCAACAGGACGCAGTTCACCCGGCTGGGGAACGCCCGCGCGGCGGTCAGTTCGGCCAGATCGTCACCGAGCGGCGCTTCATCCCCGGTTTCCCGGCCTGTGAGCGCCCGTTCCACCCCGGCGGCCAGCCGCGTCGCGGTTTCGCGGGTGGCCCCTTTGAGGGCCGCGGTCATCAGCGAGGCCGAGGCGCGGCACAGCGCGCAGCCGAAGGATTCAAAAGCCGCCTCCTGAACCACCTCCGCCTCCAGCCGGAGGTAAACGGTCACACAGTCGCCACAGAGCGGGTTCTTGCCCGAGGCACGGCGGTTTGCGTCGGGCAGCCGACGGCGATTGCGCGGCTGATTCGCGTGCTCGCGAATGGTGGGCGAGTACAGGCGTTCCAAGTCTTCGGACATCAAGTCCTCGCGCTCATTCCCACACCCCGGCGCCAGGATGTCCCGCCGCGTCATGCGTCGGATGAGGCCAGTCGTTCGGCGTGGCGGCGATGGTTGGTACCTCATTGACCTGGTTGTGACTCCGGTTCTGATCGAGCGTGGTGGACCCGTTGACCTTGGTCGCGTAGGCGCTGGTCGTGCCCCGCCAGTTGCCGGTCGGGTCGTAGTTCCAGTCCTCTTGCCAGACCGGCGTGCCGCTGATGTCGGTCTTGCCCGCCTTCATGCCGTCACAGGATCTGGTACCGGTGGAAGCCGCTAGCAATGCGCCGAGCGGCCGGAAGCGGCAGCGTCAACCTTGAGAGCGGGCGATCCTCTTGCACTTATTGATCCGCTTGCGCAGCGTCAATCTTGCGGAGCACGTCGAATACCGCCGTTTGATTTGTAGGTGTCGCTTCCGCCCAAATTCGCATCGCCTCAATCGCCAGTGCCAAGTGTCGATCTCGTGCCTCAGGCTGCTTCTCTTGGTCGAACAACTTCGCGAGCCGAGCATGGCCTTTGAAAAGGCCATAGAAGTAGTCTCTCGGCTTTTGCTCGACACCTTCGTATGTATTGGTCAAACGGGCCACATAGTTGCTGAGTGCCCATTGAGCAATGACGTGGTTACCCGCGAAGTACGGACGCGCCGCCATCCTGTCTAACTCCGCTAGCACGGACTCTTGGTTGAAGACCAGCAGCGAAGCTACCTGCCGGGCCGATTACAACAGAGTGATGGCTACGCCGACTACGGCACCTGCTAGAAACGAGAGAACAACTCGGGTTGCTGCGACTCTGTTCATAGCGCTGCTAAGGTTTGCGAGGAGGGATGATAGGTGGAGTCAATGTGCCTTGCATGCACGCTTTAAAAATCTTCTTCGTCTCGGTCGCACACCGAAGAATCCACTTTCGACGGAGTTCTTGGCATTCAATGTATTGATCAATATCAAGGCACGGATCATTACAGTCAGGTGTTTTGTCGACACAGTCCTTTTTCCATTTGATCATGTAGTAAAAGCATTTGCAGAGACTAAAAATGCTCAAACCGCTCTGATCGAAGGCGTTAATCGTCATGTTGCCGACGTAGCCGTACAATTGAGTCCGATCTTCGTGATTCAGCACGTTATATTCATCGTCCTCGTATATTGA
>CAZXXF010000067.1:0-2026 GCA_964644805.1 uncultured Candidatus Saccharibacteria bacterium | reverse complement strand
TTTAACTGGACAGAGATTTTTATTAAGATGGCACTTTGGTAGCGATGGCTCAGTACAACGCACGGGTTGGTATATTGATGACATTAGTGGTATCGGTTTTGCAGTAATACCGCCACCAAATAATGATGTCGGTGTTGATGCAATTTTAAGTCCTGGTGCATTCCATCCACCCAATCAAGTCATGACGCCATCAGCAAGAGTGAAGAACTATGGTGCTTTGGCACAAAGCAACTTCCCGGTAGTCTGTTCAATTGTTGGACCAGGCGGTGCATTTAGATATACCAATACTCAAACAGTTTCATCACTTGCACCAAATGCTACAACAACAGTCAACTTTACTTCATGGACACCTACAATTACAGAAATCGTTACGGTAATAATGAGAACAAATCTAACTAACGATACAAATCCGGAAAATAACCGCATGACCAGAACATGTAATATCAGTAATATTACTCAAATAATAATCGGAACCGGCACAACCAGTCAACGTACTGAACCATTGGACCGTTTTTACAACTATAATACTCACGAAGTAATCTATCTCCAATCTGAAATTGCTACATTTGGAAATATAACCGCCCTCGCATACCAGAGAGCATCTGGTCCTAATACTGACCCGATTACACCGGTTGATATCTATATGTGTCATACCACGGAAGCAACACTTGCAACTGGTTCAGTCACACTTCCTCCACCGCCACCATATCAGTTAGTATATTCTGGTTCATTTCCCAATGATGTTGGTAGTGGTTGGCGAGAAGTTAATCTTACTACTTCTTTTAATTATAATAATTCGGACAACCTTCGAATCTTAATTGTTAAAGGCTATCAGGCATTCATTTCATCAAGCCTTTGCCCATTATGGTGCTACACAACAACATCACCAACATATCGAACAAGAGGAGCAAGGAGTGATGTGAGTCAACCGACTTCTTTAACTCGAACCTATAATAGACCCAATATTAGATTGACAATAACATCAAGTTCGGCAATTGCGGAGAATAATCTAAACGAAGTTCTGATAGTAACGAGTCTTTATGCACCAAAGCCAAATCCAGTGACTAACGGATTAGCAAAGATTTCGTTTAGCTTAGCTGAACCATCCAAAGTAGCGTTAAAAATCTACGATGCGTCTGGAAGAATTGTCAGAACATTGGTAAATAATCAAGTTGAGCAGGGTATCTACAATCTGACCTGGAATGGTAAAGATGATAATAATCGAGCGGTTGCCGAAGGAATCTATTTCTATACACTCGAAACACCGAAGCAGAAATTCACTAAGAAAATGGTCTTTACGCGATAAAGAAAATTTAAAATATATCAAACGAAGTTTGCCGGCGTGGCTCAGTTGGAAGAGCAGTCCCACACCTTTTACGCTGGAGTAGCTCAATGGTAGAGCAATGCTTTCGTAAAGCATAGGTTGTGAGTTCGAATCTCACCTCCAGCTTCGTATTTAAGGTGTGGGATAAACCGCAGGTCGGCGGTTCGAATCCGCCCGCCGGCTTTTCAAAAATAGAACGTAGAAAAACGCAGACAACACAGTCGTTGCGAGCCGAAGGCGTGGCAATCTCAAATTCAGGATTCCTCGTTTCACTCGGAACAGCGTCTACGAAAATCTGCGTCCTTATATATGTCTTGGACAATAACACTTAAAAGGAAATTCAGCTCTGCCCATTATCTCAGAGAATATCAAGGCAAGTGTGATGAATTGCACGGTCATAATTATCTAATTGTTGTACATATCACAAGTAAAAAATTACCGAAATCTGGAATGGTTTATGACTTTCGGGAAATCAAGGAATATTTACGAAAAATTTTACCTGACCATAAATGTTTGAATGATATTTATAAATTCAATCCCACTACTGAAAACCTTGCCAAACATTTCTTTGATGTTATAAAGAAAAAATACCCAGTTACGAAAGTCGAGATTTGGGAAGACGAGAACCAAGGTAGTTCATACATTGTCTCAACTTAGAGAACGCAGAGTGAAGGTGTAATATCCGCGGTGGAAAAAGAGAAG
>CAZXXF010000066.1:0-2095 GCA_964644805.1 uncultured Candidatus Saccharibacteria bacterium | reverse complement strand
TTACATTCTCTGAAAGATTATCAATGTAGTATTTTGACTGCCCAAAAGCGATATTCAACATGAATTTTCCTTGTGGCGTGGCATCAAACCAAAATGTTGGGAATTTTAGTGAAAGGATTTTGGTGGTGTCTATGAGATAGATTATTTGCCCACCATCTATGGAATTTCTTGCCAATCTGTCGGGGTGCCACGCTAAAATTCCCTCGCAATTACTGAACGCCGCTCGAACCTTTTTTGAACGAAATCCCGAATGATGCCGCGCCTGCGGCGTGGCAGAAACCAAACCGCTCGGGCGGGGCGGGAAGGAAAAGGGGATATTCTATGTCAAGTTTTTCTCAAAATTCAGCTTGTTACTCTGTGATAATTTGATAAAGTTTAACTGATGTAATTGTATGCCTGTTTGTACTTTAACATCATAAAGATAATATCAATCAGTCGTCGTTTAAGACAACAGAGGGCTTGAACTTTAGTCTTGCCTTCGGATATTTTCTTTTGAAAATATGTCTTAGCATATTGGTTGCCTGATTTTGAGATTTGAGATAAAGCGATGCGGTGAATAGCCATATTGAGCCGTCGGTTGCCTGATTTGGTTTTGATATGACGAAAGGTTTTCCCTGACGACTTCTCTATCGGGCAAAGCCCGGAGTATTTAGCCAGAGAATGAGGCGAATGAAATCTATCAATGTTTCTGACTTCTGCCAAGACTTGAGAAGCCAACACTGTGCCGCAGCCGTTTAATGTCCCGAGCTTCTGATTAGTTTGCCGGATTAAACAACTAAGTTCTTGTTCAATCTCTTTTACTTCCTCTCTAATATCAAGCAATCGTTTAATCTTTCTTCTGGTTTGGTTTTTAAGAACAGAGATATTGTCCGTAATATTATCAGCTCTCCTTCGGGGGACCGGATGTCCGCGCCAATACTTTAAGGCTTTAAGGGAAAAAGGGTCTTTGAATTTTGCTCGGTATTCTGAATTGTAGGCCTTGTGCAATAAACGATGCAGTTGATTCTTTAACCTACCTTGTTCTTTGACTAAAAACTCTCTGTCTAAGGTTAATTCCTTGATATTCTTGGAAATCTCGTCATTCTTTGATATGCTGTAATTGGGCAGCCTGTCAATCCTTTGGATCAAGACTTTGGCTACTCCGAGCGCATCCAAAGAATCTGATTTCTCTGGGTGCGTTTCGTATTGACGCTCTCTGTCAACTAAGACCGGAGCAATCATTTTAACTGATAATCCTTTTCCATAAAGATGTTTTGCCAGACGCAGTCCATAGCCATAGCTGTCTTCAAGACCAAAAACAGGTTTAAGGTTTTCCGCTTCAGATAATCGTTCCACCCGAGCAACTAAATCATCAAAATCTTGTTTTGAATTAGAAATGGCTAATTCTAAAAGATTTTGACCAAAGCAGTTGGTTGCTACGGCGGTATGGTTATCTTTATGTATGTCCATACCCACATACAGAAACCGATGGCGCTCGGTTTCAAACGATGCGATGTTGCTCATAAGTTTTTGCTTATTAATTTTTGCGACGCATTCCGACAAAATACGCGATTAGTTTCACCACTGAAAACCCAGTATTGTAGCCTTGGCCCGAAATGGGCTGGCAATATTCTATTAGTTCATGGTGGTGAAGGTAAAAGATGCGTTGCAATCCCCTTTGAGTCTTAAGCGCGACAGGTCGAGGGTAAGCATTCCGCATCTTCTACCTTCACCATATCACAGAGCAACATCTTATTTAATTTTCTCATACTGGTTCAAGGGGAGGAAATTTTTTGCCCGCGAGCCGAAGCAAAGTCCCGCCGCTCGCGCGAGAGCGCGGAAGCCGAGCAGAAAAATTTTCTTTTCCTTTTAGAAGAAAAAAATCGGCGCGCGCAAAATCAAAAAATGTAAAGAAAATTTTTCTGTGAGGCAGTGCCGTTTGGCGGCACAGCGGCGGGGCGGAGCGAAACCTTCCATTTTTCAAAAATTCTTGGTAAAATAAGTTCGAGCTTGGTTGAACAAACGCACCAAGATTTGACTTTCGGAAAATTGACCGACTTTTTCGTGGGCGGCACTGCGTGCCGCCCATTGATTTTGTGGCTCGCCGCGCACGGCG
>CAZXXF010000065.1:0-2109 GCA_964644805.1 uncultured Candidatus Saccharibacteria bacterium | reverse complement strand
CGATGTGCATGATGTCGGAGGGGCAGATGTCCACGCACTGCCCGCAGCCGTCGCACTTGGTCATGGATGTGAAGGTGGGCATTTTTCAGCTCCGGGTTGCGAGGGAGTGGGCAGGTCCGACGCGCCGCTGGCCCATTCCACCCGCTTCTGGAAGGCCACCACGGGCTTGTAGAACATGTGGGCGAACTTGGACCAGGGCACGGAGACGAACAGCAGGGTGGTGAAGAACAGGTAGCCGGCGGCCAGCAGCCGGGTGGCCGTGGCGCCGCCCGCCTGGGCGGCCAGGGAGAACAGCAACGCGAAGAGCATGCTGGCCAGCAGGCTGACGATGAACAGGTCCGCCCGGGAAAGACGAAACGGCGAATGGCCTTCATGGGCCACGTCCACCCGCAGGGAAAAGAAGAACCAGCCGCCCCCCGCCAGCACCATGAGGGCGCCCAGGTGCCACAGGGCGGGCAGCACCGCCGGCGCGGCCGCCTCCGCGTAGCGGAACACCAGCACCAGGGTGGTGGCCAGGTAGAGCACGAAGCCGTAGAACATGAGGGCGTGGGAAATGCGCCGCTTCAGGTTGCAGAATTCCCCGAAGGCGGCGATGTCGGTGAGCACGGTCCGGGCGGCGATGGCCGCCACGTCCCCGGCGCCCAGCCGCCGCGTGGCGGCCGCTCTGGCGCGCCGCCGCTCACGCAGGAAGAACAGGGCCTTCCGGTCGTGCACCAGGTCGAACAGGGTCCCGGCGGCCACGGCCAGGATCATCAGTACCACGTAGGCCTGCAGGAGGCCGGGGGAGATGAACTCGGTGAGGATGGCGAAGGGATTGGTGGTGAACATCACGGCCTCCAATGCCGGTTGCCCCTTCGATCGGTTGACTTTCCTACCTGGGAGGCGAGGACCGTATTTTGTGTATTGCCCTGGCGTTGCCAGCAGTGGGGTCTGTTCGCCGAGCGCTGGGAAAATGCGCCCTGGGATTGACGATAGTGCCGTTGGCGGTTGTGTCCACGTGGCGATGGTGCCCTCGGATCAGGCATGGCTGGCACCGATCAGGCGGCGTAGGGAAAAGGAATGAGGGGTGGAGCGATCAGGCTCCGGTGCTTCGGGTGGCGAAGTTCAGTACTGATCGGCCAGCCAGCCGTCCAGCGGCGTACAGGCCTCCTCGGTCGGCTGGTTGGAGGTTTTGCCGAGCATCGGGGTGTAACAAAGGAATTGGTTTCCCCGTTCATCCTCCAGGTTGCGCAGCGGTATGTCGCCCAGGATTTCGTATCCACGCGCATCCATCATGATGAACTGGAAGTCATCCCCCACGCTAACTTCCAACCTGCCGCCGTTGCCAGCGCCGTACTTCGCCCACCAGGTATCCGGATCCGCACCGTCGTATACGGGCGGGGTGGCGTGTTCGCTGTTCCGGTGCCAGGCCATGATGGTGGGTTCCTGCATCTGGTTTTGTCGGGCGACGCCTTTGGCGAGAAGACTTGCACTGTGGAAATTGAGCGCGTCCCCTTGATAGTCGATATGGAGATTTTTCATGACGTTTCCTTTTGGGTTTGAGTGAGTTGTGACAGGTAATGGTGCTGTTGGGGGATGGTGGCGGCCGGACAGAATCAGAGGTAAGCAATGGCTTCTTCCCCGGGGTTGGGCAGTCCGGCAATTCGCCAGGCTTCGCGCGCATCGGGAAACAGCCGGGTCATGCAGTCCGGGCCGAAGCCACCCAGGCGGCAGACGTGCGTCCATGCGGGCAGTCCGCCAATACGTTCATAGCTGGCGCGAAGCTGGCGAACCAGCGTGATCTGCTGTTCATCCAGCTCACCGATTCCGTCCATGCGCGCAATTTGCCGAGCAGTCGCCTCATCCCAGTTCTCCGGTTCCCACATGAATCCGTCGGCGTCGAAGGACGTCAGCGCGATCGGTGCGTTGCTCATGGCGACACTCCTCTGGCTTGTGTTAATCCGTTACGCCGCCTGTTTCAGGCGAATTGATTGGTCCGCCGCGGACGCCTTGCGGGCGAACCACTTCTCGGCCTCCTCGTCCCAGCCATCCCCCCGGAAGTAGGGGTTGGTACGGGGGTGAACGATCATGTTGGGATCGACCTCCAGACCCAGGCCTTCAAGAAAGTTC
>CAZXXF010000064.1:0-2119 GCA_964644805.1 uncultured Candidatus Saccharibacteria bacterium | reverse complement strand
GAAGCCAGAAAAATGCTTGTAAATCGCGCAGAATCCCCACCATCCACTGCACGCTTTGTTCGGCGGCAACGGACACTCGATGTCTGGATGCAATCTACTTTTGCGGGCGGTGGTAGAGTTTAAACCCGCCGCCCTCGAACACTGCCGCATCAAGGTCGCTGGTTCCCTGCCATTCTTTGGTTGCCATTAATTCGGCTTCGTAGGTTGTCCAATGTTTTGCAAGGTACGCTGGAACCTGCGCATCGGCCGGGACGCTACCCGAAAGAATGGACGCCGGATTGATGGTCGGGGCGCTCCCGCTTTGGTCGGCTTCTTTGTAATGGGTCACGATGAACAGCGCCGTCCATAATGGAGCGGGCGGGGTTGGTATGGCAGGCGATTCCGGGCAGGCAATGACCATGCTCTCGGATGTTTTGCCCGGGTTATATTTCAGGTAGAAATCCTTGATGAAGAAGCGGTTTTCTCCATCCGAATCTTTTCGCACTACAGTCTCCCATGAAAGAGAGTCAACGACGAATTCACCGCCGCCGCGATTGCTGGTCACTTTGCATTCCGGCACTTTGAAGGTGAAATCCACATTGATCAGCACCGATTTTCCACTGAGTTTGAGTGTCATGATTCCCCCTTCCATGCGGATGGGGACTTTGGATTTGACTCGCGAGTCGTAACTGATGCCCTCCTTGTCTTCAAAGGTTCCTGCAGACTCGAACTCGAGTTCCCATTGAAAACACTTGCGGACCAACGGTTCGCCGTAATCCAGAGCAGACCAATTCCCTGATCCGGACGTGCCCAGCAACTGGCTCAGGCGCTCGAATTGCAATATGGTGGAGAGCAGACCGGCGATCATATGTTTATTGACGCACCGATCGAACTCCTCGTCAATGCACTTTTTCGCAAGGATCGGGACAAAATTAGCCATAACATCCCCAAATTTACTATTATCATCACCTGCAATACCAAGCAACTGCCGCTGACGTTCCCATGATAGGTAGGTTTGTAAAGCCTTTTTTGCATCGGCGCAGGTTCCGGATGGGGAGGCAGCAGCCTTTAGCCGCGGCGCGACCACAGAGTTGTAAAATTCGTTGGACGCGTCAACTAAGCCGCTGGAATCCGGGTTCTGCCCATTGCGCTGTTCTTGCAGATACTCCGCTACCTGGCTGATAATACGCGCCTCAGCCCGATCGGCAGAGCGCTGCATCACTCCCGCCTTGTCTGCGCTGATTCCACTGGCGACGCCGGCGCCGCTGAAACTCATCAGGCGGATTTGAATCTTTGAATAATCCGCCCCCGGAATGGCCAGATGCAGGTCCTCGCCATCCTCCTCGAACCCAAACAGGATCTGGTTTTCAAGCGGGATTGGATTGGCAGGTTCGATGGTAAGGGTGACGTAATCGAAGAAGCCCAGTCCGCTTGGCTCCAGTTTGACCGCGCCGCCCAATCCGCCGCTGAATGGCAGCCCTGAAATCGAAGCGATCGGGGTCATGCTGATTTCGATATCCGCGACCATAGCCCCGGGCGGAATGGTTAGCGTGTAGCGCGTTCCATCCGTGCCAGTGACGCTCAACTCGCCGCCATCGGCAGGAATGACCTGCGTGACGTTGGCGGTATCGAGCGTGATCGTCACATCAATGGGATTCCCCGGATCGGTGTAATATCCGCTTCCGCCCCCGCCTCCCAATCCCGTGATGAATTGGCAGGAAAGTTGCGTGAGGAGCAGCACTACTATTGCCAGATTAATGCTTCTTTTAGGATTCATGGTATGCCTCCTATCGAGTTAATCCCTGCTGTAGCCGCCGAACGGCTCGCGTTAGCCGCAAGTGGGCGGGACGAGACTCGGCTTGAGGGCAGAAAAAACTCAAAGCCAGAAAAAAAGCCTGTAAATCGCGGCGAATCCCACTTGTCGGCTGCACGCATTGTTAGACGGCAGGCGGGGTCAGGATCCACTTCCAGACGCCTCACCAGGCTCGGGAGCGGGCAGGCCTTGATTGGCAACACACCAGCCTCCTACCGCGCCACTGCTTGCAAGACGCCATCCTTGTACCGCGCCATCGTTGACAACACACCATCCTCTTCCCGCACCATCGCTGGCAAGACCACACAGCAAAACTTCCAAAGATTC
>CAZXXF010000063.1:0-2214 GCA_964644805.1 uncultured Candidatus Saccharibacteria bacterium | reverse complement strand
GCATCTCGATCGTGGAAGATTGGAACGGGAATTTAGTGCCAGGTTGGAACGGCGCTAGGCCGGGGTAAAGCGTCTTCGATAGCGAGTGCTTCAAAGAGCCGCCGCGAGGCGGCTCAAGAACGAAGAACTATCGAGGTCAAGCTACTAAGGGTGCATGGTGGATGTCTTGGCGCCATGAGCCGATGAAAGACGCGCGAGGCTGCGATAAGCCCCGGGGAGCCGCCAACGAGGCATTGATCCGGGGATCTCTGAATGGGGAAACCCTCCGCCAACAGGCGGATACTTTACGCTGAATACATAGGCGTAAAGAGGCAACGGTGGGAAGTGATACATCTCAGTACCACCAGGAACAGAAGGAAATTTCGATTCCGTCAGTAGCGGCGAGCGAAAGCGGAAGAGCCTAAACCGGGAGTGCTTACAAGCCCTTGCGCATTGCACCTCCTGGGGTCGCGGGAATCGCATTCGGTCCTGCAAGGAGGACCGGGAGAGTCAAAAAGGCAAGACCTAGCTGAACGTCCTGGAAAGTTCGGCCATAGCAGGTGATAGCCCTGTAGGCGAAAGGAATTGCCCTCTCTTTGCGGTCTCCCAAGTAGCGCCCGACTCGTGAAACCGGGCGTGAATCCGCGAAGACCACTTCGCAAGGCTAAATACTCCATGGCGACCGATAGTGGAAAAGTAGCGCGAGCGAAAGATGAAAAGAACCCCTGTTAGGGGAGTGAAATAGGACCTGAAACCATGCACTTACAAGCTGTGGGAGGGCTATGACGGAAAGGCGTGTTGTTTGCGCCCGACCGTAACGCCTGACCGCGTGCCTTTTGCAGAATGAGTCCGGGAGTTTTGGTGTGTGGCAAGGCTAAGTCCTTCAGGGACGGAGCCGCAGCGAAAGCGAGTGCGAAATGCGCGACCCAGTCACATGCCATAGACCCGAAACGACGTGATCTACCCTAGGTCAGGATGAAGTGGGGGTAACACCTCATGGAGGTCCGAACTCTTTTGCGATGAAAAGCGATGAGATGAACTTAGGGGAGGAGTGAAAGTCTAATCAAACGTCGTTATAGCTGGTTCTCCCCGAAATAGCTTTAGGGCTAGCCTCGCGTAATAGCACATGGTGGTAGAGCCACTGGATGAGTCATGGGGTCCACCAGACTACCAGACCCAACCAAACTCCGAATGCTGTGTGCCTTATCGCGGGAGTCAGAGGTGGGGGGATAAACTTCCATCTCAAAAGGGAAACAGCCCAGACCGTCGGCTAAGGTCCCTAAACAGGTCTAAGTCATAAAGGAAGTGAAGGTGCTAAGACAGCCAGGATGTTGGCTTAGAAGCAGCCACCATTTAAAAAGTGCGTAATAGCTTACTGGTCGAGCATCTTTGCGCCGACAATGCACGGGAGTTAAGGCCTGTACCGAAGCCACGGACTCGCAGAACCTTCGGGCTCTGCGTTTGGTAGGGGAGCGTTCCACGATAGGATGAAGGCAGACCGTAAGGACTGCTGGACGATGTGGAAGTGATTATCCGGACACGAGTAGCGATAAAGCGGGTGAGAATCCCGCTCGCCGAAAGCCTAAGGTTTCCTGGGGAAGGTAAATCCGCCCAGGGTTAGTCGGACCCTTAGCCAAGGCCGAAAGGCGTAGGCGATGGACAACCGGTTAATATTCCGGTACCACCTGAGGTGCGTTACCACCGATGGGGTTACGGGGACTGTAAGGTCAGCCAAACCTATAGTATAGGAGGTTCAAGCCCGTTGGGGTGGCTGTTGGCAAATCCGCAGCGCCACACCCTGGCGAGCGAGTACCGCCGCAAGGCGACAAGTGATCTGAAGGTCTCACTCGAAACACCTCTAGGGAGTGTCTCAGGTGCCCGTACTAAAACTGACACAGGTAGGCTGGGTGAATATCCCAAGGCGCTCGATAGAACCCTCGTTAAGGAACTAGGCAATTTGACCCCGTAACTTCGGGAAAAGGGGTGCCTCGACGGTTGGGCAACCGGCCGTTGGGGCCGCAGCGAAATGGCTCTGCCGACTGTTTACTAAAAACACAGGTCTGTGCCAACACGCAAGTGGATGTATACAGACTGACGCTTGCCCAATGCTGGAAGGTTAAGGGAAGAGGTTAGTGGTCGCAAGACTGCGAAGCTTCAAACCGAAGCCCCAGTGAATGGCGGCCGTAACTATGACGGTCCTAAGGTAGCGAAGTTCCTTGTCGGGTAAGTTCCGAC
>CAZXXF010000062.1:0-2230 GCA_964644805.1 uncultured Candidatus Saccharibacteria bacterium | reverse complement strand
TCTAAATGAGTGAATGACCTACCTCCGGTAACATTCTTGTATGAGTTGACACGGACATGCGGTCAAATATCGCGATTTAGCCTGGAAACGAGCATCCCAAATCGGCACAACATTTATGTCTTGCGGGGGGCTTCTTGCTGAATTGAACAATTCGAGACTGCCGAAAAAGTCCCCTGAAAGGCAGACGTTCGCGTGAAGCTAGGCACATGGTAAGATACGAGCAGCTAAGCGTGGGAGGTGTTCATGCTAAAACCGAAATCGCCCCAGGAGTCGTTCTATGGAAGCTATCTCTACGACCGCATCGTCCCGATGGACCACCCGCTCCGCAAGATTAACCGAGTGGTCGATCTTTCTTTTGCCGATGAGATCCTGAAAGACCGATACAACCGGGATATCGGCCGCCCGGCGGAGGATCCCGGTTTCCTGCTCCGGTTGTGCCTGCTGCAGTACCTTTATGGCGATTCCGACAGGCAGGTGGTCGAGAACGCTCGGCTGAATCTGGCTTACAAATACTTCATGGGGCTGGCGGTCGACGCCGAAGTGCCCGACTACACCACGGTATCTTACTTCCGGGCGCAAAGGCTGGGCGAAGAGAAATTCAGGGCGATCCTGGAGCAGATCGTACGGCAATGTATCAATAAGGGGCTGGTCAAGGGCAAGCGGCAGATCATCGACTCGACTCCCGTATTTGCGAACATATCCCTGAGCAGCCTCAGCGGCCTGGTGAGGAAGTGTCGGGAGAACGTGCTGAAGACTGTGGCAAGGCAGGATACCAAGATGGCGGAGGATTTGGGAGCGAAGGAACTACAGAAGGCCACGCCGGTGAAGTTTACATCCGGCGGAGAAGCTCTGCAGAAAGAGATCGAAGCGGCCGGCACATTGCTGGACAGAGTCACTGCTCAGCTGAAGGCCAAGAAGATCAAGCCGACCGAGGAACTCCAAAAAGATTTGGAATTACTAGAAAAGGCTGTAGCCTATCGTGAGGAGCATGCCAAGGATAAACTTCTCAGTCCGGTGGACCCGGATGCCAGGACGGGGAAGAAGACCGGCACCAAGTGGGAGGGTTACAAGGCCCATATTGTTATGGAGGAAGAGAGCGGCATCATCACTGAAGTGGCAACCACCCCGGCCAATACCACGGATGGCAGCCAGCTCCAACCGATGCTCAAGGAGCAAGAAGAAGTCCATTCTATTAGACCGAAAGAAGTCACTGCTGATAAAGCTTACGACTGGGGAGAAAACCTGGAATCACTGGCTAGCAATCAGACCATCGCGAATATCGCTCTATCCAAGCAGGTAAACCACCGCAACGAAGGTTATTTTACTGTCGAGGATTTCCTCTATGACCCTGAAAACATTGAACTGATGTGCCCGGCCGAACATATTTCAACTAATTGTTACGAGTTAAGCCTGGCTAAATACCAGCTAAACAAGCCGGGTTATGCCTTCCGATTCAGACCGAGTTGGTGCAATGTCTGCCTATTAAAGCCTAAATGCGTAAAGAATAGAGAAGGCAGGCGGGTTTACATCAGCTACTACGAGCCGTACTTTCGGATGGCGAGGGAACGATTGGCAACCGAAGAGGGAAAACAAGCCTACCTTAACCGCTACAAGATTGAGCAAAAGGTGGCCGATCTGACCCGCTACTGCGGGCTGAGGAGGTGCCGTTACCGCGGACTGGAGAGGGCAGGAATACACACGCTGCTGGCGACCACGGTGTGCAACATAAAGCGAATGGTGAAACTATTGTGGGGAAAGCCGGACAACTATTACCTCGGAGCGCCTACTGTCGGTTAATCGGCGACGAACCGGGCAAAAAAGGCAAGGCTGCGTCGGAAAAATGAGGCGGTTATGACCTGACGAAGTAATCGAAAAGTGAATCTCAGGGATTATTGAAGAATCCGGCATCACCGGATAACACCCTTTAGCCAAGCACCCCCTTTTTCGGCAGTCTCATTTCGTCAAAATGTATTCAGTCTGTTGCACATGAAGGCTAAGTGGGGACGTCAGCATATGGTTCAAGCTCGGCTATCTGCTAATAACCGGCTAAAAGCCGATGCCACGTCATCCAAAAGAATCCCGGTTTGCCCGAATCTGTGGCGGAGGTCTTCGGCATTCAGACCTGCAACCCATTTCAAAAAGTCTTCGTATCTTGAATGCACTTTCTCCTCCCGATATCGGGAGGAGAAAGTGCATGGCAGCAAATCGCGATGGAACTCCTAAAACCATT
>CAZXXF010000061.1:0-2237 GCA_964644805.1 uncultured Candidatus Saccharibacteria bacterium | reverse complement strand
GAAAGACTCCCGACAAGCGGGAGTGACGAATAAAGAACTGCGGGAGTGACAGAAAGTCATCCGGAAAGATTCTGGACAAGCCAGAATGACAGAAAGTTATTCAGAAAGACTCCCGACAAGCGGGAGTGACGAATAAAGAACTGCGGGAGTGACAGAAAATCGCTTGACATTGCGGGTAGTGCCAGATTATTATTAATATTATTATAATAATGATGATGATGATGGAAAAGATACCTCAAAAAATGACTCTCCGGCTCCCGCGCTCATTATATGATGCGCTCAGGCTCGCCGCGGCTGCCGAGGGGATATCTCTTAATCAGTACATCCTTTATATCCTCGCCAAACACGCGGGCGCAAGCACGCGCGATATATAATTGATGCGGGCTATTTTTCGGGTTCTGTATCCATTTCTTTGTGTAGGATATAAATAGTTGTATTGCCTGTTAATCGGTTTATCTTATAAAAGCCAACCATATCCGGATTATGCACCTCAACAGTTTGGTATCGAGTCCAATAAAGAAATAAGATGACGATTATAAGTATTGTAAATAGAGTTATTTTGATAATTTTATCTGTCATGCTGTATTATCTACTACTATTTTTATGCCTAACTGATTTGCCCTCTCTAATGCCCGTTCCCGTCTGTTTTTTTGCCTCATTTATAAGGAAGCGCCCATATCGGCTAATTTGCTCTGCAACCTGCAGTTTTTCTGCTTCCCTGTATTCATAGAGAATGTTTTTTTCGGCTTCATTTTTGGGGAATGATGAGCAATCACCTTTCAATATGTAATCAAGCGATACATGAAATACGTCTGCCATTTTAATGAGCACTTCCGGCCCCGGGATGGCATCGCCACGCATATAATCCCATAGGGTTGAGGGCGCTATGCCGATTTGTTCTGCGATGTCTTTTCTTTTTGAATCGCCCATTAATACTTCAATTCGCCTACCTATCTCCACGGCAAGGGCATCATTGCGCTTTCTGCGTTTTGCGCTCATGCCATAATTTTCACCTGTTTGATAGGTAATATCAAGCATAATTTGCTATTATCGCACAATAGAACATTAATCTCGGATAATATCCATATTAAATTAATTAATGGACAATGCCGTAGTTTTCACTTGACATATCGGATAATATCCGATATGATTTAACTCATGGTGGCCTCGTGTGTAAATAAAAAATGGTTATCCCTCATGTCGTACACGAGCGGCAGGGGGGAGGTTGCCCGGCAGCGCAAGTCCCTCCGGACTGGTCACCACCTGCGCCTGTCGGGCTTTTTTTGTGTTTAAGCAATTCATATCACATTTTGATGTGAATTGCAAGTTATTTTTTTTACCCTGCCATTGGCGGGGGATGCAGCCTTCCGCTTGAGGCTAATAAAACGAGCGGGGTATTTAGTATTAAGTTCGGACAACGGGCACGGCCTGCGGGCTTTGCCGGGGCTGTGCCGCAAAAAAAGGGGTGGTGATATGGAGAAATCAATCATTATCAGGGGCTGCAATGGTCAGCGCACTCGATGGGCGGGTTATAGTCCGGGTTGCTGATTTGCATGTGTTTGAGGCGATACCAGGGGAGATCGCTTTTTTTAACAAGGACGATAACGGTGAGTTAAAAAGTGTCGCAAAAAAATGTGGTTTTACAATTTTTCAGCACGATATTTTTAGCACTGACGGCAAGCCGCAATGATATTGATTGTAATAGGCAGGTTCTGTGAGTGCGGGGATGAGCTGCCAGCGCATCAACGGGCGGGTATGTGTAAAGGCTGCCTGCAAGAGGAGGCATTTTACAGACGACTGGAAATAATAGGGAGGATAATTTATGAGTGAAAAAACGGTTGATGGGTTATCGGTGATTGTGATTGTGATGTCTGTGTTGTATTTTGGCGGGCACCTGATTTACTGGTGGGTAAGGTAACAGGCGACAGGCAATAATAATATGGATATAAAAATTCCAAGTGAGATTATAGAGATGCTGTGCCGCTCGAAATTGGCACGGTCAGAGTATCAAGTATTACTTTATATTATCCTCAAAACTTACGGATTTAATAGAGAAAGTGATTGCATATCGTTGAGTCAATTTAGTGAGGCGACTGGTCTTAAGATACCTCATGTTCACAGGGCGTTGAAGTCGTTGAATGAAAGGGGTATTACCAAAATTGGTAATAGGGTATTACCAAAATTGGTAAACGCCAGTCTAAGTTATTGTATTAACACGGATTTTGCCGCTTGGGGGG
>CAZXXF010000060.1:0-2249 GCA_964644805.1 uncultured Candidatus Saccharibacteria bacterium | reverse complement strand
TAAAAGGTTGACTTTTCGGTTTTTTTTTGGTATCGTGGAAAAATAAAAAGAAATATTGAACAAATCCCTACCAAAGGAGACAAAAATGAGCTTATCTCTATATCATGGCGAGTTTCTAATCTCGCCGACGCCACTGGTGCTGGAGGGCAATAAATGCAGTCACGGCTGCTTTTACTGTTTTGCAAATTTAAACAAATCAACCCGCTTGTTTTCAGAAAACGCAATTAACTGCCTCGAAAAACCCGAAAAAATCAAGGGGCCAAAAGGATATTTCCTGCAAAACCGATACCCTATCATGATCTCAAACAAAACAGACCCATTGTGCAAAAGCAATGAGGGTCTTACCCAAACACTCATGGATATTGCTGATGAAAAAAATCATAACTTCTTCTGGCAAACAAAGGGTGGATGCTCAGACCTGGAAAACAGAATAATCAACGGGAAAAAATGCGCTGTATATTTATCTCTAACGTCTAATAAGACCAATTTGCTCAAACAAATTGAACCCAAAGCTCCATCTTATTCTGAGAGACTCAAATTTATGAAATCTCTCATTTCGGCAGGGCATCATGTCGTTGTCGGATTGAATCCATTGATTGAAGCTTGGTGGGATAATCTCTATGATGAAATTGACCGATGGGCGGAGATGGGCGTCAGGTTTGTATGGGTAGGGACATTGCATTTTAATCGTTTTCAAGTAGCGGCTTTTAGTGATTTGCAAAAAAAACGGTTTCGAGAATATATCAGCTATGGACGTAAAAAAGAAAAAGAAGATAAGGAATTCGTTTACGGAATAATGGATTACATTGACGATATCGGGATGGCCGCCTTCGACGGCGAGAGTCAAAAAGGCAATTTCTGGTCGCCTCTGGATAAAATCTATCCCGTCAGACTGAAAACTTTTGATGATTTTCTTTCACATTTGAAGCATCAAGGCGGCGATGTTGTCTTTGATTTTGAATATTTCTATCACTGGAGCGGACTCGATGTAGTAGAGCCACAGCAATGGCACGGATATAGGGACTATATCTTTCAATTTTCGATGCATATGAATAATAAAGGCGATCAATATAAGCCGAAGAGCTTTAGGGAAGTAATGGAATTTATTTGGCGTTGGACGGATTACCCCACTTGTTTCAGGAATCGGCGCATTTATGTAGCTTGTGAAAATGAGGAAACGGCTTTTACTGATCCGCAAGGACGGTATATGCTGCTGTATTCAAATCATATCACCGACTCTTGCGAGAGAATAGTGACGGAAAAACCAAACGAATTATTGAAGGGAGCGGGATAACCGCTCCCTTTGTTTGCGGTTTAGCCGCCAGGGTAACGATAAAGCTTCTTTAGCTTTGAGCTTACAAAAGCCTTATCCCTGCCGCCTCTACCGCCAAACCCCATCGGTCTTGCCATACTCATCACCTCCTTTCATGCGGCTGTTTATTTACCGCCGCATCTTGTGAAAAAATCATTTTTCTGAAAGCCTCTGTGTCATTTATAAATCCATGCTTTTTTTTGAGCAGCCGCCATTGCTTATTTTCAGAAACAGTCAATCTTATTATAATCGGCGCTATAGGTGTTGAGTTGCTGCTTTTTGTATTTTCGTCCTTATCTTCAGCGGCTTCGGCGGATTTTTCAATTACATTTTCATCTACTTCCAACTGCTCCGTTAAATCTCTCAATATCTCTTCGAAGTTTATGTCAGGCAATATACAATTGGCGGCGATTTCGGATAAATCTAAATCCACTTCCTCTATAAATTCAAGGAGTCCCTCATCCGTAATATCCTGATATTTGCTGTTGATCGCCAGTAAAATTCCAGCGGCTTCTTTTTTTGTCTTGGCTTGTATATCCACTACAGGCAGATCGTCAATTTCATAGCCCTCGTTTAATAATTCCGCCAAAACCTTGAGGCGTCCATGTCCATCGAGAATTTCTTTTTTATTCCATACAAAAATAGGGGCTATCCACCCTTTCTCGATGATTGATTTTTTAAGTTTTATTTTTTTACTTTCAGGCATAATTTTCAAATTGCCCTGAAAATTTTTCAATTCTTTATAGGATAATGCCCTGCTGCCAGTGCACTTAATGGGTATTTTTGCCATTTGTTCTTACCTCTTCTTTATATAATCCCTGAACCATTTATTGAGTTCTAACCGGGATGAGATGTATATGCCTCCTTTTTCGGAGCTGTTTTTTGCGGGAAAATTATCATATTCCCGACAAAATTTGATTATTGTCGATTCGCTCAG
>CAZXXF010000059.1:0-2253 GCA_964644805.1 uncultured Candidatus Saccharibacteria bacterium | reverse complement strand
ACTCGTCTCACGGTACTTCCCGCATCGCGTGTTTTGAGAACCTGGACGTTCCAGCCACCGGCAACAAAAGTCCGGCGCTCGTGATGGAGGCCGGCCGTTCCGAGTCCTTCAGTCTTTCGATCAGCGTCGGCGCTGCTGGCCACCAGGAGGACCGCCAGCGCCGGGCGGCGGGCCGCCGCGCGCATCCTTGTGGCGGAAGTTGATGCGGCCCTTGGTGAGGTCGTAGGGCGTCATCTCGATCGTCACTTTGTCTCCGGCGAGGATCCGGATGCGGTTCTTTTTCATGCGGCCCGAGGTGTAGGCGACGACCTCGTGACCGTTGTCGAGCTTGACGCGACAGCGTGCGTCGGGGAGCACTTCCACCACCACGCCTTCGAACTCAAGCATCTCTTCTTTGGCCATGTATCCCCTTGAACTGCCGTGCCCGATGTAGGGCTGCTGGCACAACCAAATGGGGAGCAGATCGGCTCTGCTCCCCATCCACGATCATGCGTTGCACGCTCTCAATTAGAGAGGGCGCAGGTTGATCGCGGCGATCTTGCCGTTGCGGCCGCGCTCGGTCTCGAAAGAGATCTTCTGACCTTCACGCAGGGAAGAGAGGCCTGCACGCTCCACAGCCGAGATGTGAACAAACACGTCGTTCCCACCTTCGTCCGGCTGAATAAAGCCGTAGCCCTTCTGCCCGTTGAACCACTTCACGGTACCAGTCGACATCGATTATGCCTCCAAAGCATAGGTAGAAATACCCCGAAAGTGTTATACCCGCGGGGGCCATCAAATCGCGCGTTGGAGACGTCTAGTGTCAGACTCGGTCGAGCTGTCGCAGAGTAAGCCAAGGCGTGTTCGATGCCGCCTATATGACCCGAGAGGGTCGTGAACGCAAGGTCGAAGCCGGCAGACAACTGCAATAAATTACAGGGATCACGCGATTTTTTACAGTTATGGCGCCTCTCCTGATCGACGCGGGTTGAGCATAGCGGAGAGTTCCCCCGGCAATTCGGCGAAGACCAGTTTCGTATTCCGTCTCACCCAGTTAGACGGCGATCATCAGATGACATCTTCGCCCGGACCACGGCAAGGGCGGCAGGGCATGCCCTAAACAGAGCTTTCAGAAGCTTAGTGGCTGGTGCAACTCTAAAAGAGTGTCATGGCTTCCTGGGCAGTTGCATCCTCTGCTTGCTGCCCGTATAACCCGCTGCGGAGCCGTCCGGCAGGGCATGCCGTGGCGGCTTTCATGCTTCAATCAAAACAACAGCGGCGCGCCCCGCGGGCTTTTTGGCCCTCGACCGTTTGCTGCCCGCCGGCCATGCGCCGGCCTCCAAGAAAGGAAAGCCAAATGCCCAAGATGAAGACCAAGAGTGGTGCGAAGAAACGTTTCCGTTTTACCGCGACGGGCAAGGTGAAGGCGGGTGCAGCTGGCAAGCGGCACGGCATGATCAAGCGGACGGCCAAGTTCATCCAGAAGGCACGCGGCACGATGGTGCTGAACGACTCGGATGCCGGCATCGTCAAGAAGTACATGCCCTACAACCGCTGAGAGTTTCCCGGCTGAAACCAGCCGGCATAAACCCCATCTGACCTAAGAAAACGGAGATCCTCCATGGCACGCGTCAAACGCGGCGTCACCGCCCACGCCAAGCATAAGAAAGTCATCAAGGCCGCCAAGGGCTACTATGGCCGCCGCAAGAACACGATCCGCGTCGCGAAGCAGGCCGTCGAAAAGGCCATGCAGTACAACTTCCGCGACCGGAAGAACAAGAAGCGCACCTTCCGCGCCCTTTGGATTCAGCGCATCAACGCAGCCGCGCGCGAGCACGGCCTGACCTACGGCCGATTTATCGACGGCCTGACCAAGGCCGGCGTCGAAGTCGACCGCAAGGTGCTCGCTGACATCGCCGTGAAGGACAACGCGGCCTTCAAGGCGCTTGTCGATCAGGCTCGCGCGGCCCTGCCGAAGGCAGCCTAAGTCAAGCATCCGGCACGCATCGCTCGCCGGAAACTCGTTCCGACGCCGGGGGCAGTGGTCCCCGGCTTCCAGCTCTCGAAATCGCCGCTTCATTGCGCCCTGCGGGGCCGCTTCGCCGCTGCGCTCGCGTGCGCATCGAGCTAGACCCGCGGACGGGATGAAAGGGGCATTACCCTTTCCCGAGGCCGCTGCGCATGTCTTCTGGCTCTGAACTCTCCCGTCTTGAAGCGGACGTGCTGAAAGAGATCGCCGGCGCCGGCGACCTGGCGACCCTCGATCAGGTGCGC
>CAZXXF010000058.1:0-2306 GCA_964644805.1 uncultured Candidatus Saccharibacteria bacterium | reverse complement strand
CGGCCGGAGTTTTCAATCCTTATGCCGGAGTGAAAACCAGCATTTTGATTTTTGACAATGGCCTTGCCAAAAAAACTAAAGACATCTTATTTTTTAAAATTCAAAACGACGGCTTTGAGCTCGGCGCGCAAAGGCGGGAAATTAACGAAAATGACTTGCCGCAGGCGTTAGAAGTAATCAAAGAATACAAAGTCGCATTGAAAGAAAACAAGAAATTCAAACTGAACGAAACGCAAAGTAAAATCGCTCATCTTGTTGCCAAAGATAAAATCGCCGAAAGCGGTGACTACAATCTTTCAGGCGACAGATATAAAACAGAGATTGGCTTTACTAATAAAAAGTGGCCAATGGTAAAACTTGGCGAAGTAATTCTTGAAATAAAAGACGGCGGGACGCCTTCGCGAAAAAATTCAAAATATTTTGGCGGCGATATTTACTGGTGTGTTGTAAAAGATATTAAGCCGGAAATTTGGGATACAGTAGAAAAAATCACCAAACTGGGCCTAGATAATAGTTCAGCAAAAGTTTGGCCCATAGATTCAATAATTATTTCTTTAGGTGCAACCATTGGCAATGTCGGCATAGCAAGAGTGCCCACGGCTACCAAGCAGGGTTTATCTGGTATTGTTGTTGATAAAAACAAAGTTTTACCCAAATTTTTGGCTCATGTACTAGCGAATAAAAAAACATACATTCAGTCGTTAGCAACTGGAGTAACGATCAAAGAAGTCAGGCCGTCAAAATTAAAAGAATTATTTATTTTCCCGCTTCCGCCGATTGAGGTTCAAAAGGAAATCGTTGAGCAGATTGAGCTCAAGCAAAAAGCCATTGAAGCCGCCAAAGCGGTGATTGAGAATTTAGAGAGAGAGAGACGCTATTTTGGCCAAGAGATTAGAAAAATAAAAGATGTTGAGTGGGTGGAGTTAGGCGAAATTTGCGAGGTGTTAGACAGCAAAAGAAAACCAGTAACCAAAGCGGACAGGAAACAAGGAAAATATCCTTATTACGGAGCGACGGGCGTAGTTGATTATGTGGATAATTATATTTTCGACGAGAAATTAGTTTTGATTGGGGAAGACGGCGCAAAATGGGGCGTTGGTGAAAAAACGGCTTTTATCGCGGAAGGAAAATACTGGGTAAATAATCACGCTCATGTTTTGCGGCCTGATAGAAATAAAATTTTGGACGAGGTGTTGGTCGCGTATATCAATTCCATTGATTTGAAACCCTATATCACGGGCGTTACGGTGCCGAAGCTAAATCAAGAAAAAATGAGGTCAATCAAAATTCCCGTTTTCTCTCTTGAAACCCAAAAGCAACTTGTCGCTGAAATGGAAGAACAGGAAAAAATTATTGAAGCCAACAAAAACCTCATTGAAATAATGGAACAAAAAATCGCTGAAGTTTTAAGTGAAATATAGTTATGTTTATCAAATCCCTTACAATCAAAAATTTTCGCTGTTTTGGAAAAGGAACAGACGAAAAAGGCACAACGATTAACTTAAATAATGGCCTAACCGCTTTTATCGGCAGAAATGGAAGCGGGAAAACCGCTATTTTGGAAGCCCTGAATTTTTTGATTGGCTCGGATTATTTGCCGACAAGAATTAAAGAGAAAGATTTTAACAGCGATGCAAAAGATATTAAGGACGAGATTGTAATTGAGGGTGAAACAGAAAAGCCGTTTTTCGCAACGATTGATGTCCGCTCAAGCACAAATCAGCTTGAAACAGTTATTATTCCCTGCAATAAAATAAAGCTCACAATTAAGCGGCGAGAAAAACCGGAAAAAGTTTTGGACGATCCTTTTGTCATCAATAAGTATGTTTTGCCGATTGTTGGCGATATTGATGAGAGTATTTTTGAAGAAGACGAAAAAGCCCGCAAAGCCTCTCGGATTAGCCAAATCAAGGAAGGTTATACCGTTTTTTACAAACTCAAAGACGGGCAAGAGCGTAATGCTAAAGTAATAAGTTATCAGCTTACTTACAATCCAAATCGCCTGACAAAATGTCCAAAATCTTACTATCTCTCAAAAGACCGCGACGATGATGTTTCTGGCAATTATTCCCTTATTGCGAAAATTTTAACCGATCTGCATTGGAAATATAAGAAAAAGCAGACGGGCGGCGAAAATACCATTTCAAGCGAATACGATACACTTGCCGGATCGTTGCGAGGCATTGTGGACGAAAAGAGCGTACTGATTAACGGAATAAACGAAAAAGTAAAAGCGATCTGTTGCGATGACAAAAATTTTCAGATTGATTTTATTGATATTGACCAACCTTACAAATCAGCTTTTG
>CAZXXF010000057.1:0-2318 GCA_964644805.1 uncultured Candidatus Saccharibacteria bacterium | reverse complement strand
TGGAATTTGTGGGGATTAAAAAACGCCCGGAACATTAAAGCTGTTTTTAAAAATAATAAGCCGCTCAAAATTGGATGTCAAGGACGCATGGATTTCTTGGGCCGGCAAGACAGACCGTTATTATCATTTTTTTACGAAAGGAGAACTAAAAAGATTATGCCAAAGAGCCGGAATTGAAATACAATCAATTAATTCCGCGCCAACCGATATTTATCTTGTTGCCAAAAAGCCGCTCCCGTAGCTTAACGGACAAAGCGTCCCGCCCATTTATGCCCTTGTCGTTCAATGGAAAGAACACAAGCCTCCGGAGCTTGAAATAGAGGTTCGATTCCTCTCGAGGGCAATGAAAAAATGGGCGGGGAAATGAGGGTTCGATTCCTTCCGGGAGCACCATTCAAAGAAGCGTTTTTATGATAAAATACAATAAAGGTCGTAAAATCTCTTTTAAAAAATATGGTTACCAAAAAGAAAAAATCAATTAAAAAAATCAAAAAAACTCTCAAGAAAAAGCCCAAAACTCTTCCCCGAAAAAAGGCGAAACCATCTGTTTTTAGGAAAACAAAAAAGACGCCAAAAGCCAAAGAAACCCCAAAGAAGACCAATAAGCCGATAGGAATAATTACTCATTTTTATGATAAAATCAGCGTTGCAGTTGTGAAATTATTCGCCCCTCTTTCTGTGGGCGATGAAATTAAGATTAGAGGGGGAGAGGTTGATTTCAGCCAAAGGGTTAATTCAATGCAGGTTGAGCACCAAAAAATCAATACCGCCAAAAAGGGCGAGGAAATCGGGCTGAAAATCGCTCAAAAGGCGAGAGAGGGTTACAAGGTTTTTAAAATTTAAAAGAAATGATCCAAAATTTTGAAGTTTTTATCCAAATACTGTTGGCCGCATTTTTAGGCGGACTTGTCGGGATTGAAAGGGAATTTGAAAGAAAGCGCGCCGGATTGAAAACATATATGCTTGTGTGCATTGGATCATCCGTTTTTTCAATATCGGCTATCTATGGGTTGCAATTTCTCACTTCAGAATTTAACGAAGCGAATATCAGTCTTGATGTCGGAAAAATAATTCAGGCGATTGCCGCTGGCATTGGTTTCCTTGGCGCAGGGTCCATTGTCCTTAAAGAAAACAGGGCAGAAGGATTGACTACC
This sequence comes from uncultured Candidatus Saccharibacteria bacterium, assembly GCA_964644805.1. Classification (GTDB taxonomy): domain Bacteria; phylum Patescibacteriota; class Minisyncoccia; order Minisyncoccales; family PEYH01; genus JBBIKX01. Next base: position 1,164 of record CAZXXF010000057.1, on the reverse strand, counting down.
GCCGCGGGTCTTTGGGTCGTTGCTTCGATCGGCGTGGCAGTCGGGTTTAAACTTTACAGCATTGCCCTTTTTGCCGCCCTCTTGAGCGTTTTTATCTTTACGATACTCAAGCTTTTTGAACAGAAATACATCAGGGAAAGAAAGCGCAGTGAATTTGGGGCGGCTTTAGAATCAGATGATTAAAAATCAACAGCCTTTTTTTGAGAAATATTTCCCTAAAAAAATGATTGTTTTTTTGGCAGGGGTAATTTTTTTTCTTTTTGGATTCGCGTGGATATTTTTCATCGAGCCGAATCTACTGATAAGAAATAAAATAGAAATCATCCTCGCCGGCGACTTAAAGACGCCTAAAGATTTAGAGATAGTTCATATTTCTGATATTCACTTCAGGCATTTTGGCGCCAGAGAAAAAAAGCTGATAGCAAGCTTAAAAGAAATTTCTCCAGACTATATTTTTATTACCGGAGATTTGCTGGATTGGACAACGGAAAACATTATTTCAGCCGAAGATTTTTTGAAGAAATTAAATTCCGTGGCTCCCGGAAAATTATATGGAGTTTATGGAAATCATGAGCATCGAAATAAGAGAATTTTTCAGATGAAGACTTTTTTTAAAGAATCGGGATTAAAAATTTTAGAAAATGAAAGCGTGTTTTTGGAAGAAAGTTTTTATTTAATAGGGGTTGACGATCCTCATTCCGGCCGCGACGATTTAAAAAAGGCCCTGTCTGAAGTTGAGAATCAATATCCCAAAATTCTTCTTGCCCATTCCCCCGGGATATTTGAAAAAATAAGCGAAAAAAATATTCTAATTTTAGCCGGTCATACGCACGGCGAGCAAATAAACATCCCGATTTTAACCGAATTTATATTTCCCCTTAAATACAATAAAAAATATAAAAGAGGACTCTTTTTTGAGAATGAGAAATGGCTTTACGTGAACAGAGGCATTGGAACAACCTTTATTCCCGCAAGGTTGTTTAGCCCGCCCGAAATTACGATTATAAATTTAAAAATAAACGATGGAAAAATATAAATCCGTCGTCATAAAAATCAGCGGCGGATATTTAATTTGTTGACGGAAAAAGATGAAAAATCAAGAAATAGCGAATATTTTATACGAAATAGCTTATTTTTTAGAGACTGACGATGTTCCTTTCAAGC
>CAZXXF010000056.1:991-2336 GCA_964644805.1 uncultured Candidatus Saccharibacteria bacterium | reverse complement strand
TCAAAAAATAAAAATTTCTCTCTGGCGCGGGGAAATGGAAAAGAATCTCCCGGTTTATTTTGTTGAATGTAAAAAATATTTTTCAAGAAAACAAACTCTTTACGGATCAACTCGCGAAAACTCCCGCTTCGCGCTCTTTAACTATGCTGCCCTAGAAATTTTAAAGAAAATAAATTTCCAACCTGATATTGTCCATTGCCACGATTGGCACGCCGGTCTTATTCCTTATTTGCTCAAAAAAGACCCAATTTACGCTGAATATGCTTTTTTCAAAAAAACTTCTACGGTTTTTACTATCCATAATCTGGCTTTTCAAATGGGAGGAAACTGGTGGGATCTTCCGCCGGAAAAAAGAGATTTTGGCGTTGATCCTCTGCCAAAACTTCATACCAAGGCAATGGAAAAAATTAATTTTGCCAAACGCGCCATCCTTTTCTCCGATGCCCTTAATACTGTTTCTGAAAAATACGCTGAGGAACTTTTGACTCCGGAGTTTGGCCAAAATTTAGAAAAAAATCTGCAGCAGCGGCAAAAAGATTTTTTTGGAATTATAAACGGCATTGATTATTCGGTTTTCAATCCGACTATTGATAAAAACATCTCGGTAAATTACGACTGGAATTCGCTACGCCGCAAAAAGAAAAATAAACTTTTTCTGCAAAAACAATTAAAGCTTGAACGGGATATAAGCGTCCCGCTGATTGGCCTGGCCAGCCGTCTTGCCGAACAAAAAGGCTATGATCTTGTTATTGAGTGCCTTGATACCCTTTTAAAACTTCCTTTGCAAACTGTGATTATCGCGAGCGGCGGCAAGGAAGCAAAAGAATATTCCGATACTTTCAAAAAAATCGCTAAAAAGTATTCCAAAAAATTCGCTTTTATCACGCCATACACAGAAGAAGAGGCGTCAAAAGTTTATGCCGGATCAGATATGCTTTTGATGCCATCGCGCTTTGAGCCGTGCGGTCTTTCCCCGCTTATCAGTTTGCGCTATGGATCAATCCCAATTGTCCACGAAACCGGCGGGTTGGCGGAAACCATTACTGATTTTGATCCAAAAACCGGAAAGGGAAACGGCTTTGTTTTTGAAAACTATGCCCGCGAAGAATTTTTAATCGCTCTTGTCCGGGCCCTGGAAAATTTCAAATATGAAAAAGTTTGGGAACACCTTGTTTGGCAGGCGATGAAACAGTCTTTCTCCTGGGAAATTCCCGCAAAAAAATATCTTGCCCTTTTTAAGAGAGTAATACGAAATAAAAAGTGAACTAGTTAATTAAGTTAACTATTGAATTAAATTTTTCCAATTCACTAATCTCTAATCCACCAATCAACTACAATGAGATGG
>CAZXXF010000056.1:0-981 GCA_964644805.1 uncultured Candidatus Saccharibacteria bacterium | reverse complement strand
ACGTTAAATTTTTTAATATAACTACTCAATTTCTGCTTTCATAATTAGTTTGCTTATTTTTATAGATATAAAGAGATGGTTGCAAAACTCATTTTGTGGTAAAATAAGGGTATAAAGTCAATTAACTTTGCGCTCTTATGCAGCCACAAAAACAAAAAAGAAAAACATATCCGTCAGACATCACTGAAAAACAATTTCAGCTGATTGAACCTTTCATCAAACGGCGGCGACGCAGGACTGGCCGTCCGCCCGCCGACCTGTTTGAGGCGGTTAACGGCATGCTTTATGTGCTTTCCACCGGTTGCCGCTGGCGTGATTTGCCGCACGACTTTTTGGTTCATTACACTACTTGTTATCGTTATTTCATCAGCTGGGTTAAAGACGGGACTTTAAGGAATATCTTTGAGGAGTTAAAGCATAAAGCGGATAAAAAGAACATTTTGCATTGGCGCAACGTCTATCTTGATGCCTCGGACATCAAGTCAAAAAAGGGGGCAAAAGACACTGCGGTTATTCGGGGAAACACCAGATAAACGGCCTAAAACGCAACATTGCCGTTGATGGGAAGGGCAATCCTTTGGCTATCATCTGCGGCCGAGCCAATCACCATGACCAGAAGTTCGCCTTAAAGACAGTAGACCGAATAACTATTAGGGGCAGGATTAGAAGACCAAAGAGATTAGGCGCCGATAAGGGCTATGACAGCGAACAATTCAGGAAAGAATTAAGAAAGCGCCATATCCAGCCGTGCTTGATCAGGCGGCAGAACAACCGGAAAAACATCACTAAATCGGAACTAAAGGAAAAGAAATACAGCCGGCAAAGATGGAAAGTTGAAAGGAGCTTTAATTGGCTGAACAATAACCGACGCGTTGACCGATTTATGGAAAAGAAAACATCGACTTATCAGGGCTTCTGCCATTTAATGTTCATCAAATACTATCTTAAAAAATTAATCAAATGAGTTTTGCAACCATCTCA
>CAZXXF010000055.1:0-2410 GCA_964644805.1 uncultured Candidatus Saccharibacteria bacterium | reverse complement strand
GCATGTCCCCTCCTGTGGTCGGGTGTCGGTATGGCAGTGTCGGCACGACAATCGTCGAGTTTAATGCAAATCTGTCATAAGATCTAAAGGGGAAGGTGTTCCCTAAATCAAGACAGTTTTGTAACTTTCTGTTTTTACAAAAGATAAAAGTTTTTCATTTACCCCCTTAACAGGAACAACACAGGATGTCCCCGTCATGACGTCCCCATTACGACCGGCTGAATCTATTTGGGTGGGTACATTCTCTCAATCCGAACAGCACAGACCTTGGTGGCCGGTGTCTTGGCCACTGGATCAAGCTCGCTGCACGTCAGCACATTGGAAGGGGTTTCGGCAAAGTGAAAAGTCATTGACACGGTCCCGATGGGGCATTGATCGGTGACCGACACTTTGGCTTCCAGCTCCCCCCGGCGGGATACCACTTTCACGATCTCCCCGTCTGCTATGCCCAATTGGGAGGCGTCGTGGGGATGAACTTTCAGTAATTCCTCTTTGTCGAGGACGTTCAGGCCATAGACCCTCCGTGTCATGGTGCCGTGGAAATGATACAGGCTGCGGTCGGTGGTTAACAGTTGCGGGAACTGCTCGTCCGGCTCCTCGGCGGATTTCCGATAGACCAGCGGGCTGAACCGGCTCTTGCCGCTCGCGGTGCCAAACTTTTCGGTATGAAGAATCGGGGTTCCAGCATGATCTTCGGACGGGCAAGGCCACTGCACCCCACCGTGCTCCAGGCGTTTATAGGAGATACCCTTGTAGGCTGGCACCAGGGTGGCGATTTCTCCCATGACCTTTTCGGGGTCCGAATAATCAAACCCTTGGCCTTTCATCCGTTTGGCGATTTCGCAGATGATCCACCAATCCGGTTTGGCGTCACCGACCGGTTCGATGGCCTTGCGCACCCTTTGCACCCGGCGTTCGGTGTTGGTGAAGGTGCCCTCCTTTTCGGCAAAACTGGCCGCTGGAAGCACCACGTGGGCCAGCTCCGCAGTTTCCGTCAGGAAAATGTCCTGTACTACCAGAAAATCTGCTTTTTTCATCGCCTCGATGGCGTGGCGGGCGTTGGCTTCGCTTAGAACCGGATTCTCGCCTACCAGATAGAGGGCCTTTATTTGACCCGAGTGGATGGCGTCGAAGATTTCGGTGTGCGTCAGTCCTGGTGACTCGTTTAACTTGCAACCCCAAGCGGACTCGAATTTAGCCTTGTTCTCCGGAGCCGCTACCGCCTGATACCCGGGATAAACATTGGGCAGGCACCCCATGTCGCAAGCGCCCTGCACGTTGCTCTGGCCCCTCAAGGGATTGACGCCAGCGGAGGGCTTGCCCAGGTTGCCGGTGAGCATGGCCAGATTGGCGATGGCCAGCACGTTGTCAGTGCCCTGAACGTGCTGGGTGATACCCATGCAGTAAATGATGGAGGCCGGGTTTTCGGTCGCATAACAGCGGGCCGCCGCGACAATTTTCTCATGCGGCACACCGGTGATTTTTCCTACGGTTACAAGGTCGAAATCAGCCAAGGACTTTTCGAATGCCTCAAAGTTTTCACAGCGGTTTTCAATGAAGGCCTGGTCATGGAGCCCCTCCTCGTAAATCACCCGCGCCATTCCCATCAACAAAGCCACATCCGTGCCGGGCCGGTGCTGCAGAAAGATATCGGCGAACCGGCACAGCTCGATCTCCTTGGGATTGGCGACGATGAGCTTGGAGCCCTTTCGCACGGCGTCCTTGACCTGTAGCGCCACGATGGGATGCGCCGCAGTGGTGTTGGTGCCGATTGCAAAGATGGCGGCCGCGCTTCCCAGCTCGCCAATCGAGTTCGTCATGGCGCCACTGCCGAAAACGGTGGCCAGACCGGCCACGGTGGGGGCATGTCAGAGCCGGGCGCAATGATCTATGTTGTTTGTGCCCAAGACGGCTCGGGTGAACTTCTGCACCAGGTAGTTTTCTTCGTTGGTGCACTTGGCGGAAGCGATGGTGGCAAAACGGCCCTTGTATTGTGTGAATTTTTCGGCCACAAAATCGAGGGCTTCCTCCCATCCGGTCTTAACAAGCTCTCCGTTGCGCCTCACCAGCGGCGATTTCAGGCGATCGGGGTGGTTGACGAATCTGAAGCCGTAACGGCCTTTGACACAGAGGCGGCCTTTGTTGGCGGGGCTGACCATATCCCCATTGGCGCTGACGATTTGGTTGTCGCGGACCCCTAAATGCAAACCGCAGCCGCACCCGCAAAATGAGCATACGGTCTTGACCTGATGGATCGGTTTCAGCGCATCCTTTTCGGTCAGCGCTCCCACCGGGCACCTGATGAGGCACTCGCCGCAAGATTCGCAGTTGGACTCGATCCTCGGCTTGTTGCCGAACCCGGTGATCTTCGCCCCCCGCCCCCGATAGGCAAAATCTATGGCCTGTATGT
>CAZXXF010000054.1:2190-2413 GCA_964644805.1 uncultured Candidatus Saccharibacteria bacterium | reverse complement strand
AAATATTTAAAAAAATTTTAGGTGAACAGAATTTTGAAAATTTTGTAAAAGAAATTAATGAATTAGAAAAAAACTTTGAAAAATTAAGTGATCTTGATTTAAAAAATAAAAGTTTTGAATTACAAAAAGAAATTTTAACAGGAAGAAGTTTAGATGATTTTTTAATACAAGCTTTTGCTTTGATAAGAGAAGCATCTAAGAGAACTTTAAATCAAAGACATTT
>CAZXXF010000054.1:0-2171 GCA_964644805.1 uncultured Candidatus Saccharibacteria bacterium | reverse complement strand
AAATGGCTACTGGAGAAGGAAAAACACTGGTTGCAACATTACCAGCTTATCTTAATGCTTTAACAAAAAAAGGGGTGCATATTATAACTGTAAATGATTATTTAGCAAGAAGAGATGCGGTTTGGATGGGACAAATTTACAATGCCTTAGGTTTGACGGTAGGGTGCTTAACTCATCAACAATCATTTTTATATGATCCAAACTATATTTTAAAAGATGTTGAAAATGAAAAAGATGCAGAGCGTGATAAAAAAGGAGGATTTAAAATTGTAAATGAATTTTTAAGGCCAGTTTCGCGACATGAGGCTTATAACACCGATATATTATATGGGACGAATAATGAATTTGGTTTTGATTATTTGCGCGATAATTTAGTGTATCGAACACAAGATCAAGTGCAAAAAAAACATTATTACGCAATTATTGATGAGGTTGATAGTATATTAATTGATGAAGCTAGAACTCCTCTTATTATTGCCGCTCCTGACACTGAATCAAGTGAATTTTATAAAATTTTTGCAAAAATTATTCAAAATTTAAATTTAAATGAAGATTATTTAATTGATGAAAAAATAAAATCAGCGACTATCACCGATAGTGGTATAACAAAAGTAGAAAATTCTTTGAATATAAAAGATTTATATGGACCGGAGAATTTTAGACTTGTTCATTATCTTGAAGAATCTTTAAAAGCAAAAGCTTTATTTCATCGTGATAAAAATTATGTTGTTAAAAATAATGAAATAATTATTGTAGATGAATTTACTGGACGTTTAATGCCAGGAAGAAGATATAGCGGTGGATTGCATCAAGCGATTGAGGCGAAAGAAAATGTTTTAATTCAACAAGAATCTAAAACTTATGCGCAAATAACTATTCAAAATTATTTTCGTTTATATGAGAAAATTTCTGGAATGACAGGAACTGCTCAAACTTCTGCGGAGGAATTTCATAAAGTTTATAATTTAGAAGTTGTAACTGTGCCAACAAATAAGCCTATAATAAGAAAAGATAATTCGGATTTAATATATAAAAATTTTGACGCTAAATATAAGGCAATAATTCAGGAAATTATAAAAAGGCATAAAAAAGGACAGCCAGTTTTAGTAGGGACGACATCAATTGAAAAAAATGAATTAATTAGTAATTTATTAAAAAATACAAATATTCCTTATGAAATTTTAAATGCTAAAAATCACGAACGTGAAGGTCAAATTATTGCTCAAGCTGGTAAAATTGGCTCAGTTACAGTGGCGACAAATATGGCAGGAAGAGGTGTTGATATAATTTTGGGTGGGCACTCTGCAGTAAACGATATTAATTCAGAAGAATATAAAAAATGGCAAGAAGATCAAAAAAGAGTGCGGGAATTAGGAGGATTGTTTGTAATAGGAACTGAAAGACATGAAGCGAGAAGAATTGATAATCAATTACGCGGTCGTAGCGGAAGACAAGGAGACCCGGGAGAGTCTCAATTTTTTCTTTCGTTAGAAGATGATTTATTAAGAATTTTTGGCGGTGAAAAAGTAAAAAAAATAATGGAAACTTTTAATTTTCCCGAAGAAGAGCCACTTGAATCAAATCTTGTTTCAAAAGTTGTAAATGAAGCTCAAAAAAAAGTTGAAGGAATGAATTTTGATTTACGAAAACATTTATTGGATTATGACGATGTTTTAAACAAGCAACGATCAACAGTTTATAAAAAACGACAGGATATTTTGAATGATAAAATAAATTTATTTGATTTAATTAATAATGCCTGGAATAGATTAAATATTCGTATTATTGATAAAGAAGAAAAATTAAAATTTTTAATTGAGATTGGATTAGATGAAAAAAATATTAGAGATGAATATGATAATTTAGGAAAAATATTTGAAGATACTATTAATAATTTAATATTAGATGATTCAAAAAAAGAATTAATAAAATTTAGATTTTTAGCAATGATTGATAAATTATGGATGGCTCATTTAGAAAATTTAGAAGATTTAAGAGATTCAGTCAGAATTCGCGCGTATGGACAACATGATCCGCTTGTTGAATATCGTAGAGAAAGTCACCATTTATTTCAAAATTTATTTGTTCATTTTGAAGATTGGGTATTTGTAGATATTTGGAAATATTTGAAACAAATTAATACAGATAAAGATTTATTTCAAGCATGCATT
>CAZXXF010000053.1:0-2625 GCA_964644805.1 uncultured Candidatus Saccharibacteria bacterium | reverse complement strand
CGTCCCTTCAACCTGAGCAGCGAAACCAACTGTTCGGAAAACAAGACCATGCTGTATGTCGGCGCCAACGACGGCATGCTGCATGGCTTCAAGGCGACCAGTAGCGGCGCGGACATGGGCAAGGTGTTGTTCTCCTACATGCCGAAGAGCGTGTTCGCCAACCTGCATGAATTGACCAATCCCAACTACGGTTCCACACCAGGTCACCGCTACTTCGTTGACGGCACCTTCGCCAGCGCCGATGCCTGCATCGGTTCCGGCAGTCCATGCAGTTGGCGCACCGTACTGGTCGGCAGCCTGGGCGCCGGCGGCAAGGCGGTGTTCGCGCTCGACGTGACCGACCCCGCCAACATCACAGTGCTGTGGGAGAAGAACGCCGACGATGCCGGCTGGGGCGATCTCGGCTATCTCGTCGGCGCGCCGCAGATCATGCGCGTGCGGGTGGGTAACGTCTACAAGTGGGTGGCGTTGATCGGCAATGGATACCAGAGCGCCTCGGGCAAGGCGATCCTGTATTTCGTCAATCTCGCCACCGGCGCGATCGAGCAGACCCTGCAGGTCCATGCCGGCCCCAACAACGGCCTGAGCACGCCGGCGATGTTCAATGTCGACTTCAACGCCTACCTCGGCGAAATCCAGTATGACGCCATTTACGCCGGCGACCTGCTGGGCAATGTCTGGGCGATCAAGTTTTTATCGGCCGCTACCGCGTGGAGCGTCCCTTACAAACTGTTCTCGGCCACGGATAGCGGCGGCGTGGCGCAACCCATCACCGCGCCTCTGGAAATCGGCTTCCCGGCGACGGGCGCCAATCAGGGCGTGATGGTCTACTTTGGCACCGGCAAGTATTTCGATACCGGCGACAACGCAAATACCAGCGTTCAGACCTTCTATGGCGTCTGGGATGCTCTCGGCACCATGGTCAATCTGACGCGCGCCAATCTGCAGGTGCAGACCATCACGCAAGAGTTCACGCCGACGGGGGCCAACAAAGAAATCCGCGTCACCAGCGACACGCCCGTCAACTATCAGGTCGGCGCCAACCCGCGCGGCTGGTATATGGACCTGGTGTCTCCCGCTAACGGCGCGGAAGGTGAACGCGTGGTCAGCACACCCCTGCTGCGCCATAACCGCGTGATCTTCACGACCATCATCCCCTCCTCCGTACCCTGTAGTTATGGCGGCACAAGCTGGATCATGGAACTCGACGCGGTGTCCGGGAGGCGGCTGACCTATGCGTCTTTTGACGTCAATGACGATGGATTCATGAGCGCGGCTGATTTTGTCGATAGCGGCCTTGTCGACGCACAGGGCAACGCGATCCTGGTACCTGCCTCGGGCATCAAGATCACAACCGGTATGGCCAAAGCGCCGGCCGTGATCAGCGCGGGCGATGTTGAATACAAGGTTACCAGCAGCACTTCGGGACAAATATCGGTCTTGACCGAGCAGGGCTTCGTGGGCAACCCGCGCACCTCGTGGCGTGAAATCACCGACTACTGAGCGGATCCTAATCATGCACAACATCGATGATCTCCTCTTCCCAGGCGGCCCCGGGAAAAGCGCGCATCACTTCGTGATTTGGCATTACAGCGGATGCCGGCATCGTTCCCTTAGGGGAAATCCAGACGAATCACGCCTCTGGACCCCGGCTTCCGCCGGGGTGACGAACGGAACGACACTGGTCGGGCAGCGCGGCTTCAGCTTGATCGAATTGCTCATCGTGGTCGCCATACTGGGTATCCTCGCGGCGGTGGCGCTCCCTTCCTATCGAGACTACGTCGCGCGCGGTGACCGCGCCGATGCCAAGGCGATGCTGATGCAGGCCGCGCAGTTCATGGAGCGCAATTACACCACGGCGAATTGCTATAACCACATGACGCCGGCCAACTGCGCCAGCCAGAGCGGCGCCGCGACCAGCGGCTTTCCGACGCAGTCGCCCGCCACCGGTGCGGCGAAGTACAACATCGGCCTGAGCGCTGTCGCGCGTTCGACTTTCACCCTGCAAGCCACGCGCGCCGGTGCGATGGCGGCCGACCCCTGCGGCGACTTCACCTTGACGAACACCGGTGCTCAGGGTGTCGTCAACAATTCCGGTGGGATGACGGCGCAATCTTGCTGGCAAAACTGAGCGGCCACGGCTTCATCCTTTACTGCTGGGGCTCACGGACAGACGAATGTTTCGACGCGAACGCGGCCCGTGGTGTTGAGAATGAGTTTGCGGCCTTTGTCGCCGTCGCAGATCGTGAACGAGCCGTTCGCCACACCGGCCGCACCACCCGCCTTGATGCCTCGACTGACACCGCTGGGCAAATAGGAGATTCCGCCTGCGTAGTTCACGCCGCCATCCAGCGTGCCGGTGCCTTGCGCCGGAAATACACGCACGAGGCTGTCGGCGCCATCGATGACACCGACCACATTTCCGGCAAGATGGACGTTGTCGACAAACAGCAGCCAGCCCTGGTCCCAGGTGGCGTTGGCGTCGCACGCAAGCGGATTGGCGGCAAGATCGGCCGTCTTGCAGAGCGTGACGCGGATGTTGCGCCGGATGGCTTCGCTGCGCGCCATGGCCAACGCCCAGGCCAGGTCGTTGGCACGCGTCGTGGCCCGCGCCTCGGCGAAAGT
>CAZXXF010000052.1:0-2833 GCA_964644805.1 uncultured Candidatus Saccharibacteria bacterium | reverse complement strand
CACGGAACCAAAGAAGCAAAGACTTTTTAGTATCTTGAAAGATCGTGCCGGCAATAACAGAAACCTGAAATCTACAACGAGTGCATCGAAACAATCCATATTTTGTCAACCATGCTTTGTTATGTCTACAACGAGGACAAGAAAAACCATCTGGCCAACGAATTTTGAACAAATACTTAAGACAGCTCTTTTCAGTACAAAATCGTTTCTCAAATTCATTCCCAATTTTTCCGTTAGCGCCAGTCTGAAATAAAAAGCCATATTTTGGCCCATTCCGGCAAAAACTTTTTCAATAATGTCTCCTTGTCCGTTCAATAATTGACGAAGTGTAAGACGGTCATATCCACCAAGATTATTTGGCCTCAAAACAATACCGCCGCAATTTTTTACCAATTCTCTGATTGCGCTTTCAATCAGCGGACAGAAAAAGTGGGAAGAAACAATCATTATCCCAATATGCCGAAATTGCTCGCTCTAAATATTCCTTGTTTTCGTTTTCAAAAAGCGTTGAATTTCTAAAATATTCCGTGATGTTTTGTTTAGAAATTCGCTTTTTCAATTCATCGCTCGCCAGTGTAAGAAAGAACGAGCCGAATTGAATATACTGCGAAGCGTAACGCTGGAAATGGTTGTCATAATCTTCTTCAAGCGTGGAAAGTTTGGCTATCGGTATTCCGTCATCGGAAATAATTTGCGTCGTGCATAAAAACTGGATCGGGTGTTTTCCGGAAACATCTTTTAATTGCTTCTCTACCGCTTCTTTTTTCGGTAAAAAATTGATTGCTATTTTAGCAATAATCGCCTCTAATTTACTTTGCTCTTTATCGCCAAAAATTGCTTTCAAAAAATCATCAATATCTTTTTGTTTAATTTCCGTTGTTACGGAAATTTCTTTGAGGGATTTATTCCAATCCAAGTCCAGTTGCCCCATTTCCTGCGAAATCCTATTGCTGGCGGCTGTTGCCTTTGAAAATCCCTTATCTCTGTATTTCTGATATATCTCGTGTATTTTTTCGTATGCGTGAACTTTCAATAATGCGTCCGAGTTTGTGCGGTCGTTTGTTTTTAGGGATTTTTCCAAAACATCTAAAACACGCATTAAATTATCTTCGTCTTTTTCGTTTGCGTAATATTCGGCAAGCAGAGAAACGGCATTTTCCGCCAGCCACACATCTTTTTCAACCCTTTTTAATCTATCCTCCAACACTTTAATCAATTCCGTTTTTTCTGTATCCGTAAACGCAATCTTTTTGCCAAAATCTAAAATAAGCCACTTAAAAGCGAAACCCCACAATCCGGGCTTATCGTCTGTCGCCACTTTTTTTTCAAGATTGATTATTGTTTCTTTTACTTTGGCGATTTTTTCTTGATTGTTAATTTGTATCGCTAAAACTAAAGCTCTTTTGATTTTCGTCTTGCAATCCAAAGGATCGGCTAACGATTTTTCGCAAATCGCAATGTTTGAATCTATAACTATCTGAAACAAATCAATATCGGCGTTTTTATTTATAACTTTTGGCGAAAAATCAACAACCAAATCGGCATATCTTGACGACAAAATAGGATTTTTTGTTTCTTTTGCTCTTTTTGTCCAATACTTTAATGTTTCCTCGTCCACTCTTTTAATACTTGGATATTCAACCATTTGCCCCTGCTGGTTTGGCAAGATAAACATTGGGCCGTGATAAGTTTCCCAGCCGGAATTGTCGTTTGGATATGCCGCCATAAAATCAAAAGCCATTTGCTCGGCAATATCCTCAGTGGTCGGTTTGTAATTTATGTCTTTTGCGAGAATATCTTTTATTGCTTTGGCAATATCATGCTCGCCATTATAAGACGCGAGAGCTTTTTGCTCTCGGTCTAAATTTTCAAGATAAGTTTTAATTTCGTTATTGAGCATAATTTTCACCTTTAGCACATTACCGATTGCCTTTTGCACGATTGTGGGTTTTGCACAACATTTGGCAATTCTTAATATCGCTTTTACCGCCCTTGCTCCAAGCCGAGACATGGTCAGCATCCATTTCGCCAAAACTCCAAATCTTGCTTTTGTTAGCGTCATGTCCGATAGCGCAAAGCGAGCAGTTTGATATGCCTTTTTTCTCTGCTTTAGCAGTTTGTGTTGTATAAACCGCTTTTTTGGTTGCTTCATCAAAAACTCGGACTTCAAGCAATTTTGTATCAACAGAACCACCGAGAATATACTCAAAAATACCTTTGCGATTTTTTACATACGGATCGGCGTAGAGTTTTTGTACTTCTGCCGACACTTTCGCGGGGTTATACGCTTTTTTGTGATATTCCTCGTAAAGTCGTCCCCATTCAAGTCCGCGCATTTCGCTTTCAACATCAGTAAACACACTGGAAACCCAATCAATCACGCTGTTAAAATATTTTTTTAATTCGTTGATATTTTTGTCAAAACGATGACGGCTCATATAATCGCCGATATTGCCCTTGCTTACCCAATCCAGCGCGCGTTCTAAAAATTCCTGCCGGTTAGCACTGCCCGAAACATACGCGCTCCATTTTTGAATGTTGGCATTTTGACTGTTACTAAACTCAGCTTTGCCTAGCGTAACAAACGGGCCAGAATATACGGCGTTGAGTAATTCCTGATCGTTCAGAGGAACACCGGCAATGTTAATCGTTTTGAACCACTCTTTTATTTCGCTTTCTGTGCCCTCGCACTCATAAATGAGTAGTTTTGTTTCCAAAATTTTGGCTTGCTTGTCTTTCGCCATACCGCCAAAATACTGCTCCATGCCGTTTGCGTCTTTGATAGCGAATTTGTCAGACACAAATCGTCCGAGACTGGTGATACGCTGTTGTC
>CAZXXF010000051.1:0-2874 GCA_964644805.1 uncultured Candidatus Saccharibacteria bacterium | reverse complement strand
GCCGAAACCATAAAAATTCTATACAATAACATTAAGGTAATCACTCTTTATGAACGGAAACCCAAAGTCAAAAATTAACGACCTAAACCTGAAGGACTGGAAAGAATACAAGGATATTCTGACCGATAGCTTGTGGTTGATTGGTGAGCGCGATAAGTCCGGCGCGCACAATAACGCCTATCACGGCAATTTTATTCCGCAAATCCCGAATCAAATGATGCGCCGATTTACCAAGAAAGGCGATGTTGTTTTGGACGCTTTTTTGGGCCACGGCACAACCCTTATTGAATCAAAAAGATTAGGACGGCATGGCATAGGAATTGAATTGATTCCGGAGGTCGCGCGTGTCGCAGAGCAAAATATAAATCGCGAACTTCCAAACGGCGGGAAAGTTTTTACAGAAATAATAGTTGCCGATAGTACAACAAAAGAAGCCCGTGAAAAAGTTTTAGAGACGTTGAATAAAATCGGCCAAAAAAGCGTCCAAATGATTATTTTACATCCGCCATACCACGACATAATAAAATTCAGCAATAGAAAAGAGGATTTGTGCAATGCTCCAACAGTTGAAGAATTTACATCAAAATTTGGCGATGTGATAGAAAATTTTACCGATCTTTTAGGCCGGAATAGATATTTAGCTATTGTTATCGGCGACAAATATACCAATAGCGAATGGGTGCCGCTCGGTTTTCATCTTATGCAAGAAACGCTCAAACGCGGGGGAAACTTGAAATTAAAGAGTATTTTGGTAAAAAACATGGTGGGCAATCGCGCGAAATTGAATCAAGAGCATTTATGGCGTTATCGCGCGCTTGTTGGTGGGTTTTATATTTTCAAGCACGAATATATTTTAGTTTTCAAAAAAGCATAAATTATGTTAGTCAGCACAAAAGAACTATCAAACTTAAAATTGAAAGCGATAAAAGCCGATGATTTGAAAGAGCTTGCGGCGAATTTTGGCGTTGAGCCGAAGGGCAGTGCCGGCGACCTTATCAAAAAACTCATCGGTCTCCCCCAGAATAAAATTGATTCTTTTATCAAAGCAAAATATCAAGCGCAAGTTAAAGAGCGGCAAAAACTTATTTCTGATAGTGAACTCATAAAAGAAGTCCAAAAGGTAAAGGATTTTAACTGGGGTGTTGTACAAGGACAACTAGACCAGAAAATACAAGCCGAATATGTCAGGAAATTTTTCCGTTACGAGGATTTAGTTAGTGGCGTAAAGAGCAAACTTCATGCTGATGTAACTTCCTATGTCATAGCAACTTGGTATAATCACTGGACTACAGTTTTGATCGAAGACCATATTGGACTACACCCCAAAGTAGTACCCACGCTTAAAAACAATTTCGGTGTTGATATTTTCTTTGACGGCCAGCCGTTTGACTTGAAAACAACTTATCTGCCGCGCGGTTATCCGATTGACGAGGCAATTAGAAATCCGCGGCAACTGGCAATTTGGATGTACGAAAATCAAGGAGCGCAACGCTTCGGTGCCGACAACCGACTATTCGTAATTCTCGCGGACAAAAATAATTTAGACCAAAGCTGGAAACTGAAAAGGGACTTTGATTTTGTTTTTGGTAAAGTTGACCAATTTTTCAACGAAGCAACAGTATCGCCTAAAGACGAAATAGTTTTCACTTTCAAGAAAAAGACCTATACTACCATATCTAAGGTTTTAATAATAACGAAGTAAAGAATTATGCAAACACTTCAAAAACACATTTTGGAAATTAGATTTACCCCAACTCCGTCAATCGTTGATAAAAGAGGGGCAATTACCGAATCGCTAGTCGGCGATCTTTTGAATGGTTGGAGTATTGGAAACAACCGAATAAATTTCAATAACAAAGAAAATAAAAACTTAGGAGCGTTTGTTAGTTATAAAAATTTTGGCTTCATCACAGAGAGTCCTAACGACACTGATTTCTTTTTAGAAAACGTAAAGGACTTTGTTAAAAAGGCTTGGAATTATATTCCCACGGGTAGGATTACAAGAATTGGAGTACGTTCAACATACTTGATTGAACAACCTCAGTTTGAAAAAGCGTTGGATAACCTAAAGCAGAATTTCTTGAACCTAAATGGTGGTAAGTTGGAAAAATTTGGCGGCGAATTAGTTGACGTTGGGTTGCCACTTAACTTTAAGGAAGACGATATTAAATTCAACATCAACTTTGGCGTAATGGAAAAAGAGCAAGGCTCGCAGTTTTTTATAGATGAAGAGGGTGTGCCAGATTGTGGGATTTTTATAGATGTTGATTATTTCCAGAATGATAATTTTTCTTCAGCCTCACTTAAACAGAGTAATGTGTTGCAATTTATTGATGACGGCATAACTAAATCAAAAAACGTCATGAATGCAGTCTTGGCTTTAGTTTCCGTCAAAGAACAAAAATGATATGGCGGAAGTTAAACCAAACCGACAACAAGAACCAGCAACATCAGCACAGATAGAATCTGATGACTCCATTTCCCCCAAAAAACTTATAAATTTCCCAAGCGGAGCAATTGGGCAAAAAAGTGCTACTGGTGCTGGAATCGCAGAGGAATTGTCTAGTGGTGAAGCAGAACCTACAGCCGCTCAAATTAGCGATAAAGAAAAAAGCGAAATAAAGAAAAATAAAGCGGCTGAATAGTTGTTCAAAATTTTAACTTGGCTTATTCCCGGTGTCCTTCTTGTAATAGCCATAGCGGTATTCGGATATTTACTAGATTTTTCAGGCAGAATAAGCAAAGTGGAAGAGAATGTCAGAAATTTAGAAAATAATCAGCAGAAAATTGAGTCAGATAATAATTTGAAATTTGATAGAGTTTTGCAAGATATTTTGAACAGAATTAACAGGTTAGAAGATAGGATTTTGAAAT
>CAZXXF010000050.1:0-2942 GCA_964644805.1 uncultured Candidatus Saccharibacteria bacterium | reverse complement strand
AAACATAACCTTATAACAATAATACTATTCTATGGCAAGCAAGTCAAACGAGATATCAACAATAGCAGAAAACATAAAGAAAGCCCGAAATAAAAAAGGCGTTTCGCAGGATAGATTGTCAAAAATGGCTGATGTCGCCTACAACACCATTATTAAAATTGAATCGGGAACAATCCAAAACCCGACCATTGAAACATTGGCAAAAATCGCCAAAGCGTTAGATGTTAAGGTGGACGATTTAATCAAATAATTTTATGCAAAATACAATGGCCGCAAAACAGAATATAAAACAAGTTGACGAGATAAAATCTCCACAGCCATATTTTGGAAATGATAAAATTTCTATTTTCAAGGAAGATATTTTGAAAATTACGGCTATTCCGGAAAATTCCGTTGATTTGATTATTACTTCTCCGCCTTACAATGTTGATATTCATTATAATTCACACGCCGACAATTTGACTTACGATGATTATTTAGAATTTACCCAAAAATGGATCAAAAAATGTTTTGACTTGGCAAAAAAGGAGGGGCGATTTTTGTTAAATATCCCGCTTGATAAAAACAAGGGCGGCCAAAAATCAGTTGGCGCGGATATTACAAAAATCGCAAAAGATATTGGCTGGAAATATCACTCAACAATTATTTGGAACGAAGGAAACATTTCTCGCCGCACTGCTTGGGGTTCATATATGTCCGCTTCCGCCCCTTATGTGATTGCTCCGGTGGAATTGATTTTGGTTTTATACAAAGATAGCTGGAAAAAAACTGGCGGAAGTAGAAAAAATGACATAACCAAGCAAGAATTTATGGATTGGACAAATGGAGTTTGGACATTTCCCGGTCAAAGCAAAAAAGGGGCGGGCGGACACCCTGCGCCATTTCCGGTTGAATTGCCGAGACGCTGTATAAAATTGTTTAGCTTTATCGGTGATACGGTTTTGGACCCATTTTTGGGTAGTGGTTCAACCCTTATTGCCTCATATTTGCATAATAGAAAAGGAATTGGCGTTGATATTGATAAAGATTACTGCGATATAGCCATAAGACGATTACAACAAGAAGCAAAAATGAATCAATCAAGTTTATTAAAATAATTTTATGAAAAAGAACAACAATAATTTAGTGCAAAAAGATTTACTCATTGAGTTTTTCAAGAAAAACCCAAACAGAGATATTAAACACCCGGAAGTCGTTGATTGGGTAGTCTCTACTTACAAGAAAAGAACAGGGAAAGTTTTTCGCGACCCCGACAGAGCAATTCGCCAGTTAGCCCAAAGTGGATTTCTAATAAAAATTGCAAAAGGAATTTATAAATACGACCCAAGCAAAGCGTATAAGAGAGATTTGGAAGATTTTACCGCCGCTCAAAAAGAAGCGATTTTGAAAAGAGACGGCTACAAATGCGTAATTTGCGGGCGAGGCAAAAAGGACGGCGTTGATTTGCACATTGACCATATTAAGCCAAAGGATTTTGGCGGCGAGGCGACGATTGAAAACGGGCAAACGCTTTGTTCGCAACACAATTTTATTAAAAAGAATTTAAAACAAACTGAAACAGGAAAGAAAATGTTTATTCGTTTATACGAATTAGCAAAGAGTGAGAAAAATGAAGAATTGAAAAAGTTTTGTGCCGATGTTCTAGAAACTTATGAAAAATATAATATAAATGGACATATTGTTTGGAATAAATAACTTAAAAATATGAACGACCTAAAAAATAACATAATAGGCATAACACTTGGCATTAGATTTAATCGTTCCTTTCGTATCCCGGATATATCGGGAGATATTATTGATAATGTTTTGTATAGTGCCAAAACGCCATTCGGAACAAGTTTTTTTCCAAAGGTTCAAGAAAATTCTAGCAGAGAAAAAACTTTGTTTAATGCCAAAACATCGGAATATTTGAGAATTAACACAGATGATTTAATTTTAGGGGTTGGTGTTGAGAATGATTTTGAGAAAAAATTTAACTGGATAAAAAATGATGTTTTGCCATACTTCCAAAATGAATTATTCAAGAATTATGAAATAAAAAATATTCGCAGAGTCGGTATAATTTTTTCTCACAAAATAGGGAAAAATAAAAAACTTACAGAAGCCGTTGCTTCGTTTACTGAAAATAAGGTATCCGACGCTGATAATATCAGTGTTTCGTTTTCAAAAAAAGCGTCGGCCACAGAAGCTCTTTTCAGAAAAGGTGTAAATGATTATAAAAATCGTATTTACAATTTTCAGGAATTAAAAGAGGCAGTTTATGCGGATTTAGATTATCAATATTATTACGAACCCGCCATTGAAGATTTAAGAGAGTGTTTTACCGATAAAATTCTTGATGAGGCAAAAAATTTTTTAGAAAACACTTTCTATAAATGGCTGAATAAATATGAAGACGAAAAAAGTAGATAGATTTGGACATGCTGGAAAAAGCTGGCACGAAAAAGAGGCATACAAAAATTTTCTTGCCTCTAAATTTTATTTGGACAAAACAGAAAGTGAACCAGTTGATACCAACAAAACTGACGAGTCGTCTTTTGAGGAAGAAAAAATAGAGCCAACAAAAATACAAAAGAAATCCAAATGGCTTAAAGTGAAAGATTTTCTCTATGACAACTGGGTTGTAACGATTTTAGGTGGAATAATAAGCGGAGTAATTTTATTAGCAATAACTGGATATATTTCAGTAAACAAAGAGCAAGGAATACAAGGTGAAAAGATTTCAAACATTGAAAAAAGTATTGAAGTAATGAAAAATGATGATAAAGAAAATCTGAATAATTTTAATTTGCTCAAAGAAGGATTTAATGTTTTTAAAGCCGAGGTGTCAAAGGATTTGGAATTTATTAAAAACAAGGTAAAATTTTAGGCGGCGCGCCAGCTTCGCTGGCACGAAAAATTGCGGCGGCGAAAAAAGAAGCGGCGAAAGCGAGGGCGGGCAA
>CAZXXF010000049.1:0-2946 GCA_964644805.1 uncultured Candidatus Saccharibacteria bacterium | reverse complement strand
CCAGACAGTTGCGCCAGATACATCAATGCGTAGCACAGGTGTATTATCAACAATTAACCGAAGATATTCATTTGTAGGTCGGGTTACCACCGTAACATCAGGCGGTGGTTGAGAGCCTGAAAGTGTTTGAGTTGAATTATTAACTGCCTGAGATGAAACTACATTAATCCAGGGCCAGTTAGTTCCTGCTGCTGCACTGCCATCAAGCATATCCCAGGTAAGAGATATAAATTTGCCTATCTCCGGCACCTACTGCCCTTGAAGATGTATATTTCCATGTCCAGGAACCATTATAACCATTTCTTGTCATAAATGCCCAGGCGGCATTTGTAGCCGCACCCGAGATTTGGAAATTTGCCTGAAGATGTCTTGCAACTGTATAATCAGTGGACATTGCAGGAATACCTGCATCAAATAAGCCACCTGAGCCAGTTTTATCAACGCTGCGAATCCAGGTATTACCCGGGGAATATAGATGCAATATTCCATCCCAGGCGCCAGCATTTAAAGATGCACCTGCAGCACCTGCGTTTAATGTTCCATCTGAATTTACTGTTTGATATGTAGAGCCACCATTTGCATCTACCCAGGCACCTGCCCAGTTATTATTATTAAATGACCAGTCAGTATCAAGATTTGCAGTTGTATTCCAACTTCCGGCAACAATTGCACCATCAGAAGATACTCCACCATACTCATAAGTAACATTATAAGTAGTAGTAGTTGTTGGTTCCATTGCACCATCAGTAGGTGACCAATCAATACCGGTGGATGTTGGTATGTAGTCAATGAACTCTCTATAAAGTGGTGAGCAGGCAGGTGCAGTTCCACCGCAGACCCTTAATACCCTATGCACCGGAGTATTAGTTAAGGAGTCAGTTCCATTTGCGGCACCTTTTGTTTTATTTTCAGTAGTGGTAGTAGGATTATCATATCTTCGCTTTGGTGGAAGTACTTCTGAAGTTAAAGAGCCCGGATTTATATAAGGTGTCTGCCAGATACGAACTTCTAATGTCTTTGGTATTGTTGTTCCTGATCTATAAGTTACTCGGACATATTGTCCATCAAACCGGGTAAATGTTTGTTCAAAACCATTGGAGCCATAAGTTCCACTTGCAACACCTGTCGCCCAGGTATCAGGTGTGGAAGGTGAAGGTGTCAGGTTTGTTATATTGGTATATGTCTCACCATCAGCAGATAATTCTACTTTATAATTATAGGTTGCAGAAGGTGAATATTGATTTACAACTGAAACTTTTCTTAATGAGCAGACTTTACCTAAATCAACTTCTATCCAGTGGTCCTTAGTGTTTGTTCCTGGTGACCAGTGTGAGGCATTATCATTTGAAATATTATCTATGGCTTCATCAGGATTATCTCCTGCATTAGTATGGCAGGCATAAGCACGAGGTCTGTATTTATACTGGTCAATTGTATAGCCCTTATTTGCAAGTCCAGTATAATTATATCTTAAGACAATTCTAACATCAGCAGTTCCAAGATAGGAGAGCCACATATCAGATGAGTCGTGTGCTTGTGTTAGTGGATTTGGCAATAAGCCACCATCAGCAACTGTTCTTAGTTGATTACCGGTGGTTCCGGTATCCACATCAATTATTGCACCTGTTGAGTCATTGTACATCCAGAGGATATCCCGCAATTTCTCATCGCCAGAAATTGCTGTTCCTTCCATATCAAACCTTGAGAAATGCGGTTTAATTTGTCCGGCTGCTGCTCTTATTGTCCGGACATCATACTGGAAGTCAGCCAGCGAGAATCTGATGTCATCAAAGAGTGCCGATGAGCCCGCATCAGGATTGGAAATTATAACGCGTGCCCGTCCAGCAGTTGCGGGTGATATATAAACACCTTCAAAATATGTCCAGGTGCCTACTGGGGAAGTTAAAGTAACGGCCTGCGGCACTCCAATATTTGCACCACCGCTCGTTTGCCATTGAATTGCCAGAGTAGCAGTATTATTAGTTGCGGTCCTAATCCAGCCAGAGAGATAATATTCATAGAATTGTGCATTTACTTCATCAGTAGGATCAACCGTAATTGCATCAGAGGTTAAGGTTGCTACATCTGTTAACCTTATACTCTGTTTTGATGATGCATTACCTGGTCTAACATCACTTACATGCTCAGCGGTTCCTGACTTTGTCCAATGAGTAGGAGTAGTAGTTCCTGCATTCAGTTCAAATCCATAATTTTGTAATTGCTGTCCTCTTTTTAATGACGGTAGTTTATATGATATTCCATAGCCGGGATTAGTAAATATTGCCCGGTGTATTCTAATTTCAGCAACCTGAACATTTCCAGCAGGGAAGCGCTCGGTGGTGCGCAGCATCACATATCTTGCTTCCCGTGCCGAGAAACTATCTACATAGCCATCAGTAGGATGAGTAATTGTTTGTGATAGACGCAGGTCATTTGATACGCGAGCCCAGTCCGCGCCATCAGTTGATATCTGTATTTCATATCTCCAGTAGGGAGTTGTTCCGCCGTTATAAACGGTATTGATTTTATTTATACTCTCTTGTTTTCCTAAGTCAACAATTAATTTTTGTATAGGTGCGCCGCCATCCCAGTGAGTTGCTGTGCTACCATCAACTGCAAGAGATGGTCTTTGTGGTGAAACATAATTTACCGGCGGGGAACCCACCTGCCAGGCAGCGTCATCATTATTATCATTATCCCATATAAGTAATTTCGTCCGGTAGGCATCAAGAGTATATCCATCCCAGGCAGAGTTTTCTGCTTGATAGTCATATAATAATTCAAATCGCAATATAGCACCCACACCATCTTCAATAGGCATATTTGAGTTAGTAATTGTAGAGAGCCAGGCAGTGCAGAAACCATTGCCGGTGCAGGTCATTGTTGAGTCAGTTCCCGCAGTAGGTGCTCCATCAACCATATTATTTGCGGTATCATTCACAATAC
>CAZXXF010000048.1:0-3045 GCA_964644805.1 uncultured Candidatus Saccharibacteria bacterium | reverse complement strand
AAGCGCGGCAATCAAAATTCAAAGTCCGGATTTTCGTCAAAAAAAGTTCGGATTTTAACCAAAAGGTACCGCCATTTTTCAAAATTGGAGTTTCAATTTTGATTGATCTTTGGAAAATTAAGTGTTAATATGGGAAATGTTATGAGCGAAATTTCCCTTTTTATATCAATAATTATATGTATCGTTATCGGAAATATCTCTCTCTATTTGGTTTTAAGGAAAAAAGAACGGGGTTTCCATCCTGAAATTTTAAATCAAATTGTCCAGCTAAATGAAAAGATAGGCCAGCAAAGTCAGATTAACAGCCAGCAAGCGCAAGCGATTCAGGACATAAAATCAAAAGTGCTTTTAAGTAGTCAATTGCAAGATAATTTAAAAAACGGCATTGAAAAAACAAGGGATATTTTGGAAGATTTGAAAAAAAACGCCCAGATGAGGGAAGAAAAGGAAAGGGAGTTTTTGGAAAGAGTAAAAAGAATTGATGAGATTATCGCTGGAACATCGGCCAAAGGCGTTTCCGGGGAGGAAATTTTAAGAGAAACATTTAAAAAACTGCCCCCGGAAATGATAGAAAGGAATTTTACCATCAGGGGCAAGATAGTTGAATTTGCCCTTATTCTTCCGAACAATAAACGTCTGCCCATTGACTCAAAATGGCCGGCTGGTAAACTGGTTTTGGATTTAGAAAAGACGACGGACCAGGAGGCGCGGAAAAAGTTGATTTACGAGATTGAAAAAGAAACGATCAGAAGAATTAAAGAAGCGAAACAATACATTGACGCTGATATTACCTGGTCCCAAGCGATTGCCGCTGTGCCTGATTCCGTATATTCTGTGTGCCAGGAAGCTCATGTCAAAGCCCGTGAAAATGATGTGATTTTACTGCCGTATTCTATGGTTTTACCCCTTGTTCTTTATATGTACCGATTGCATCTCCAATACGCTGTTTCTCTTGATGTCGAAAATCTCCAGCACCATTTGATGGGGGTTGCCAGAAATCTTGAAGAAATGGAAAGCATATTGGAGAATAAAATCTCCCGGGCCGGAACGATGATAACCAATGCTTACGCAGATTATAAGCAAATGATAAGCAGGGCAAGAACTTCCATCAGCGAAATTCAATTCCAACAGCCCAAAGAAAATAAAAAATTAAATCAATTAAATAATAAAATATAATATGAACTTAGCCGTTATAAAAACCGGAGGCAAGCAATATATCGTAAAACCCGGCGATAAAATAAAAATAGAAAAAATAGATAAAAAAGAAGGGGAAGAAATAATGTTTGAAGAGGTCTTATTGGCGAAAAAAGACAAAGATGTTTTGATTGGGACCCCCAAGCTGGAAAATATTAAAGTAACGGGAAAAATTATCCAACAGGGAAGAGATAAAAAAATAATCGTTTTTAAATATAAACCCAAAAAGAGATACAAAAAAAAGCAGGGTCATCGCCAAACTTTTACACTGGTTGAAATCCTAGAAATTTCAGCCTAAAAGCTTAATATATTTATTATCCTATTAGGTCTGCGGACGCTTCATCGCCGGAGGCGTTTTTTTCCAAATTTTGGAATGTTGCCCTCGGTTCATCAAAATAAAGCTCAATTTGACCGACTGGTCCGTTTCTGTGTTTCGCGACTATAATATCGGCTATGTGTTTTCTTAAGCTGTCAGATTTATATCTGTCCTCTCGGTATATGAAAAGAACGACATCGGCATCTTGTTCAATTGCGCCGGTTTCGCGCAAATCTGATAAGCGCGGAATGGGCGGAGTTCTTTGCTCCACAGCTCTTGAAAGCTGCGATAATGCCAATACAGGAACATTTAACTCTTTTGCAAGCGCTTTAAGCGCCCGCGAAACTTCTGTCATTTGCTGGACAATGCCCGCATTGGTGTTTCTTGGTTCTATCAGTTGGAGATAGTCGACGATCAGAAGAGCAAGGCCGTTTTCCGCCTGAAGCCGCCTTGCCATCGCGCGCATCTGCATTATATTCGAAGTTGCGGCGTCATCTATAAATATCGGCGCCTCGGAAAGAACTCCTAAGGCCTCCTGTATTTTTTCAAAATCATTATTTTGTCCTTCAGATGATAAATTTCCAGTCCTTAATCTCCACAAATCAACGCCTGATTGAGTCGAAAGAAACCGGTCCACTATCTGATCTTTAGACATTTCCAGGCTGAAAATTCCGACAGGAAGCTTATTATAAACTCCAATATGTCTTGCGATATCAAAAGCCAAACTGCTTTTTCCAACAGAGGGTCTTGAAGCCAAAATAATTAAATCAGACTTCTGAAGACCAGAGAGAAGATTGTCTAAATCTATGAAGCTTGTCGGAACGCCTCTGGGAATCCCCCGATTCTTGGAAAGCATGTCGATTCTTTCAAAAGCTTCCTCAAGGCCGTCTTTTAGTTTTATAAATTTTTGAGTGAGCGATCTTTGGGCAATGCTGAAAATTCTCTTTTCGGCCTTATCCATTAAAATATCAATATCTTCTGCCTCGTTATGTCCCATCTGCCCGATTTCAAACGAGGCCTCAATAAGATCGCGAAGGATTCTTTTCCGCTGGACAATTTTTGCGTAATTCAAAACATGAAAGGCGTTGGGGACGCTGTTTGATAATTCAGTTAAATAACTGTTCCCTCCGACTTCATTGAAAACATTTTTTTCTTTCAAGCGGCTCGAAACAGAAAGAATGTCCACTTCTATGCCTCTTTCAAATAAGTCGCAAATTGCCTGATAAATTTCTCTATGATCCTTTTTATAAAAATCCCGAGGCTCAAAAGAATCAATGATTTTTACAATTGCGTTTTTATCAATTAAAAGACATCCTAAAATGGATTTTTCCGCTTCAATATTCTGAGGCAAAAGTCCCTTTGTTTGAGATTGGTTTTGGGCCATCAATTTTATTCTACTCAATTTATTTTTGTTGACAAGAGAGCACCAAAATCCCGATATTGACGCTTAATTATTTTTATGATAGGATAATAAATCTTTAGGAGGCGGACTCTAACCCCTCAAGCCGAACACTCGGCTTTTTTAGTTTCTTCGA
>CAZXXF010000047.1:0-3172 GCA_964644805.1 uncultured Candidatus Saccharibacteria bacterium | reverse complement strand
CTTACTTTTCCCCAAGTTTTCCCCAGTTTAATGAATTTTAGGGCTATGTTGGTGGTGTTTGTTGGACGAAATCCGAACTTTTTTTGACGAAAATCCGGACTGCGAAATTTGATCGCTCCGCCCCGCCGCCGCTCGCTTCGCTCGCTCCGACAAAGAAAAGTTTTGTTCACAATTTTTTATTTGCGCCCGCCCGATTTTTTCTTCTAAAAGGAAAAGAAAACTTTTTTGCGGGACTCTGCTCTGATCGAGCAGGGCGGCGGGGCTTCGCTTCGGCTCGGGCGAGGCGGAATTCCCCCCACACCCCCCTTCCGCCTCGCCCTCGCTTGGGCTGGCGAAATTTTTTGCGGCGGGCTTAATTATCGTTTCTAATTTTTACTGCTTCCTCTGCCGCGGCAGAAATGTATTGCGAAATCCAATCATATCTTTCTTTGCTATTGCTACCAGACGGATTATAGCATTTTACGATTGAAGATAATTTTTTGCCACTATCCCCATATGAAATACAGTCAAAAGGATTTTTACCCTGATTTGCTATATATCCGTCTTGATTTTTTAATCCATGAATGTATATTCCGACAACGCCCATTCCCGCATTCCACGATTCTATAATTTCATAATTTATCCATTTCCGGTCAGCAGTATTTTCACCGACAAGCACAATCGTGCATGACCGGTATTTCATTTGTTCTTTAATCCATTTTTTGATAGCGTCATCACCGCTTCTTGTGATAGTTTCCCAATCATTATCCGGCGCGGGCTTATTTCCTTCTATTGCCCCGATATTTCTAACTTGGGAAGCACGCCAACAATCTGGTTTGTAGTGAAAACTGTAAAATACTTGTCTTTTTGTTGCCATATTTTTTATTTAATTTGAAATAAGATATAAACTGCCGCTCCGACAAGCGGTAGATAGAAAATTAAAAGAGTTGAAGAAAACATTGAATAAATAAGAGTGTTTTTCTTAAATTTTTGGTATTCGCCAATATCCATAGAAAAATCAATTTCTTCCTCTTTTAATTTTCTGACATGATTATATAAATCACGATATGATCTTTCTTGTGAGAGAAAATACCCGTCCAAAATCCAAAACACGAGGATAAGAACAATCAGAAAATAAAAAACATAATCGGGACTATTATTTTTTGAAAACAATGCTAACAAAGCACCGATTAAAGTAATAGTCCAACCCCGCAAGAAAAACAAATTTCCCGCCATTCGGCTAATGATATTTTGGATAAATTCAAGATGTTTACGCTTGTTTTCCATAGGAATTTTGCTTTTGAAAACTAAAATCTAATTTTGTTGGCCGCCCATTTAAGCGTTTTTCCGCTGCCTTAAAATACTTTTCGTCAATTTCAACGCCTATAAATTGTCTATCTAAATTAAGCGCGGCGACACCCGTTGAGCCAACGCCCATAAATGGGTCAAAAATTACATCGCCCTCTTTCGAGGCAAGTTTTATAACATGTTCCAAAACTTTTACTGGCTTTTGTGTGGGGTGGTTAGGTTCTTTAATTCGCTCAACGCCCATACAAATTGGCGTTTCAATGAAATTGTGCATATCTCTTTGATTGCTAAAATTCCAAGTATGGTTTTTGTTCCACATACAAACGATTAACTCGCAACTATTCAAAAATCCCGCCCGCCTAATTTTTGGCGCAGGATTAGTTTTGTGCCATACCATAAATTGAAAAGTATCAAATTCGGGGTCAAATGCTTCGTGCCACTTTCCGAGTAAATTATAACTCGTAAAAGCAAAAATATTTCCTGTCGGTTTCAGTATTCGCTTAAATTCATTTACCCAATCGCGTGGCACAAATTCTTTTTTATCCCAATCAGCCAAATCATTATTTAATTCTTTACGCCACGAGAGTTTGATATTGCCCGTTGAATAGGGGCTTAAATTGTAAGGCGGGTCGGTCAAAATCAAATCCACCGAGGCGGTCGGGATTTTTTTAATATGTTCGTAGCTATCCGCGAGGTGTATTTGATATTTGTTATCCATAAAGATTTATCCTAGATATGTTTTCTTAATTGAATCCAACGCTTCTTTGATGAGATGTGCGCTTGACCGATACGCTTCAAGCAACCATTCATAACCTTTATCGTTTTGGCACACAAAATTCCAAAAATCTTTTCCGATTAACAATTCATCGTCCGCGAAAAATTGGCGGACGCGTTCCTGCCGCCAAGGTTTATTTTCACCAAAGCGATTATAAGCGGTGGCAAAATAAATTTTCAATTTTTCAGATTTTGGCAAAGTGTTTGAAAGTATCGCGTATTGTTCCAAAATCGCCTCTTTTTCGGAACGAGCTTTTTTATTATCCAAATCGCCGCCAATTTTTAGCTCAATGAGATAATGATTGTTATTTTCTTTATCTATCAAATAATAATCGCTGTCGTGGCGTTTTATGACTGCCTTGTTTTTATTTTCTGCTCGCAAAACTTCATAATCGCTAATGCTCGGTCGCTTTTGATGTCGTTTATACTTTTCCAAAAGCACCGCGATTGCTCTTGTTTGTCCAACGCTCAATGGGCCTTCAACATTCTTTTTAACTTCAAATGAAAGTTTTGCGAGATTTATCGCCAGCCCTTCAAGCATATTTCCGAGCGAACTATCAAGCGAACGGACAAGTGCGGTGTAATACTGAATATCTTTACCAAGTGCTTCAATAAAAACATTGTGAACTTTCATATTGATAATTCCCTCTGGATTATCAACTTCGGCTTCGTGGCGGGCCTTAAAGCCCTCGGCGTAAGATTCTACCGCCGTATGAACTAACGCTTGTATTGCTTTTTTCTCGGTAAGATTTTTCATAGTTTTATTTAAATAATTCTGCCACCGGCACGCCGAGGGCTTTTGCTATTTTTTCTAATGTTTCAACTGTGGGGTTAGGACTTTCGCCTGTTTCTATTTTAACAACGGTATTTAACGCCAAATCAGCGTCTTTTGAGAGGCGATCTTGGGAAATGCCTTTTTTCTGACGAAGTTTGCGGATATTTTCGCTAACGGAATTTGCCATATTGTTTTGACTTTGATAAACTATTATAATATACTACTTATAGTGAGTGTATATCAACTTGTTTAATATAATGATACCGCAAACTTCAAAAATAAGCAAACAAATTTTAGGGAGTTCCTTAATCTTTTCCGCGCCGGGAGGGAGGGGCA
>CAZXXF010000046.1:0-3218 GCA_964644805.1 uncultured Candidatus Saccharibacteria bacterium | reverse complement strand
CATCAATGGAGTATGACGAGGTTGCTGATATTTTCGTAAAAATCAATTCAAAAGGGACGCGAATCAGGATAACAGAACTTCTCCTTGCGCTTCTCGCTCTCAAAATACCAGGCGAGTTTAGGCAAGATTTTAGGCGTTATCTCGACGAGCTTGAAGATAAGGGATGGGAAATTGACGCTTCTGTAGTAATCCGCTCATTAGTTGCCGTCGCCGCTAAACAGGGACGCTTGGCGTATTTTAGGGGTCTTGCAAGGAGTATTTCCGATGAAGACCTTAAAGAAAATTGGGGCATAACAAAGAAAGCTCTAAACGATTGTTTGAAAATGCTTGATGAAAATCTCGGCATTAGAACGAGCGATGTTTTACCCTCACAATACGTCTTGATTTCACTTGCTTTTTATCTCTCCAAAAAGAAAACACGATTTACCGAGGAGGAAACGATAGATTTTTCGCTCTGGTTTTTACTTGCGTCTTTTTGGGGGCGTTATGCCGGATCTCCAGAAACTCGGCTTGATGAAGACCTAAAAGAAATTGATAAAAGTGTATCGCTCAAATCTCTTTTTGCATTGCTTAAAAATCAAGTTGGCCGTCTCCTAATTGATGAGGAACGTTTTGCGGGAAAAAGCAGAAACTCAAAACTTCTCTTGTATGTCGTATCTCGCGATGAAGGAGCAGAAGATTGGTGGAAGGGACACAAAATAACTACTTCTGATTACGAAGAACATCATATTATCCCGCGCTCTCTATTAAAGAAGGCGGGATACGAACTCTCGCTTATTGATGATGTGGCAAATATCGGCTTTCTTACTGAAAAAGCAAACAGAAAAATCTCGAACACGGAGCCGTCGAAATATCTTAGTGAGATTGACCCTAAAAAACTGGAAAAGCAATTTGTGCCGTCAGATAGAGAGTTATGGAAAATTGAGAACTATGAAGATTTTTTGAATCACCGCCGAAAAGTTATCGTTGAGAAAGCTAATGAATATCTTAAATCATTGGGAATTGAAAAATATCTATGAACCACTGGCTACAATTAAGCATTGAATACGCAAATCAAAGGAGTTATTTGGATGACCTTTTCCAAGTATATCCGACTATTCCCGAAGGCATCCGAGATATAAACAGCGGACTTTGGAAAAGTGTTGAAAAAGCATTTGAGAAGCGTGATAACGTTGCACTTCTTGAAAATCTTTTACAGTTTGATTTGTTTCCGATTAAAGATTCTTATGTCGCATATCTTAAACGCGACAAAGAGGCGTTGAAACGCAATCCGGCGACGGTTGATCGCCTTTGCGGGCGTTTATATGAAATGGGTCTTGATGAAATTTACTCTCGCTCGTCCGAACCAAAAGAAACAAACCGGCAAATCGGGCCTCTATTCAGACGATGGTTGAGAAATAAATCTCTCGGCATAGTGCCAGTGAAATTAGATAAATTCTTGCCAACAAAAGGAAACGCGATTTTGGACGCGGGCGATGCCGAAATGATGAAATTTGCGAAAGAGCATTTGAATTACAGAGTTAATAAAGGGCTGGATTTCATTGGTCGCTTCAACGGCAAATATGTAATAGGCGAGGCAAAATTCCTTACTGATTTTGGCGGACACCAAAACGCTCAATTCAATGATGCTATTACAACATTAAAAGCGCGGGGAGTGAAAGCAATTACCGTAGCTATTCTTGACGGAGTTTTGTACATCAAAGGTGGAAACAAAATGTACAAAGCCATAACTAGCCGGAAATTGAAAAATGATAATACTATGAGTGCATTAGTTTTACGAGAATTTCTTTATCAGGTTTAACGTATGCTTCTAACTTATGAAAACAAAAAATCAGAGAGTGAAATCCTTGAAAAAACGCCGAGGGTTAAGCTGAAATTAGTCTCTGGCAAAGGAGCAAAAAATAAACTTATACACGCCGACAATCTTTCTGCTCTAAAAACTTTGCTTGATGACTATGCTGGTAAAGTTGATTTGGTGTATATTGACCCGCCTTTTGCCACAAACGGAACATTCAAAATAAGCGAGGAACGTGCAAATACCATAAGTAGTAGTAATGGAGATGGCGTTGCTTACGCCGATACCCTCATCGGAGCAGATTTTTTGGAGTTCTTACGGGAACGCTTAATCTTTCTGAGAAATCTTTTATCAAAATGCGGCTCAATTTATCTCCACATAGATTACAAAATCGGCCACTATGTAAAACTTTTGATGGACGAAGTTTTCGGGCGCAATATGTTTAGAAACGATATTGCCCGTATAAAATGCAATCCAAAAAATTTTGACAGGAAAGCATACGGCAACATCAAAGATTCGATACTTTTTTATTCAATGTCGGAGAGCCCGACTTGGAATGACCCGCGCGTTCCTTTTTCGGAAGAAGATATAGACCGCTTGTTTAAGAAAGTTGATAAAAGTGGGCGAAGATATACAACGATTCCACTTCATGCGCCCGGCGAAACATCTAACGGCAATACAAGCAAAGAATGGCGAGGCACAAAGCCACCAAAGGGTCGCCATTGGCGAACCGATCCGGCAATTTTAGAGGAGTGGAATAAACAAGGTTTGATTGAATGGTCTGCAAGCGGCGTCCCTCGCAAAAAAATCTATTTGGACGAACGGAAAGGAAAAAAAATGCAGGATATTTGGGAGTTTAAGGACCCTCAATATCCGCAATATCCAACAGAGAAAAGTTTGGATTTGCTGAAATTCATCATTGAAGCGTCATCTAACGAAGGTGATTTAGTGCTTGATTGTTTTTGCGGCTCTGGGACAACATTGATAGCGGCTCAATTACTCAATCGAAATTGGATAGGAATTGATAAATCGGCACAGGCAATAAAAGTTGCACAGAAAAAGTTAAATGACTTGCCGAGTAGTTTATTCTCCAAAGTTGAATACGAATTTTTGAAACAAATATGAATTACAAAAACTGGCCTAAAAAAGAAATTGCAATAGCTCAACTTTTCCTTGACCCCTTAAATCCGAGGATGGCTGATAAGTTTGAGAAAGCAACTCAAACCGAGGTTATTCAAGAATTGGTTAAGAGGCACAACATTTTTAAGTTGGCAAGCGAGATAGTAAAAAACAAGGACTACCCGGAACTTGAGCGATACATAGCAATAGAAGAGGACGGAAAACTTATAGTACTTGAAGGCAATCGGCGTCTCGCGGCTTATAAATGTCTTCCATTCGTTCCGATTCGATCAATGCTGGAAAA
>CAZXXF010000045.1:0-3412 GCA_964644805.1 uncultured Candidatus Saccharibacteria bacterium | reverse complement strand
AAATACTGCTACGTGGAGGACGTGAACCTGGAAGAAGTCGAAAGGTTGAAAGCGAACGGCAACCCTCAAGCTAAACAGCTCATTGCTGTTATAATTGAGGGCATAGTTCACGCTCCAGACGCGCAGGATGAAATCCCTGTAATCCTGGAGATTTTTCCAGGGTGACCGAGACGAACGAATGGACTTCGTTCGTCTTTTTTATTAACGAACAAATTTCTCGCTAAATTTTAACGCAAAAAGAGCTGTATTGAGAGCAATTGAAAAGCTCTTTTTTCGATCAATAAGTTCTTGAATATGCTCAATCAGTTGCGTTGAGTTGTTCAAAGAATTGTTTTGAATGTCTTTCATAAACTCTCTTATTGCCTCTCCAAATTGTTCTCCTTCCGCAATGCATTCTGAAACTTCCTTTGGCAGAGGAAGTTTGTTGCTAATACCTATGTAAACATTACCTCTTCGATCAACAAGAGCGACTACACATACCAAATAATACAGGCTATTAATTTTTTCTAGTCCACCCTCTAAGCCAATAGAAAATTCATATTCTTGCGAAGAGCTGGCAGCATTTTTTGCTCTGTTTACAGCTCCCTCTATGGTCGTACCTTCGTCGAGCGGCTGGTCGGCAACACCGGATTCAACATCAACAGGAACAATCTCATAATCGGAGCGAAGGACTGATTTTACTATATCTAACTTAGGTTGACTGGTTGTGCCCAAAAGTATTTTGCGCATAGCTATTTTATAAGTTGCAATTTATGACCCATTCTCTTTTTCTTAGTGGAAATATAATTCTTGTTGTGTTTGTTCGGATTAATTTCTAAAGGAATACTCGATTCTACTATTACCCCTAATTCCTCTAACTTGTAAATCTTATCGGGATTGTTGGTCAGAATTTTTACACTTTTTATCTCCAAATCCGCTAAAATATCTTTGGCGGCAGCATACTCTCTCATATCTATCGGAAACTTAAGCAACTCATTTGCCCCTACGGTGTCCACTCCTTTCCTTTGCAAATTATATGCATCTATTTTGTTAACGATGTTAATGCCGCGCCCCTCTTGGTATAGATAAATTAATACACCCAACCCTGATGTGTTTATTATTTTCAAGGATTTTACTAATTGCTCGCCGCAGTCACACTTAAGAGATCCTAAAATATCTCCGGTTACACAAGAGGAGTGTATTCTCAATAAAACTCCCCTTTTGTTTTTTACATTTCCTTTTATGACAGCAAGGTGATGCTTATAATCTATTTTTGACAGATAAGTAACAATTTTGAAAACTCCGTACTTCGTTTCTATTTTTGCTTGAGATTTTCGTTCATACAAGGTATGAAAATCCTTCTCTTGGTTTTTTATTTTGTGAAAGATAGAACTTATAACAAAATGTTTTTGTTGTTCTACGCTAACGCTAAAATAAGATTCGCTATATAGCGACAAAACTTCTGATATGTCTTTCACCGAATTAAAGAAATCGTAATAATTTTTCTGTACCTCTCTTTTGTTGGTGTGGTATTTTGTTAGAATCGCGCCGCAATTTGGGCAGTTATTTTTACCTTTGTTTATCGGAGAATCGTCTTCATAGAAAACTCCGCAATTGTTGCAAACAAACCTGTTCTTTAAATTTTTGATGATTCTCTCCAAGCTTATATTTAGTTGAATAACGCATTTGATTGAGCAACCCAACTTCTTGGATAAATTCAATAAAAATAAAGATTCCGTTTTATTAGTTGGGAAACCGTCAATGATAATGCGAGAATGTTTCCTAAATGCTTGGATCAACGCTTTTCTTAAAGAACCGAGATTATTTTTGCTGCTTTTTGTTTTTACCTCACCCCAAAAGATGGGCTCCATATTAAAGAGCTTTGCAATAGCTTCAGAATACATTGTCTTGTTGGCACCTAATGGACCTATTATGATATATAGCTCTTTGTTTTCTTTCATATTGAGCGCAGTTCTTTGGAAATAATTTCTAAATTCTTATTTCCGATAAAATAAGTTGTGGGCAATGCCAATGTGCCTTCCTTTAATATATTTTCTTTTGCGAATATTTTCCAGTTTACAAATTCGTGTTTATGGCTCCAAAACGGTTGGATACCAAATATATTGTGGTGTTTAATTTTTTTGTAAAACGATTCCGAATTTTTGACATAAATAGGAAAAAGCATAGGATACTCGCTGCTCAAAATTTTTTCTACAATGACAAAATTCTCCATTTTGTTTTTCTTAAAATAATTCAGGTATCGCTGAAAGTTTCTTCTTTTGATTTTCATTATGCCTTCCCAGTCTGTGTAAGAAATTATAGCTTCGGCCAGATACGACAACCGCAAGCGGTATCCGCCATAAATGTCTAGTCGTGATCCGTGCAAAGATTGATTTGCGGAAAAACTTTTAAGAGTTCTCGATATATTCACTCCCTGGCGCAAAAGCCCCGACTGATACCCTAGAAAGATAAAGAGGTCAAAGCTAACTGCTTCAGGGGTCGGCCTGTCGAAATCTTTTCTCAATATTGCCTCGAGATTATTCACGATGCTTTTATTATTGACCACTAACGCTCCGCCATGAGGCAACGGTATATTTTTTCTAAAACTAAATATTGCATAATCTCCAAAAGTTCCTATTGCCCGATCAAAATATCGTGTTCCCAAACAATGGGTACAGTTTTCTATGAGAACGATGTCATTCTTTTTGCAGTAATCAGCTACTATATTTATATTTCTTTGTATGAAACCTAAATAGTGAGTAATTACCAAAACCCCTTTAAATCCTTCTAGAAGTTTCAATAAATCTTCCATATCAATTTGCAATCCTTTTTCCTGTGATAGTTTGAAAAAACTAACGTCATACCCTAAAGTAACAGCCGGCTGAATTTCATCTCCGCAAGAATATGCGGCAAACAAGATTTTTTTGCATCCTTGCTCTCTTTTTAGAGCACGCAGAATAGCATATAACGCGTTTCGTCCATAAAGAAAAAAGAGTGCGCCTCTGCTATTAAGTGGTTCTGGTAATTCAGCGTTAAATCGTTTACTGCCAAGCCAACATTTTGCCAGATATTCTATTTCAAAAAAGGTTAAATTTTTATTTTGTTTATAGCGCTCCATAATTGATTTGATAAGATTCTAGCCGAACATCTAGTGGGCGCAGTTCTTCTTTGCTCTTTCTCACGCCTTCTTCCTTCCCCAATGACCCAACATTTACAAATGAAATACCTTTTTTTTCTAGCTCGCAACATGTTTTGTAATATAAATATTTAGATAAACCAGAAGTGCCATATGTTTTCCCTTCTATTGAAACCCCATTCAAACATTTGTTCATGATATATATTCCAAACCCAGGTCTAACTATTTCTATTAACGCCACCCCGCATAAAGTACCTTGAAAATATAATTTTCTAGATATAAAATTTTCACCATTAT
>CAZXXF010000044.1:686-3446 GCA_964644805.1 uncultured Candidatus Saccharibacteria bacterium | reverse complement strand
CGCTTCGTAAAAAAGACAAAGGCCTGCTTCGTAAATACATGATGCTCACTACCGGCTTTTCAAAACCACAGCTCAATCGTCTCATAGCGCGCAATCAGCTCATGGGCTGCATAAAATCATTCGCCGGCAGGCGCAACAGGTTCCCCGCCTTCTACACCCGGGAAGACATCGAGCTGCTGGCGAAAGTGGATAACCTGCACGAGCGCATGTCGGGCCCGGCGACCAAAGCGCTTCTGGAACGGGCTTACACCGTGTATGGCGATAAGCGATACGAACGCCTGCGCCTCATTTCTCCGGCCCACATCTATAACCTGCGCGAAGATCCTGTCTACCGCAGCAAAGCGTTGACCATAAGGCGGACCAGGACCGTCCAGGTCGCCATAGGCGTCAGGCGCAAGCCCAATCCGGACGGCAAGCCGGGCTATCTGCGCGTTGATGCCGTTCATCAGGGCGACTATGACGGCAAGAAGGGGGTTTACCACATCAACCTGGTGGATGATGTCACCCAGTGGGAAATAATCGTCTGCGTGCCCGCTATAAACGAGGCCATGCTTGAGGAAGCGCTTGCTATAGCCTTGGACCTCTTCCCGTTCCTCATCCTCAACTTCCATTCGGACAATGGCGGCGAATTCATAAACGGGCTGGTGGCCAATATGCTCAATAAGGCGCTGGTGCAGCAGAGTAAGTCGCGCGCCGGTCGGACAAACGATAATGCGCTGGTAGAAGGCAAGAACGGAAGCGTTATCCGCAAGTACATGGGCTACTGGCACATAGCGCGCGAGCATGCGCCGGAGGTCCATGGGTTCTACCTGGCGCATTTCAACGATTATCTGAACTATCACCGGCCCTGCGCGTTCCCGACCATCACGGTAGATGAAAAAGGCCGCCGGGCCAGGCACTATAAGACATACCTGACGCCCTGCGAGCGGCTCGCCTCGCTGCCGAAAGCCGAGGCTTATTTAAAACCCGGGATTACGCTGGCGGACCTCAAGCGGAAGGCTATGGCGCAAACCGACAGCGAGGCCGCCAGGCTTATGCAGGAGGCGAAGGGAAAACTGTTCAGAAAAGTGCTCAAAGAGGAGGCTTGGACGAAAAATGTGTCGACGGAGCCCCGTCGGAAGATTTCAGGCTCATCCTTGGATTAGAAAATGCTCTCGTCGATGCTTCCGTCATGAGCAACTTCCTGCACCAGCGCCTGCAACTGGACTCACTTGCCGACATTTTGCTAAACTCGGCTCGTGGCGGAACAAATTCGCATCCAGGGGCTCTCCCTCACCGACCAGGATATCCTCCAGGTCCAGCGGCTGATCGCCGCCCATCCAGACTGGCATCGCAAGCGGCTCTCCGAGGAACTCGCTCAAGCCTGGAATTGGCGCACCAGCGCCGGACGGCTCAAGGACATGGCCGCCCGAACCCTGCTGCTCAAGCTGCATCGGCGCGGCTCGATCGTCCTCCCGCCTCCCAGGCGCGCGCCGGTCCACCGCGGCCGCCTTAAGTCAGAACTCCTCGGGCTCAGTCTCTGCACTGAGCCCATTGTCGCGAACTTGCAGAACCTCGCCCCGGTCGCCGTCGAACTGCTTCATGCCAGGCACCCAGCTTACCCGACCTTCTCCGCCTACCTCGCTCGCCACCATTACCTCGGCCATCGAGGCCCGGTCGGCGAGCATCTTGCCTACTTGGCTCGCGACCACCACGGGCGCGACCTCGCCTGTCTGCTCTTCGGCGCCGCCGCCTGGAAAGTAGCCTGCCGCGACCGCTTCATCGGCTGGAGCGACGCTGCCCGTGCCCAACGGCTGAACTGGACTGCCAACAACACCCGCTTCCTCATCCTCCCCTGGGTTCGCGTCCCGCATCTGGCCTCGCACTTGCTCGCGCGCATAACCCGCCGCCTCGCGGCCGACTGGCTGGCCAAGTACGGCCATCCAGTCCATCTGGTCGAGACCTTCGTCGACCGCTCCCGCTTCAAGGGCGCCTGCTACCGCGCCGCCAACTGGATCTGCGTCGGCCAAACCAAGGGACGGGGCCGCCAGGACCGCAACCGCACATTGTGCGTCCCGGTCAAGGACATCCACGTCTACCCCCTGGTCCCGGACTTCCGTGAAAAGCTCTGCCGCCTGGACCCGTAAGGCTCTCGAAGCCCTGGCGAGGCGAAAGCCTGGCCGCCTCGTCGATATGTTCCTCGACCTCCAGAGCCGCTTCAACGCCCTAGAGGCCCGCCTGGCACAGAACAGCGCCAACAGCAGCAGGCCACCGTCCTCCGACGGCTACACCAAGCCCGCCCCCAAGAGCCTGCGCCGCCCAGGCCGACGCAACTCCGGAGGGCAAGACGGCCATCCAGGCTCCACACTTAAACCCGTCGCCAAGCCCGACCGCGTCGTCGTTCACCGCCTCAGGCGCTGCCCCTGCGGCTGCGGCGCCGACCTGCGCAAGCAGCCCCTCATCCGCCACGAAACCCGGCAGGTATTCGACCTGCCTCCACAGAAGCTCGTCGTCAACGAGCACCGCGCCGAGGTCAAGCTCTGCCCGAACTCCGGCCGAGAGGTCTCGGCACACTTCCCCGCCGGCGTCAACGCCCCCGCCCAATACGGCCTCCGCTTCAACGCCTGGCTGGTCTACCTGCGCGGCCAGCAGCTCATCCCACTGGAGCGCATCAGCCAGATGTGCGCCGACCTCTTCGGCAGGCCTGTCAGCGAGGC
This sequence comes from uncultured Candidatus Saccharibacteria bacterium, assembly GCA_964644805.1. Taxonomy (GTDB): domain Bacteria; phylum Patescibacteriota; class Minisyncoccia; order Minisyncoccales; family PEYH01; genus JBBIKX01. The sequence continues at coordinate 750 of CAZXXF010000044.1, read as the reverse complement.
GACCGTCTGCGCCGCCGTCACGGCCGCCAACCACGCACTCGCAGGATTCGAGACCACCGTCAAG
>CAZXXF010000044.1:0-615 GCA_964644805.1 uncultured Candidatus Saccharibacteria bacterium | reverse complement strand
TCCAGGTCGTCGCCACCCAGACCCTCACCTGGTATGCCGTCCACAAACGGCGCGCCGGCGAGGCCACCGAGCAGTTCGCCCTCCTCGCCCGCTTTACCGGCCGCCTCGTCCACGACTGCTTGAGCGCCTACTTCGACCTGAAATGCCTCCACGCCTTCTGCAACGCCCACCTCCTGCGCGAGCTCGTCTTCCTCGACGAAGTCCTCCACCAGAAGTGGGCCAGGCCGATGTTCGACCTCCTGCTGCGGATACACCGCGCTACACAAGCTCACAGGGCACGTGCCGGGCCCTGGCAATTGCGCCAACGTCACGCCTGGGTCGGGAAGTTCCGGGCACTCGTGCGCCAGGGCTTCGCGGAGAATCCCATCAAGAGCCTCCGCGGCCCCGGACGCCGAGGCCGGCCCAAGCACACCAAGGCGCAGAACCTCTTGCTGCGGCTCCAGCGGCACGAGTCCTCCGTGCTCGCCTTCCTCCACGACCCGCAGGTCCCGTTCAGCAACAACCAAGCCGAGCAGGACCTGCGCATGATGAAGGTCCAGCAGAAGATCTCAGGCGCTTTCCGCACGCTCAAAGGCGCCAGGACATTTGCGCGCATCCGGGGCTATCTCTCTACCG
>CAZXXF010000043.1:0-3640 GCA_964644805.1 uncultured Candidatus Saccharibacteria bacterium | reverse complement strand
ACCTAAGTAAGATAAAAAGTCCTTTGGACAGATTACAGGGATTATGAGATAGGTGGTATATCTGCAGTATTGCGGATATAAGGAGTTAGATGAAATTCCGAACCCCATTATGGAGGAGAAGAAATGGAAACCGAAAAAGTAAATAAATCGGTAAGAATTGATTTAAAGGAAAGATTAAAGGAAATTTATCCTGAAATTTTTGAGGATAATAAAATCAATTTTGAGAAGTTAAAAGCTCTATTAAGCGGTGAAATTACTGAAAAGGAAGATGACCGATTTTATTTTAACTGGGCTGGGAAAAGCAATCTTTATAAACTTATTCAATCTCCTGCTTATGGAACTTTGAAACCAGATAAAGAAAAATCTGTTGACTTTGATAATACAGAGAACATTGTAATTGTTGGGGAGAATTTAGAGACGCTTAAACTTTTGCTTAAACCATACTTTGGTAAAGTGAAAATGATTTATATTGACCCGCCTTATAACACTGGCAAAGATTTTATTTACCGTGATAATTTTAAAGAGCCTTTAAAGGATTATTTAGAAAAGACAGGACAGATTGATAGTGAAGGGCAAAAACTTACTACGAATACAGAAGCAAGTGGACGGTATCACTCGGATTGGCTCAATTTTATGTATCCGAGATTATTTTTAGCAAGAAGTTTATTAAGAGATGACGGAGTTATTTTTATTTCAATAGATGATAACGAAGTCCATAATTTGCGAAAAATAATGGACGAGATTTTTGGGGAGGAGAATTTTGTGGTTAAATTTATATGGCGTAAAAAATCTGGAGGTGGTCAACAAGATGAATATATAATTGATGAGCATGATTATATAATAGTTTATGCAAAAAACAAGTTAGAGTTTTCGGTAAAAGAAAGGCAAAAACAACCTAATGAAAACGAATATAAATTCTTTGATGAAATTAATAAAGATAATTACAAATTAATGAAATTAGATAAATGGGGAAGTGGCGCTCATAAAGAAGATAGACCTACAATGTATTTTCCATTAACAGCACCTGATGGAACAGAAATATATCCTATTGCACCAGATTTAAGAGATGGAAGATGGAGGTATGGGAAACATAAAATAAGTGAAATGATTGAAAATAATAAAATAGAATGGAAAAAGATAAATGGTGAAAGATGGACAGCTTATGAAAAGGTATATTTATCAGAACAAAAAGGAATAATTAAAGAAAGAAGTATATTATATGATATTGTAGAAAACGCTGAAGGTAGTAGAGAGCTAACAGAAATATTTGGTAGAAAAGATATATTTTCTAATCCTAAACCATCAGATTTAATCAAACATCTAATACTCATATCAGTTCAAAATGATACAAGCAGTTTAATCCTCGATTTCTTCGCCGGTTCGGGTACCACCGGTCACGCTATCTGGGATATAAATAAAGAGGATGGAGGCAATAGAAAATTCATCCTTGTCCAACTTGATGAGGAAGTTCAAGATGAGGAGATTAAAAAAGAATTTCCTACTGTTGCAGACATTTGTATTGAAAGGTTAAGGAGAGTGTCAGAAAAATACAAAAAAGAGATTGCTTCGGCTTCACCTCGCAATGACAAAAACGGAGGCAATCAAGATTTTGGATTTAAGGTTTTTAGACTTGATAAATCAAACTTCAATCTTAAGGATGAATTTGAAATTGAGAAGGGAGAAGATGTTGAGGAGTTAAAAAAGAAATATTTAGAGTGGCTTGGTATGTTCGTTAATGACCCATTAGTTTCCGGTTGGAGAGAAATAGATGTTATTTATGAGGCAATATTGAAAGAAGGATTAAATTTAAACTCTAAAATTGAGCAGGTAAAGATTAAGGAGAATAATTTCTATTTTGTTAAGGATACAGAGCAAGATTTAGAATTTTATATCTGCCTTGAAGACCTGCCTGCGCCAGGGCTTCGGCAGGCAAGTAAAATTAATCAGAAGACAATTGAGGAAATAAGGACTTCAAAGTATAAAGGGAAAATGTTTGTCTTTTTAGACAAGGTATTAACAGATAACGACAAAATAAATCTGAGTGCTTTTGTGAGGTTAAAGGTAATATAAGTCCGATGAAGAAAATTGGTAACAAGCAAACATATTTAAATCTTATAACTGATATTGCGAAGCTTATTGAGCAAGGACGAAAAGTAGCAGTGCAGTACGTAAACACTGCATTAGTGACTACATATTGGTTAGTGGGTAGAAGAATTGTAGAATATGAACAGAAAGGGAAAGAGCGGGCTGATTATGGCGAGGAATTACTTAAAAAGATATCTGCTGATTTAACTCTACGATTTGGTAAAGGCTTTACAGAAAGAAACCTCTGGCATATGCGACAGTTTTATATTACCTATAAGGAGATTCTGCACACAGTGCGTGCAGAATTGCCGGACAAAGCACAAAAGAAAACGCACACAGTGTGTGCAGAATTTGGATTAATTCCTCAGACAGTGTCTGAAATTTCCGAAACGTTGTCTCATAAATTTCCTCTTTCTTGGTCTCACTATCGGCTGTTGATGCGTATCGGTGAGCCACTGCAACGAGAATTCTACGAGGTTGAATGTATCCGTGGGAATTGGTCTGTTAGACAACTGGATAGACAAATTCAATCAATGCTTTACGAACGGACTGCTTTATCAAAGCAGAAATTATCAGTTATAGCAAAATCGCATAAGAAACCTATTATTCTCAAACCTGAAGATGAAATCAAAGACCCGTACATTCTGGAATTTCTCGGGTTAAAAGATGAATATTCTGAATCACAGTTAGAAGAAGCATTGATTAAACATCTTGAGCATTTTCTTCTTGAATTGGGTATTGGATTTACTTTTGTTGCACGACAGAAAAGAATTACTATTGAGGGAAAACATTACCGTCTTGACCTGCTCCTTTATCATAGAATCTTAAAGTGTCTTGTAGCAATAGATTTAAAAATAGGTGAATTTACTCATACTGATGCTGGACAGATGAACCTTTATTTAAATTATTTAAAAGATAAAGAAAAGTTTCCAGAAGAAAATAACCCTGTAGGACTAATCCTTTGCTCGGACAAGAGAAAAACTATCGTTGAATATGCTTTAGGTGGAATAAGTAATAAGATATTCACTTCTAAATACAGATTACAACTACCTGACCCTAAAATTTTGAAAGCAGAGATAGAGCACGAAAGACAAAGACTTTTAGAAATGAGGATTGTTAAACATAAAAAGGGTAAGCAAAAATGTTAAAGTTAAAATTTGACCCCAAGTTAGATTTTCAGATTGATTCCATAAATTCTGTATTGGACTTATTTAAAGGGCAACCCAAAAAACCTTTTGATTATACTTTCCAAATCATTCCAAATTTATTAGACTTGCCTTGTGAAAGAATCTTTGAAAATCTACAAGAGATTCAAAAGAAAAATGAACTTCCAGTATCTAAGGAATTAGAAATACCCCGTCAGACTTCGTCTGACACCCTTTTACAAAAGGGGAATAAAGAGCCTTACAATTTCACTGTTGAGATGGAGACAGGGACTGGAAAAACTTATGTTTACCTAAGAACCATTTTAGAATTAAATCAGAAGTATGGATGGACAAAGTTCATTATTGTAGTCCCATCAGTTGCTATAAAAGAAGGAGTCTTAAAAACCTTA
>CAZXXF010000042.1:0-3790 GCA_964644805.1 uncultured Candidatus Saccharibacteria bacterium | reverse complement strand
TTATACGGGAAAACTGGCTCGCCGCGCGCGGCGCGGCTCGCCAAAAAGAGGTTCGAGCCAAAGATTTCTTTGGCAGCGACCTTTTTCTCTAAAAGGTCGCTATCCCTTGCGATTTTTGAGAGGTTTTGAGCGTAATTTATCCATTTTTCCATCGGTTCGAGCCAATCATTCTGCTTTTGTTCAATTTGGATAATTTTCTCTTCCAGCGACTTCTTTTCCAAAAGGAGTTTTTGTTTTTCTTGGCGATAGATTTCTCTTTCAATATCCTGTTCTAAATACCCATCTAAAAGTCGCTGGAGTTTCATATTGATTGTTTTTATCTTTTCTCTGTTTTCTTGAACAAAAGCAGAAACGGATTGGGCGGATTTCTCTTTGTCCGCTTCTGCCATAGTCAATAACTTTTTCGCCCAATCCGGCCGCAAAGAAAATTTTTGAATCAAAGTAGAAATCTGTTTATTTAATTCCTCTTGACGAATACATGGTTCGGGACATTTGATTGATTTGTTTTTCTTGGTGCAGTGGTAATAAATATAGTGATGCTCATTTCCATTTTTCTGTCTTTTAATCCTGTATTCGCCGGTTATCATCATTCCGCAAGTTCCACAACGCAGTAATCCGCAGTATGGTTGCGGTTCGTTTTTTATTTTGCGACGAGGTTTTCCTCTTTGTTTCAAAACTTCTTGAACCTTATCAAAAATTTTCTTTGCGATGATTGGCTCGTGTTTTCCTTCATAAACCTCTCCGGCATAGCGGAATAATCCGCAATAAAAAGGATTTGAGAGAATAAAAGTCGCCCTCGTCTTGTGGATTTTCTTTCCGCCGCGGGATATAATCCCGCGTTGCGCCAAAAAGTCGCAAATATCCTCTAACCTTGAATTTCCTTTGGCGTATAATTCAAAAACTTCTTTGATGATTTTTGCCTTCTTTCTATCAACAACGATTGTTTTATTCCTTGAATCATTGATATAGCCAATAGGCGCATAACTTGGATATTCGCCTCTTTTAACTTTTTGGCGCAAGCCCCGCTTCGTGTTTTCGGAAAGAGAATCCACATAGTATTTGCTTTGCCCAAAAGCGATATTCAACATAAATTTTCCTTGCGGAGTTGATTCAAACCAAAAAGTGGGGAGTTTCAAGTCCGCAAGTTTTCCGGTGTCCAAAAGGAAAATTAGCCGGCCGCCGTCAACAGAATTGCGCGCTAATCTGTCGGGGTGCCAAGCCAAAATTCCGTTGGCTTCGCCTTTTTCAATTTGTTTTATCATTTCGTTAAAAATCGGCCGGCCCGGAATTTTGGCAGATTGTTTTTCAATAAATGTTTCGGTTATGTTTAGATTTTCTTGTTTGGCAAAGGCACGCAATTCTGCTAGTTGGTCCTCAATAGACCGAACCTGTTTGTCCTCAACATCAGTGGACTTACGGACGTAGAGAAAAAATTTATTGTTGTTCATAGATTTGTTTTGTTAATTTGTATTAGGCAAAGTAAATACTTAAAAAATCGCAAGGGATAACGAACCTCTTTTTGGCGAGCCGCGCCGCGCGCGGCGAGCCAGTTTTCCCGTATAAGGCGGCGCAAAGCGCCGCCGAAACGGCAGGCAAAAAATCTGAAAGTTTAATTCTGGAGCATTTATACTACCAAATCCGAACCTATTTTGAACGAAATTGATTGCCGCGCTTCGCGCGGCACAAAACCGACGCTCGAGCGGGGCGGGCAGGAAAGGAGTTTTGGGGGAAGGGAATGCCCGCCCCGCCCTCGCTTCCGCCGCCGCAATTTTTTGTTTTTCGCAAAGCGAAAAACAACATCTACTCTTTACTAATTTTAATTTTTGGTGTAGCATTAAAGTAGTTGAAAGATAATATTACCTATACTTTAATTCTACTACCACGATATTAGTATGTCAAACATAACCAAAAATTTGAGAAAGTTGAGAGAAAGCAAAGGGTTTTCTCAAGAAAAATTGGCGAGATTGGCCGATGTCGCCAATAATACGATTATAAAGATAGAAGTTGGCAAAAATCAGAATCCAACGCTTGATACCCTCAAGAAAATAGCGAAAGCTCTTGGGGTAAGCGTTGATGATTTAATAAACTAACCTTTATTTTTATGGACGAACAAAATAAAAATATTGAACAAAAAAATCAAGAGTCATCAATTTGGAAAAAGTATTTTTCAGGATGGAATTTTGTTATCAATGTCTTAATCGCTTTTATTCCTGCTACTTTGGTAATAACCATTTTGCGAGAACTAGGTATTCGAGGAGCACTAGTGATGGTCGGAGTGCTGTGGGGATTTATATATTTAGTTGGTTTGTTGCGAGAAAAAATAAGCAAAAGAGGCAATAAAAAAACGGAAAAGAAAAATGATACTAATAAAAATCAACATGACAAAATAAGTCATAATAATCCAAAAAGCAAAAAAACAACTTGGATAATTATTTTGTTAATAGTGGGCGTGGGTGTAGTAATACTTTTTTCCATATTAATTTCCAAACAAAATTCATTAATTGAAAATTTGACATTGCCCAAAACAGACAAGGATTCTTCCAGTTTTGAACAAATTGGTAATTTATACAGGAATACAAAATATAACTTTCGGTTTAAATTTCCTGAGGGATGGGAAATAAAACCAGGCGATGGGCCGAACATCCTACAAAAAGCCGTAAGTGGTAATCACACAATCAGCGTTGGGGTGCGAGAAATACCGGCTGAATTTGTTGATAAAACTGCAACGATAAAAGACATGATGACCCTCTCCGAATTTAAGGACAGCATGATAGAGGGTATACAAGAAAAGTTTCCGGGAGCAAAATTGCTAGATTACGGAGAAACAAAGTTGGGTAATCTACCAACCTATTGGGTAAAATATTCAGCACCGTATTCCGCGCTAGACATCAATATTGAAGCCACTAATTTGTTGTATCAACTCCTGTACAAAAATATTTTCTACTTCATCGGTGCCGGAACACTCTCTAGCGAATTTGTGGCAATGGAGCCGGAATTTAAAAAATCAATCATAACTTTTGTGATTGAAAATTACTAAACTCATGTCTAATAATACGCCCAACCCACTTGAGTATCATTACAAAACGGGCATAAAACTCGATTACTTTATCTTGAGCGTTGATATTGCTCTTCTGGGGTGGACTGTAGTAAATACCGATTGGTTGCCAGACAATCCAATCTATGTCTGGTTGATTGGTGCATTTTGGTTGCTAATAATTCTTTCTGTTATTTGTGGCATAATTCGCCAAGTCTACAATGGGATGATTTTTGGCTTAAATTTTCAGTTTCTGCACGCTGGAGAGTTAGCGAATATCATAGAGCGTAGTGCATTGCAAGGAGGCGGTTTTATAAATCAGCAAACAGGAGAAGTGATGACTAGCGACGAATTCAAGAAATTTGCCGAGGGGCATCGAGCGACTGAGCGAAAAGGGCAGGATTTATACAAGAAGTTTGTAAATCGATCTGTATTTTTTGCTAATTCAGCTTTATGTCTTTTGGTAATAGGATTATTTTTGCTCGCTGGTATTAAAATTTCCACATTATTGTAATTTTTCATCTTGTGGCGTGCCAGCTTCGCTGGCACGAAAAATTGCGGCGGCGGAAGCGAGGGCGGGGCGGGCATTCCCTTCCCCCAAAACTCCTTTCCTGCCCGCCCCGCTCGAGCGTCGGTTTTGTGCCGCGCGAAGCGCGGCAATCAATTTCGTTCAAAATAGGTTCGGATTTGGTAGTATAAATGCTCCAATAAATTAATAAAATTTTATTGAATATGATTAAAAAGGTAATAATTCCA
>CAZXXF010000041.1:0-3848 GCA_964644805.1 uncultured Candidatus Saccharibacteria bacterium | reverse complement strand
AAAAGTCGAAGAAACTAAAAAAGCCGAGTGTTCGGCTTGAGGGGTTAGAGTCCGTAGGTAGCAAAGTAAATTATTATCGTTATCGTATTTAACATTGTCAAATTTAATAAAGACCCGCTGATTTTTTAACTTTGTTTGCAAAAATTCTATTGCCTTATTCATAATTTCATTTTTTGTTTTAACACCAATTAACCTAACCGTTAAGTCGTTATTTAATAAAACTTTTTCAGGATTTATAATTTGCTTTACAGAATATAAATCAATTCTTTCGCTGTTTGTAGAATCAATTTTTGAGCCAAATTTTAATTTTTTAGGGTCAATTTTCCTGCTAAATTTTATTGAATCCTTGAAAATATAAGGTAATTTTGAAATTTCGCTTTTATAATCTATGTTTCTATCTTTTTTCTCAATAATTTCAAATGCCGCTCCTTTGAATAATTCCTCCTTATCTATGCCTATTTTTTCTCTTATTGGCGGTAGAAATTTTTTATTTATTTCATAACCGACAGAATTGCGGTTTAAATTTTTTGCCGCAAGGGTCGTTGTGCCACTACCTAAAAACGGGTCCAAAATCGTGTCGCCTACAAAGCTAAACATTTTTATAAGCCGTTTTGGTAATTCTTCTGGAAACATTGCTAAATGTTTATCTTGTTTTGCGCCATTAAAATTCCAATGCCCGGTAAAGTACTGATTCCACTCATCTTTTGACATTTTGGATTTTTCTTTTATTTCTCTTAGTACAAATGGCGCGTCCCCCGACTTTTTAAAAATCAAAATAAATTCATAATCAAGTTTGATTATTCCATTTCTCGGATATGGAAAACTACCCATTATAGTCGCTCCGCCAGTTGTATTCATCGTTGTGGCTTTCTGCCAAATAATTGCACCCATATAATCGAACCCTATGGTTTCGCAAAATTTTATAATTTCCGTTCTGATAGGAATAATCTTATAGCGTCCATAATAAACAGAGCGAGCAAACTGATCTCCGATATTTATACAAAGGCGGCAACCATCATTTAAAACCCTATAACATTCTTTCCAAACTAAATTAAGATTGTTGATATAATCTTCATAGCTATCATTAAAACCAATTTGGTCCGAAGTGCCATAATCTTTTAATTGCCAATATGGCGGCGAAGTAATAACAAGATGAACGGATTTATCTTTTAACTCCGCCATATTTCTAGAGTCGCTAATTATGATTTTATGATTGGTTTTCATAATTGCTTATTTCATTAAATCGTCTATGCCGACACCTAAAGCATCGGCAATTTGTTTTAGCGTTTCCACTCTCGGATTATAAGTTGCCCCCGATTCAATCTTAATAATTGTATTGTAGGTAATATCCGCCAATTTTGAGAGTTTGTCCTGTGTAATGCCTTTTTTCTTACGATATTTCTTTATATTTTCAGCTATCACGCTTTTATTATTTGCCATAAGTAGTAATTATTTACTATTATTTATTAAAATAGTATAATGTAAGTAGTTATCAACCTCTATGTATCTTATACCAAAAGAAAATAAAAGCGTAAATCATAAAGGGAGTCCCTTGGCGTTGCCCGCGCACGGGAGGGCTGGAGCAAGGACAACACCTTTTATTGCGGCGCTTTTTGCGACCTGCCCGCCAAAGTCTTGGCGTCGGTGGGAGCAAAAAAACGAAATTTAGCGAAGGAAAGACAGGTACAGACAAAAAAGCGGAATGAAAATCCGCTTTTTTGAGAAATTCAATCTTTTGCGGGGCAGGGACTCGAACCCCGATTCGCGGCTCCAAAGGCCGTTGTCCTACCGTTAGACGACCCCGCAGTGTTTGATTTCTATCATTATTCTTCGGTAATTTCAAGAATCGCCAATTCTATCGGAAGCTGGGGAATCGGAGAGTATTTTATCTTTGTCTGGACTTCCAAAAAAATCTTTAATGATTTCCTCAAAAAATTTTCATTCACGGATTTGATCTGTCCTTTTAATCTTTCCAAAGCTTCTTTGGTTAAATCATTAATGATTTCGCTTTCAAGCGACAAATCAACTTTCAGAATCAATCCGCTCCGCAAATAATCAATCAGGGTTTTTATAAATTCAGACGGATTAAACCCTTTTTCCGTGTTTTGGTGCAAAAATTCAAAAGCGTTCTTTGCGTCTTTTTCAACGATATAATCAAAAAAATCCGCGACAAGATTAAAATCAACAAGACCCAATATTTCTTTTACCTGATCGCTCGAAATGCTTTTCTGGCCCATTGTCTTCGCAAAGGTCGCTGCCTGTTCAAGCAGACTTTCTGCGTTTCTAAAATCGCCCTCGGCGTTTATTGATAAAAGCTCCAGGGCGGAATCGTCAATCTTTATCTTTTCTCTTTCGCAGATTCTTTTAAGTTTGGTTAAAATTTGGAGCGCGCTTATCCGGTGAAAATCAAATCTCTGACAGCGCGAGACAATGGTTGAAATCATCTTCTGTATTTCCGTTGTGGCTAAAATAAAAATTACATGGGCTGGCGGCTCCTCAAGTATCTTTAAAAGCGCGTTTGCCGCGTCTTTTGAAAGCTGATGCGATTCATCAATTATAAAAACTTTATATTTCAACCGGGTAGGCGTGAATTTTGCCCCTTCTTTTAATTGGCGCACTTCTTCGATGCCTCTGTTTGAAGCGGCGTCTATTTCTATCAAATCAATTGCCCTTCCTTGGTTTATTTCCAAGCACGAAGAACATTTGTCGCAAGGTTCGTATTCTTTAATGTTCTCGCAATTCACCGCCTTGGCAAAAACCCGGGCAATAGTAGTTTTGCCAGAACCCCTTGGCCCGCAAAAAAGATATGCGTGGGAAATCATATTCTCGCTAATAGCGTTAGTCAGGGTTTTTACAATGTGTTCTTGCCCTACAAATTCTGAAAATTTTGTAGGCCGATGTTTTCTATAAAGCGCTAAATTAGCCATAGAGTTTTAAAATATTTCAATCCTCCCGCTCTCAAAATTATTTTTTGAAAATAAAGAATTTGTAAGCCAAAAAATTCCACATAAATCCTATCAACACTCCGGCGAAAGGAGCGGCCACTCCCGCCCAAAGCTTTTCTTCAAGCCCAAACATCGCCCCGGTTGAGTTTACAAGGAATGACGCCACCCCGACATTGATAAGCAGACCAACTCCGGTAACCAAATAAAAATTTATAAATTCCCTTCCTTTTAATTGCCTTCCTTTTTCAAAAGTCCACCATTTGTTCCAAAAATAGCTATTGGCGGCGGCGGCTGAAAAAGATAAGAATTTAAACAAGGTGTATATTGCGCCCCTCGGCTGATCAATGCTGCTAACCAGAATTAAAAGATTTAATATGCCCAAATCAATAAAAGTGTTAAGCGCGCCCACAGAAACGAATTTTGCCAACTGCCAAACCACTTTTATTTTTTTTGAAATAAAATCTGCGGCGAAAAGACCGACAACCATCAAAAGAGAAAAAATAACGGGCAAAGAATAAAACGTTTTTATGCTAAACCAAGAAAACTGCTGCTTAAGACCCATTTCGATGTTTTTTAAAGTGGCAAGGGCTAAAACACCAATTAAGAAACCAATAACCAAGCCCACTAAAATATCCTTTTTTTCCATATGAGAAATTAATGTTAATAATAAATTCTTTAATACTATCAAAGATTTTTAAAACTAGCAACTTTCATGTAAATGTTTAATTTGACATATTATATATAAGTATGATATATGATATGATAATGCCACAAGGAGGTGACACATCACATGAAAACAGAACCAATGATTGTGGTGATTCTCGATGCGGAGAGGATTGGTCAACTCGATATGGGGGAAAAGGTGACCGGGACAAGTGAACGCACTTCTTCGGGGATCTTCTC
>CAZXXF010000040.1:0-4027 GCA_964644805.1 uncultured Candidatus Saccharibacteria bacterium | reverse complement strand
GAAACTAAAAAAGCCGAGTGTTCGGCTTGAGGGGTTAGAGTCCGTTCAAAGAACTATATTATTATATCTTGGAATAGAAGGAATGTCAAATCGGAATTGACCGAAGCTTCTTTTTTTGCTAATATTGAAAAATGATTCTTGTCCAAAAAATTTTTTTCCAGACGATTTCAAGCATTTTGGGATTATATCTTAGCGCGAAATTTATACCCGGCGTTGATTTTATCGGCAAAATAAAGATTTTCATCCTTGCCGGCGCGATTATCGGCGCGGCAAATTGTTTTATCAAGCCCATTTTAAACTTTTTCTTGCTTCCCTTCAGAATATTGACTTTGGGATTAATTGAAGTATTAATAAACATCGCCATGATTTCTGTTCTGGTATACGGCATTTTCCCGGATAATTTCCGGATCGCGGGATTTTTCCCCATATTATGGATGACCATCATCGTTTCTTTCTTCAATGCCCTTTTTTACTATACCAATCGCAGAAAATACGGGGATTAAAAATATAATAGACGCAAAATGAACAATATACTAGTTATAGCTCAGATCGCGGTTTCCTGTCTTTTGGTGGTTTCAATTCTGATTCAAGAGGGCGAATCCGCGCTTGGATCTTCTTTTGGCTCGGGCCGGGGTTTTTACGGCGCGAAAAGAGGGGCGCAAAAGAAGATATTCATCTCCACGATTGTCCTTGGTATTTTATTCGGAGCTTTGGCTTTATTAAACATTATTCTATCTTGAGTAGTCTTTTCATAAAAACCAAAAAGATCAATTTTTTGAAAAGGATTTCTTCTCTGTGGAATGAGCGGGGGAAATTACGGTTCATTTTCTTTTTTGCCTTATTTTTGATAGGCGCTTTTTTGCTTTCTTACGATTTTTACATGGCCAATACGGAAATAGCACCCTCTATCGGCGGATTAATGCGCGAGGGCGCGGTCGGCCAACCAAGATTTATAAATCCCATATACGCGGAAAGCAATGATATTGACAGGGACCTTGTCGCCCTTATCTTCTCCGGCCTAATGAAATATGACCAGGAGGGAAAAATAGTTTACGATCTGACGACGCATCATGAAGTTAAAGAGGGCGGAAAAATTTACGAGATAGAAATAACAAAATCGGCCAAATTCCATGACGGAATCCAGCTGGACGCGGAAGATATAGTTTTTACAATAAAAACAATCCAAAATCCTGATTTTAAAAGCCCTCTCTTGGTAAAATGGACCGGCGTTGAAGTGGAAAAAATAAACGATCACAGGGTAAGATTTACCCTTCAAAACGCCTATCCCGCTTTTTTGGAAAATCTCACGATAAAAATATTGCCCTCTCATATTTGGGAAAAGATATTGCCCCAAAACTTTCCCTTATCCAATTATAATTTTAACCCCGTAGGATCCGGGCCGTATTTTCTCAAAAATATTTCAAAAAATAACGAGGGTTTTATCCAAAATGTTATTTTGGAAAGAAACGATCAGCACCACTCAACCGCCCCCAATATAGCCCAAATAAAAATTTCTTTTTATAAAAATGAGGATGATTTGATAAGCGACGCATTGGCCGGATTCTTAGACACGTTTTCTCTTGTCTCTCCGAAAAATTACGCTATTTTTCAAAATTTGCAGAAAAATTCATTTATCTTGCCAAGATATTTCTCTCTTTTTTTTAACGCTCAGGAAAATAAGCATCTCCAGACAAAGGAAATAAGAGAGGCATTAAGTATTTCCATCGACAAAATTGAAATAAAAGACAATGTTCTTTTTAACGAGGGGGCGGTAGTGGATTCTCCCCTTCTCCCTGAAATATATAATTTCGGGGAAGCGGAAGAAAAAGAATTTAACCCCCAAAAAGCAAAAGAATTATTGATTAAATCCGGCCTTCAAGAAAAAGATGGCAAAATAACGCTTATTAACCGCGAGCAAAAAATGACTTTTGCCAAGAATCTTGATGTTGGATCAAGGGGCCAAGACGCGGAGAATCTTCAAAAATGCCTTGCCATGTTTGAAGATGTTTATCCGGAAAAGGAAATTACCGGAATTTTTGGTTTAAAAACAAAAGCGGCGGTGATTAATTTCCAAAATAAATACCCCGATGAAATCTTAAGGCCGGCAGGGTTAAAATCCGGAAATGGGAAAGTGGGAGCGGCTACCAGAGAAAAACTAAATAAGGTTTGCGTAATATCGCCCGAAACAACAACTCCGTTCGTTGTCACCATCACAACGGCCAATGATCCGCTCCTTGAAGAGATAGCCCGAAATATTCAAAATCAGTGGCAGAGAATTGGGATAGAAGCAAAAATTTCCGTTTATGAGATTTCCGAGATAAAACAGCACGTTATAAAAGACCGAAAATATGAAATACTTCTTTTCGGACAGATTTTGGGCGTTATCCCCGATCCTTTTTCGTTCTGGCATTCTTCTCAAAGAAGTTACCCGGGATTAAATCTTTCCAATTACCAAAATAAAAATTTAGATAAAATATTAGAAGAAATGAAAACAAGCGCCGATCCGGAATCTATGAATATCCGCCTTAAAAATGCCCAGAAAATATTGATTGAAGACTCTCCCGCGATATTCTTGTGCAACCCTTATTATGTATATTTTTCCCCGGATAAAATAAAGGGGATCTCGCCGGGGCTGATAGCTGACCCATCCGAAAGATTCTCCAATATCCAAAACTGGCATATCAGCACGAAAAGAGTTTTTAAATAAGAGTAGTTTCATCAATTAAAAAATGGAGAAAATAATTTCTGAGTTCACAAAACAATTTAAGATTGGTTTCAGCATCGGGAGCAACATAGAAATAAAGGGAGATTTTCAGGGAATTTGCATCTGCGGAATGGGGGGAAGCGCCCTGCCCGGATCTCTTGTGCTTTCTTGGGTTAAAGAAGTCAAAATTCCAGTAATCATTCATCGCGATTACGGCCTTCCTCCGAACATAAATAAAGAATGGCTTTTTTTGGCTATTTCTCACTCGGGAAACACAGAAGAAACAATTTCAGCAACAAAGAAGGCGATAAAAAAGAAAATGAAGTGCGCAATTATAACATCGGGAGGAATGTTGGGATCCATGGCTAAAAAATATAAAATTCCTTGCGCCATTATGCCCCCCGGCATGCCCCCAAGATTGGCGCTGGGCTATCAATTTTCGGCTCTTGCGGCAATTTTATCTAGAAACAAAATAATCAAATGTGAGGAAAAGGAATTGCTTCAGATAGAAAAAAATGTTAATGTTGAAATATTAAAAAACAGAGGCAAGGCGCTGGCAAGAAGGATTAAGGGAAAAATTGCAATAATTTATACCGCAGATAAGCTCAAAGCGCTGGCGCAAATCTGGAAAACATCTTTAAATGAAAATTCTAAAACGCCCGCTTTTTGGGATTGTTTTCCCGAATTAAACCATAATGGAGAAGTAGTCGGATTTGCCAAAAATCCCCTGAAATCATCATCTCTAAGATCTTTCTATTTTATCATTCTTAAAAGCGCAAATGACATGCCGGAGAATAAGAAAAGAATGGATTTGACGGCCGAAACTTTAAGAAAACAGGGCATAAAAGGAGAAATTTTAGATCTAGATGGTAAAAACCCCCTCGCCCAGATAACCTCTTCGATAATTTTAGCCAATTGGGCCTCTTATTTTTTGGCCCTTGCATACAAGATCAATCCATATTGCGCCGAATTAATTGAAGAATTTAAGAAAAAGATGCGGGGCGGAAAGATTGAATTGCCAAAATAAGAATAGTCAGAAATATGCTGGAGTGATGAAACTGGCAAACATGCTGGCTTCAGGAGCCAGTGCTGAAAGGCTTGAGGGTTCGAATCCCTCCTCCAGCACCGAAAGTTTCTAACTGAACTGAATGGCTGATTCCTTTTTTTGGGGCTGTGACCTCAAAATCCATCTCCGGCGCCGCATAAAAAAATTTAAATTTTAAATTTAAAATTGCTATGGTTTTTAAGGTGGCCTTCGGAGAAAAAAGCGATCCGATTATTAAAATTAAAATCCAAACGAATAACAACATAAAAAGCATGGTT
>CAZXXF010000039.1:0-4058 GCA_964644805.1 uncultured Candidatus Saccharibacteria bacterium | reverse complement strand
GCGCCCTCGCTTGGGCTGGCGAATTTTTGGCGGGGACTTTATCTTTTCCTTGTCCTTGCCCCGACCCTCCCGTGCGCGGGCAAGACATAGGAACTCCCTATATTATTATATTACAATTTGGAATATAACACAATGGAATATACAATACAAGTAAAGATATGTCCAAAGCAATTTACTCAAAAGACCATAAATACATTGTTGAGCAATTAAAAAAGGCCCGCAAAGAGGCCGGTTTAGAGCAGGCAGAAGCTGCCAAATTGCTCGGCAAAACCCAATCTCACATCTCAAAAGTTGAAGCTGGGCAGAGACGTATTGATATTGTTTCGCTCAAAGAATTTGCCAAAATTTACAAAAAAGATATAAGTTTTTTTATCAAATAGTATGTCTAAAATTCAAGAATTATTATCTGGCAGAACAGATAAAATCAATTACGAAGAAATAATTAAAAATTATCCTTGGATTGTAGAAAAAGGGCAGAATTGTATTTTAAGCTCGGATAGCGATGGTTTGTTATGCGGATTATTTATGTCGACCTATTTAAATTGGAAAGTAAAAGGTTTTTACGACGGAAAGGTAATGTTGATAGACAAAAATGTTTCTTTAAAAGATTGTGTATTTTTAGATATGGAAGTTTTTAGAAAAAACATCAAGAGTGTTGGCCATCATATGGTTCAATTTAATAAAAGAAAAAAACCTTCAAATTGGGATAACTACAAAAATTGTATTCAGCCAAATAATTTACGAGATTATGATGGCTATAACGATTTCCGCTTAAAATATCCATTGGCAACAATACATCTTTTAATTGGGATCGTTGGCTCAAAAATAAAATTCAAAATACCCGAAACTGCAATTCGCGCTTTATTTTTTACCGACGGAACTTTTAATGTCCTTTTTAAATATCCGGAAAATGTTTTGAATTGGCTAAATTATTTACGGGCAAATGAAGAACAAAATCCATTAAAAGATGTTTTTGAGAATGAAAAATATAGTGTGTTTTCTCTTATGAAAGCAATGGATGAATTTTTTAGAAAAAGAGACGAAATTAGTATTGTAAAAGAAAGAGGAGATAGATTAAGGATATCGGAAATTGATGGGGCACCAGCCAATATAGAAAAATATAACAATTCTTATAAAATAAATACGGAAGCGAAAGAAAGGATTGAAAAATTTATCAAGATTTTATCCGACTTAACTGATTGGAAATATAATCCGAGTAGTTGGACTTGGGAAAATTTTAGATTGTACAGATTTACTAAGGGCGATTTTGCAGGAAGTAAAATTCGCCTAAATAATAAAACATTCGAAAAATTTTTATCAAAAAAGCCGCTTACTTGGGCAATGACAAGCGGCCAAAATATCGAATATACTTTAGAGAAACCGGATAAATTACAATAAAGGCGCCGGAGTAGTCTCTAATCTTTTCTTTGCTAAATCGCAATATTCTTTTGCGATATCAATAATTATAAAATTTCTTTTGAGCTGTTTTGCTGCAACAGCAGTAGATCCGCAGCCACCAAATGGATCTAGAACGACACCATTCGGAGGACAGAAGCATTGAATAAAATCATAGGGAATTTTATCGGGGAATACAGCGGGATGTTGTCTTTTTAGGGCATCTTTATCTCCGGCCATTAAATAATTCCAAACAGTACCTCTACATTTCGTTGGATTGATTGGGCGAGTTACGGTTTTTGTAGTGGAGCCATCTGTTTTTCTGTTTCCGCTTCCAGTCATAATTTTACCACCATGTTTTGAGGGAATTTTTAATGGCTCTTTATTGAAATATTGCGGGCGATCTCCTTTGAGGAAAATTGGCATGTATTCGTGGTCAACTCTAAATCTATATTTCCACCATGCCCCCTCTGTTCCATGTTTTTTATAGATAACTGTTTCAAAAAGACGCAATCCAATATTATCTACCCAGTCAACAATTGTTCTAAAAGATGTAAGAGTTTTTGCAAAGTTTTTTGTTTGATCTTGAATTACCATAACTGCTATACCGCCATCTTTTAGTACGCGTTTTATCTGTTCACCCGTAGCGTGCAGGTCAAAACTATAATTGCCATTATAATCCCGTACCTCATCATAAGGGGGAGAGGTCACAATAAGATCAATAGAATCGTTTGGTAAGGTTTTTAACATCTTAACCGCGTCTCCGTGTAAAATTTTGTTCAAAGGTAAATTATCTAGATTTGGTTTTCTAGATTTTTTTATTTTATCTTTTTGTATAGATAAACTACCCATAGTATTATTATAACAAAATTTTACCTATTTTTTAATTATATCAATTACTCTTCCGCTAATATGATAACTATCATTTTCATGAATGAATATCGGTAGATATTCTTTTGTTGATTCTGATTTTAATACAATTCTTTTGTTTTGTGGGTCTGGCACAAATTTTTTAATGTTTGCCATTTCATCGATTATTGAAACAATATATTGCCCTTGTTCTGGGCTTTTTTGTTCCGCATCTACTATAACGAAATCACCATCTTCTATATTTTTTCTGTTTATATTCGCTTTATTCATAGAATCGCCCTCTGCGCGCAAGACAAATAATTTTCCACCACGAGGGGCAAGTTTTTTTGATACCTTCAGATACCCAGTGATATTTTCTTCTGCAAAAATTGTTGCGGGACCGCAGTTGGCGGCACCAACAATAGGCAAGGACACAAAACCCTCTTTAGAAATTTTTTGTGCTTTTTTGATTTCTCTTTTTACGGGATTATACGCAATAAATCCTCTCTTAGAGAGTTGAGTTAAGTGGTGTTTTATTTTTTGGGCAGATTTTTCACCAACAAGAGAACCCACCTCTCGCAGTGTCATTCCTGAGAGGTTTTTTCTATTTATTTCTTTTAATAATTTTTCTTGTATAATATGCATATTTTTATTATAATAGGTTTGTCAAATAAAAGCAATAGAGTTATCCACAGCCCTTTAACGCTTAACAGATTTGACAAAAATATAAAAACCATGATAAAATTAAGCTGTCCTGATGGTTTTTTAACCATGGTGTCGACTGGGCTATTATAAATCAATTAACTAAAGTAAAAATATGAGAGTAACCAATATCAATGGCACAAGCGATAATGTTTGTAGTTGCGGTAGTTGGCTTGAGCACTGGAAAAATTTTAGTAATCAGTCTTTGCCAAGTTACTGTCCGGAAAAAAGTTGTACCAAAAAACCCGAAGTAGGAGCTCATGTTCAGAAAGATAGCGCGTACGACAAAAACTGGTACATTATTCCACTTTGTAAAGATTGTAATGCAAAAACCGGTGGCTCATTAGAAATTAGCGACTCCATCGCTTTAGTGTCTGCCAATACAAACGAAACCTGTGGGTAAAGATCGAAAAATTATTAACCAATTTACTATTAAATTTTATGGCCTCAAAAAAGTTAATTGAAGAAGTCTGGGAAAAAGCAAGAGAAATTCGCGGTAAAGATTCTGATGTTTGGAGAAAAGATAAATACGATAATAAAATTCGCTTCGGGTCTTATGGAACAGAAGGAGAATATGGCTGGGAGATAGATCATAAAAATCCAAAAGACAAAGGCGGGAGTGATCAATTAAGAAATTTGCAGCCGCTTCATTGGGAAGAAAATCGCGAGAAAGGTGCTAAAACCCAACACAAAGGTAAATAAGGGTACTTCGAAAAAGCGACCCAGTAGTTAGAGCCTGATCGCCTGAGAATTGTTTGTAGGATAAAATTTGCTGTATATGGCTTGGATGAGATGGCGAATGACCGGCGCACCCTCGACAGAAACCTTGCATTGCGAGGTTTTTCTGTTTTTAGCCCCGCCAAAAATTCGCCAGCCCAAGCGAGGGCGCGGCGGAAGGAGGGGGTCTGGGGGAGGAATTCCGCCGCGCCCGAGCGGAAAGCCCCGCCGCCCTGCTCTGTTAGAAGCAGGGCCAAACAAAAAAATTTCTTTTCCTTAATTGAAAAAAATTTTGGGGGGGGCGCAAATTAAATATGTTTAGAAATTTTTTTGTTTGGCGGCGAGCGTCAGCGAGCGGCGGCGGGGCGTCAAAAATCCGCAAACGGATTTTCCTT
>CAZXXF010000038.1:0-4111 GCA_964644805.1 uncultured Candidatus Saccharibacteria bacterium | reverse complement strand
TATAGACTTTGAAAAAGGCCTTAAGTGTTCACTATGCGGCGCGCCGACAGATTTAGCAGTGAATGACATATACAGTTGTTCAATGTGCAATTACAAAGAGAAGAAACCTGTTACAAAATACGGCAAATCCGCCAATCCGCAATACTGCGGATACTGCAACCCGTGAAAGCGGTATTAGGTCATGTGTGAGGGAGCTAAATTTTGCGTTTTACAATTTTTCCTTAAACGCAAAATGTAGTTTGTGTGCATAACGGGAGTCGCCAATAACTCCGCAGAGGGTAGCTGAACGGGTAATGCAGAGGTGGTAGAGCGTATGAGCAAACTTTTGAGCTACCACCAAGCGCGGAGGGGCAACGTCTAGTGCCGAAGCAAACGACGAATAAAAGGCGGCGTAAATTTGGCAAAATGCTAAACTATGCCTATTAGTTTTTTTGAGGAGTGAAGCGGCGGCAGCAAAACCAAAAATTTCCTTATCCAGCGGATTTTGTCCGAAATACATTCGAACTTCGTCCAAAAACGACCGCCAAATTACAATTATATAATTTCGCTTTTCATATTAAAATCAATTAGAAAATTGATTTTTTGATTTTTTGGTGCTAATCTTCTTTATATATGAAAAAAGGAGATAAAATAATCCTAAAAAATTATCAGGCGCTTTGTCGAACTACAGCCAAAAAATTCAAAAACAGAAACACAGAACTAGTTAACTGGGGGTTGGGGGTTTCTGGAGAGGCGGGTGATTTGGCCGGATGCATTAAAAAAACAGTTTTTCACGGCAATAATCAGGTTCTGGGCATTAGAGAGAATATAGGAGATACGATGTGGTATATAGCCATGATTTGTAATTGCTTGGGATGGAATTTGGAGGATGTTTTAAGCGAAAACATAATTAAACTAAGAGATAGATATCCTCGGGGCTTTAATGAGGGAAGCGCCCGAAGAAATAATTCCAGGATTGACTGGAACGCAAAAGAATGATTAAAGATTCAACAAATAAAATTACAAAGCCGCCGGTAGTGGTAATTTTGGGGCACATTGACCATGGCAAATCTTCTTTATTGGAGTCAATAAAGGACCTAAAGATTACATCTAAGGAATCGGGGGGAATTACTCAACATATAGGCGCTTACGAAATCGAACATAAAGGCAAAAAAATTACCTTTATTGACACCCCGGGCCATGAAGCTTTTTGCGCGATAAGATCGCGGGGCGCCAGAGTTGCTGACATCGCGATTTTGGTTATAGCGGCCGAAGAAGGCATAAAACCCCAAACGATAGAAGCGCTTGAATGCGCGAAGCAGGCAGGGCTTCCAATTATAATCGCGATCAACAAAATTGATAAGGCGGGCGCCAATCCCCAAAAAATAAAAAATGAACTTTTAAAACACGGAATCATCGTTGAGCAATTAGGCGGAAAAGTGCCTGTTGTAGAAACTTCAGCCACAAAAAAAATTGGAACAGAAGAGCTTATTGAAATGATTCTTCTTACTTGCGAGATAGAAGGAGTAAATCAAGAAAATGAGGATAGTTTTCCAAGCGGAGTAATCATTGAATCATTTTTAGACTCAAAAAGGGGGCCGGCGGCAACTTTAATAATTAAAAACGGAACGATAGGGATGAATAATGTTATCGCCACTCAATCAACAATGGGAAAAGTAAGAATTTTAGAGAATTTTCTTGGCAACCGCATTGAAAGAGGAACAATTTCCCAGCCGGTTGTGATAATCGGCTTTGAGGGTATTCCAAAAGTCGGGGAAGAATTCAAGATATTTCCAAACATTGAGCTGGCGAAAGAATACATGACAGAAAGAAAGGAGCAGAGAGAAAGGCCGGGCTTATCAATCCCAAAAGATAAAAGATTATTAAATTTAATCATTAAGGCGGACGTGATCGGATCAATAGAGGCCATAAAGGTGTCTCTTGGCGCTATTCCAAGCGCGGAAGTGGCGATTCGCATCTTGGAAGCCGGCGCAGGGGATGTTAACGAAGACGATGTTAAGCTTGCTTTAGCCGCTAACGGCCAAATTATATCTTTTAGGACTAAAACGAATATGCAGGCCAGAAGACTGGCCGAACAAAAGGCGGTGAACATCTTAAACTTTGAAATAATATACGACTTGATAGAAAAAACGCGGGAGCTTATAAGAGAAATTATAGAATCAGAAACTGTTAAAAAAAATGTAGGAAGACTGAGGGTTTTGGTTATTTTTAAGACGGAGGGAAAGCGACAAATCGTTGGCGGCAGGATTGTTGAGGGAGAATTTCATCAGGGGCTTAAGATAGAAGTGTCCCGGGAGGAAAAAAAGATCGGAGCCGGGAAAATTATTGGCTTGCAAAGAGACAAAAAAGAAATAGAAAAAGGAGTTTTTGGAGAAGAGGTGGGAATTCTTTATGAGGGAAGCGCGACAGTCAAAGAGGGAGATATGCTGATAGGATATATTGAGGAAAAAAAGAAGGCAAGTTTTTAACGCCCCGATTATTATTTTTTAATAAAGATGAAAAAAAGAGAGGCAAGGATTAATGAAACGCTAAGGAGCGAGGTTGGAAGACTGATTTCCGAAGAAATAAGTTTTTCAAGAAATGTTCTGATTACGGCAACTAGGGCGCAAGTGACTAAAGATCTTTCGGAAGCTAAAATTTATATAAGCGTTCTGCCCGAAAAATTTTCAAAAGAAGTCATGAGTGTTTTAACTAAAAAAACTTTTCGGATTCAGCAAATGCTTAATAAGATAATAAACATCAAAAGAACGCCTAAAATAATATTTCGGGAAGAGAAAAAGCTTAAAGAAGCTTCACGCGTTGATGAACTTTTGGAGTCGCTTAAAAAGGATGGCGGCAATTGAATATTGTTTGGCGGCGTCGTAGCCAAGCAGCAAGGCAACGGTCTGCAAAACCGTTATACGTGGGTGCAAATCCCACCGACGCCTATGGTTAAGCTAAAATATCAGGCACTTTACCAAGCAAGGAAAGTTCCGTAGGATGAAATTTATGGGCGAGTGCTGGAATGGCAGACAGGGCAGACTTAAAATCTGCTGAGGTAACACCTCGTGAGGGTTCGACTCCCTCCTCGCCCATAAAACTGCTAAAATATGATTGATAAATGGTGGGCGGTTAGCTCAATGGTGGAGCGTTCGCTTGACGTGCGAAAGGTTATAGGTTCGAGCCCTATACCGCCCAATTATATCTTTTTTAAGCCGCGGTAGCTCAGTGGTAGAGCGCTTCTCTGAAAAAGAAGAGGTGGTCGGTTCGATCCCGACCCGCGGCACACAATTAATGCGGGAGTAGTTCAGCGGTAGAATGTCTCGTTGCCAACGAGAAGATCGCGGGTTCGATCCCCGTCTCCCGCTCCACAATTTGACTTTCCGATTTTTTGGCGCCGCAAGGCGAAATTTTTTAGATTTGGTTCGAACGTCCTTTCGGGACGCTTCGGGGGGAATTATTATTGACACAAGCGGATTAAATGTATTATAATAGGGTGATGCTATATGAGTAAAATAAAAATAAGCTCGGCCATATCAATCTGCGTCTTTTTTGCTTTTTTATCATTCTTATCGCCTCTTTTATTGTTTCAAAAAGCTGGAGCGAGCGAAGAGTTGGAAATAATTTCAGAGCCAATCCAGCCCAATGTTTTAGATTCTTTTTTAATGGTCCAGAACAATAGCGTCGTGGCCAATAATAGCCATCTTTTAGATGTCTCCGATTATAGAGCAGAACTTGATACTGTTTATGTTTTTGTAACCGCCTATTCTTCTGACCCCGAGGAAACGGACGAAGATCCTTTTATCACCGCTTCCGGGTCTTTTGTACACTGGGGAACGGCAGCCACTAATTTTCTTCCTTTTGGCACTAAAATTCAGATTCCTGAAATTTTCGGAGACGAGGTTTTCATCATAAAAGACAGAATGCATCGAAGCAGGCGCTATGTGGTTGATATTTGGCACCCCTCTAAGGAAGGAGCCGTTAATTTCGGAGCGCATCTAACCTATATAAAGGTTCTTAAAAATGAGATTTAAAATTAACTTAAAAAAACCGCATTAAAAGCGGTTTTTTTAATTAGTGCAGTATTCTTGAATTAGTCCGAACGCATTTCGCCGCCTGCGGCGGCGAGGAA
>CAZXXF010000037.1:0-4245 GCA_964644805.1 uncultured Candidatus Saccharibacteria bacterium | reverse complement strand
GTAGCGGCTGCCCTTTTAATTTATTCCGATGTTGCGCTTCGGAGTAGAATGTACCTTAGCTTACTTGACATATTTTTTATCTTATTAATTCTTCTATATTAACTCCGAGCGCTTTGGTAATTTTCGCCATAACAATAATAAAGAAAAAAGAAAAAAGAACTAGTAATCTCTTTCTGGCGGTGGGAGAGGGATTTGAACCCCCGGTACCTTTTCAGATACAGCGGTTTTCAAAACCGCCCCATTCAGCCGCTCTGGCATCCCACCTTATATATTACAGAAATATGCGTTTGTTTGACGAAATCCGAACCTTTTTTGAACGAAACTGATGGCGCGCTTCGCGCGCCAAACTGAACGCTCGGGCGGGCAAAAAGGAAGAGGGTTGAGGGGAAGGAATTTTTGCCCGCCCTCGCTTTCCGCCGCCGCCGAATTTCGTGCCAACGAAGTTGGCGCGCCGCCTAAATCATTTTGCCGTTTTCTGTTCCGGCGGTATCTGCGGCATTTGTGGAATCAGTATCTGTTGGAATGGAATATTTTTTACCAAAAATACGCCACTGCTATTTTCGTATAATTTAATAATCGGCGAACGGTCAAGCAGAATTTCCAACACGCAATACAACTCCCAAACTTTCGTTCGTAAATCCGCGTTATCTCTCAAGTCCTTAACTTTAATCCCGATTTTCTTTGCTTCGTTAATCCCAATCGGTCGTCCGTGAGATAAATATTTCTTGTGGTCTGCCAAATTTTTGGCGATTCCGTCTGCTTTTTCTGCCGCTTTTTCATCGCCTTTGAACATATATTTTGTCAGCCAATCTTTTACTAACTCCTCGGATAATTTTTTTGCGTTCTCGCAAATTTGTAAAATGTGTAAATCGTATTTATTCAAAAGCGGCAGATAAGCTGGTAAAATATCAGTTCCGGCTTCCGAAATTACTTTCTTGGCTTCCTCAAAGCCGTCAATCAAGGTTTGCGCTGGAACAAAATTTCCATTGATCTGAATTTGCGGGTCAATCGGTCCAAGTTCGGATCGGTCGTCCATTAAAATTTCATCACCAGATAAAACCATCATTGTTGCCGCGCTTTTTGCCATATTCGGAACAATAAAGCGAACATTATCAAAATGCTCGCGCAACATGCAAACGAGCGATTGCGTGGCTTCCGCAGAACCGCCCGGACTATGGATAATTACATCAATACCTTTTTTATCCAAGCCCTCAACAATATCGGCAAAACAAGTTTTATCGTCCCAAGTAATCGCACCCGAAGGATGATTCTTTTTCAAATCAGAAAAATAAACCAAAACATCTCGTTTGGTAATTTCCTTTATCTCTTTTATTTTCTGTTTTCTAAATGAGTCAATATATTCAACCTGCTTTTCTGGCTGGGGTCGTTTATTTAACTCATCTAGTAGTTGTTGAAATGTTGGCATAATAATCTTTTTCAGAAAGCGAGCTGGAATAACTACCCTTATATCTCGGCTTCTGTTTAATAGTCATAGCTTCAATCGCTTGCTCGTATGTTTTTTGTGCGTTCTCAAAAACTTCCAAAGCCTTTTTAATCTTTGGATTATCCTTGATATTATTCACTTTTTGTTGAAATTGTGTGTCCATAAATTATTTATAGTATGGCGTAAAAAATAAATAATGTCTACTTCCACAAGAAAGGATATTCAGCAAGATAGTTAGCAAGTTGGCTATCAACTCCACCTAAGGCATCAGTTAATTTTTTGTGTAGTTCTGGCAACCGGCCTTCCATTTCATCAAGCTCATCTAGAAGTACATAAAGTGCGTCTAACTGTTGCTCATCGCCAAAATTAACCGTTGAACCAAGTCCGGCAATTTTAACCACTTTCTCATTATATTCATACCTAAACTGATATATTTCACCCAAAACTTCAAAAATTCTTCTCATTTTTTCTTCGCTAAAGAAAACGGTTTTACCTTCGGCTATCGCGGAACGAACGTCTACAAGTTGATTTTGAAGGAGCTGCACTTCGGGGAGTAATTGTTGAGATTTGCTGTTGAAAGTACGATTATCAGCAGCTTTCAGAGCATTTACAACATCCAGTGTGATAATTTTTACTTTTTCATTTTGGGAAGTAAATCCTTGAAATTTTCCGCCAAGACTTTCCAGATATGTTTTTTGTTGTGGTGTAAAACCTGCTTTCCTGTCGGGATTATTGTAAATGCCAAATATGACCAGTGCGAGAAGGACAATTCCTAATCCTATAAATATTTTTTTCTTGTTGCTCATATTATCTAATTGTTTATAACTTGCTTATTTGGTTCCGAACTATTAGGCGCGCCAGTTTCTTTTTCAAGTTTTTTAATTTTTCTGCGCAATACAGCAGAAACACCAAGCCAAATAAACCAAGTTGTAGAGATAATCATTATAAAGGGAAGAAATGCTACAGCAACTTTGGTGCCGAAAAGATACTTGAAAGCGTAAATAATCATAAAGGTCAACCCGCCACCGTCTTCAAAACCCATGCCTGCATTTTTTAGAAGTACGCCTACCACAATATCTACTAATCCGAATAATCCTACTGTTAAGAAAATTTTGTACCAAAGCTGATATTTTTTGATTTTTTGTTCCATAAGATTATTTTATTAAATCATCAACGCTTATCTCAAGAGCTTTCGCAATTTTCTTAAGAGTATCAAGCGTTGGATTCTGGTTTTTACCAGCTTCAATTTTGATAATTGTATTGTTGGCGACATCGGCCAATCTCGCCAATTTTTCTTGAGAAAGTCCCTTGCTTTCTCTCATCTTTCTTAGATTTTTGGTTATGTTTGACATACTAATATCGTGGTAGTAGAATTAAAGTATCAGTAATATTACCTTTCAACTACTTTAATGCTACACCAAAAATTGGAAAATGTAAACAGGCGGCGCATTTCGCAAAGCGAAATACGAAATTCGGCGGCGGCGGAAAGCGAGGGCGGGCAAAAATTCCTTCCCCTCAACCCTCTTCCTTTTTGCCCGCCCGAGCGTTCAGTTTGGCGCGCGAAGCGCGCCATCAGTTTCGTTCAAAAAAGGTTCGGATTTCGTCAAACAAACGCACCAGTATTAAACTTTCAGGAATTTTGCCAACGGATTCGGCCGCGCGAAGCGCGGCAGAGAACGGAAACACTGGCTCGCCGCGCACAGCGCGGCTCGCCAAGCGCAGGTTCGTTATCCCTTGCGATTTTAAGTATTTGCTTTGCCCAATTAAAAACTAACAACATAAATTTATGAACAACAAATTTTTTCTCTACGCCCGCAAATCAACCGATGTTGAGGATAAACAGGTTTTGAGCATTGAAGCCCAGATCACAGAATTGCGCGCCTTTGCCAAACAAAATAACCTTAATGTTGTTGATGTTTTTATTGAAAAACAATCAGCCAAAATTCCGGGCCGTCCGATATTCGGCGAAATGCTGGAACGGATAGAAAAAGGCGAGGCGGACGGAATTTTGGCGTGGCATCCTGATAGATTGGCGCGCAATTCTGTGGACGGCGGGAAAATCATTTACCTCATTGATTGCGGGCGTATTGCGGCGTTGAAGTTTCCACAATTTTGGTTTGAGCCAACGCCGCAAGGAAAATTTATGTTGAATATTGCTTTCGGGCAAAGCAAATACTATGTGGATTCTCTTTCCGAAAACACGAAACGAGGATTGCGCCAAAAAGTCAGACGAGGCGAATATCCGAGCGTTGCGCCGATTGGCTACATAAACGATGTGAGAAACAAAAGCATTGTCGTTGACCGAAAAAAGGCAAAAGTTATCAAATCCGCGTTTGAATTTTACGCCACTGGCAACGCTCGGTTAGAAGATGTCTCGGACTTTTTGGCGCAACGCGGGATACTATCCCGCGGCGGAAAGAGAATCCACAAGACGAGGGCGACTTTTATCCTTTCCAATCCTTTTTACACTGGACTATTCAAATATGGTGGTGAACTCCACGAAGGAAAATACGAGCCAATCATCGCAAAGAAAATTTTTGATAAAGTCCAAGAAGTTTTGAAGCAGAGAGGAAGGCCGCACCACAAAACTAAATATGAGCCGCAATATTATTGCGGACTAATGAAGTGCGGCACTTGTGGAATGTCCATAACTGGCGAACACAGGGTTAAAAAGCAGAAAAATGGAAATGTCCACGATTATATTTACTACCACTGCACCAAGAAAAACAAAGCAATCAAATGTCCTGAACCCTGTATTCGCCAAGAGGAATTGGACAAACAAATTTCCTCTCTGCTTCAAA
>CAZXXF010000036.1:0-4555 GCA_964644805.1 uncultured Candidatus Saccharibacteria bacterium | reverse complement strand
CGAGTAAGAAAATAGGATGCATTGGTGTAATTCTACTAACAGCAATGCTTTTATTGTTTTATTTCAAAAAGAAATTGAAAAAGAGTTGAAATAAGCACCAAATTAAACGCAAGGATGTTCAAAAAAGTTTGTCGGAAAATAATAGAAATCAATAAAAAATAAATGAAAACGCATAAATTGGTTTTATTAAGACACGGGGAAAGTGTCTGGAACAAAGAAAACAGGTTCACCGGCTGGACAGACGTTGGGTTGTCAAAAAGGGGATTGAAAGAGGCAGTTGAAGCCGGAAAATTTCTTAAAAAAGAGGGGTATAGTTTTGACATTGCCTTTACTTCGGTTTTGAAAAAAGCGACCAAAACCCTTGATTTGGTTTTAAAAGAAATGGAACTGACAGATATTCCTGTCAAAAAATCCTGGCGCCTGAATGAAAGGTTTTACGGCGCGCTTCAGGGGCTGAACAAAGCGCAAACAGCCAAAAAATACGGGGAAAAGCAGGTTCATTTGTGGAGGAGAAGCTATGGCGTGCAGCCGCCGGCAATTACAAAAAAAGACAAACGCTATCCGGGCAAAGACCCTCTTTACAAAGATTTAAAAGAAAGCGAAATTCCTTTAACCGAATCGCTGAAAGATGTGCAGAAAAGATTGCTGCCTTATTGGCGCTTTGAAATTGCGCCGGCTGTCAAGGCGGGCAAAAAAGTCTTAATCAGCGCTCACGGAAACAGCTTGCGCGCTTTGATAAAATATCTTGATAATGTTTCTGATAAAAAAATAGAGGATGTAAATATTCCCACAGGGTCGCCTCTTATTTATGAATTTGATGAAAAAATCAGGCCGATCAAAAATTATTATTTGGAAGAGGCGAAAAAAATTAAAAAAGAATCAAGCCGTCATAAAGCAGGGCAAAACGCGCTTGCGTCATGGATTTACAAAAAAAACAATAATTGATAATATATTAATATATTAAAAATTAAATTATTCATATGGAAAAACAAAAGATGTCTCTAATGGCAATATTGCTTCTGATGTTGGTTTTATTTGTCGCGCTTATATTCTTTGGAGATAGATTGGGCATCAGCGTTAACGATAATAATAAACTGTCTCCCGATGCGGTAGCCAAGAAGGCGATTGATTATATTAATAATAATTTTTTGGCAGAAAGTCCAAATAAAGCGGAATTTAAAAAAGTTGAAACAACAAAAAATCTTTACGCCATAACTTTTGATTTCGGGGAGAGAGAATTCACCGCTTATGCCACACAAGACGGAGAATTGTTATTTCCCGAAGCCGTTAAAATGAATCCGCCGGAAATTAAGGATTTGCCAAAAACGGCCAAGCCCGATGTAAAACTCTTTGTTATGTCGTATTGTCCGTTTGGCAACCAAGCCGAAGACGCAATAATGCCAGTAGTAAATCTTTTAAAGGAAAAAGCCGATATTGAGCTTAGATATATTTTCTATAGCAATTACAGATCTGGATATCCTGAGTATTGCGCTGACAAGGAAAATAAATATTGCGCGATGCACGGCATCGGAGAATTAAACCAGAACATAAGAGAACTCTGCGTTTGGAAATATCAAAAAGATAAATTCTGGAATTTTATTCAGGAGATGAATTCAAAAACGGATTATAAAAATACCGATCAAAAGTGGGAAGAAATAGCAAAAGGATTAGGAATTGAAATAGGCAAAATAAAAGAATGCCAAAAGAATGAAACCATTTCCCTTGCTCAGGCAGAACTCGCTTTAACCAATAGAAAGTATTTAGTTCAGGATCCTTCAAAAAACGATAACGAAGAAGAAACAACTGTTTCCGGATCGCCAACCTTGGTTATAAACGGCGTTATTTACGGCGGCGGGCGATCGGCCGAAGACTATAAAAAAGCTATTTGTTCCGCCTTTGAACAAGAACCAGCGGAATGCAATCAAGTATTAAATGTTAAGAGCGAGGCCGCTCAGGGAAGCTGTCAATAATCAATATGCCAAAAATAAAAGTTTACTCCACTCCAGCCTGCCCTTATTGCCATCTTTTGGAAGATTATTTAAGAAATCATGATTTTACTTTTGAAAGCGCCGATGTTTCTCGAGATAAAAAAGCGCTGGAAGAACTTCAGCAGAAAACAGATTCTCTTTCCGTGCCGGTAATAGACATAGACGGAGAAATTATCGTCGGATTTGATAAGCCAAAAATTGATGAAATTTTAAACATTAAAAGTTAATTATGACTGTAAAAATAGCGATAAACGGCTTTGGAAGAATCGGAAGACTTGTTTTGAGGCACATTCTCAAAGATAAACCCGATTGTGAAGTTGTAGCCATTAACGATTTAGCCCCGCCAAAAACTTTGGCATATCTTTTACAGTATGATTCTAATTACGGAATTTACGACAGAAGAATTAAAGCGGATGAAAAATCGATTTTGATAGACGGAACGTCAAAAGGAAAAAAAATTCCTGTTTTTTCCGAATCAGATCCGGAAAAACTTCCCTGGAAAAAAATGAAAGTGGATATCGTATTGGAATGCACTGGAAAATTCAGATCAAGAGAAGAGGTTAAAAAACATATTAAGGCGGGCGGTAAATTTATTGTTATCTCAGCGCCATCCAAGGATGAAGATATTCCCGCTTTCGTCTTGGGCGTTAATGAAGAAAAATTCAACCCAAAAAGCGACAAAATCGTGGACATGGGATCGTGCACCACGAATTGTCTTGCGCCCATCGCCGATGTTTTAAATAAGGAATTTGGCATCATAACCGGATTTATGACCACCGTTCACAGCTATACAAACGATCAGAGAATATTGGATTTGGCGCACGATGATTTACGGAGAGCGAGGGCTGCCGGATTGAATATGATACCAACCACCACCGGCGCCGCTTTATCTATAGGAAAAATAATACCGGCATTAAAAGGAAAGCTGAACGGTTTTTCTTTGCGCGTTCCAACTCCGGTCGTTTCTTTTCTCGACCTGGTGTGTTCGGTTAAAAAAAATACAAGCGCCGAGGAAATAAACTACATTTTTAAAAAAGCTTCGCAGACTTCAAAATTAAAAGGAATACTGGGGATAGAAGACGCTCTTTTGGTTTCATCCGATTGCAAAGGAAACGCTTATTCGGCGATAGTTGATGCAGAATCCACAATGGTGATAGGAAATTTAATAAAAGTTTGCGCGTGGTACGACAATGAGTGGGCCTATGCCGGCAGACTGGCTGAATTCGCCGAATTTATAGGAAAGAAAATAAAATAAAAGGTCGATAAATCTATTAATTTTAATTAAAAAAATGCAAGCAAGAGATTTTAGAGATTGGACACTGGGGTTTGGTTTATTGCTGGCAATCTCCGGATTGATTTTCATAAATGTCTGGCTTTTAATTTCTGATAAAAAAGCAACCCAAACTTTCTCAAACGAACCATACTTAAGCGCTTACTGCGATCCATTGAAAGAAGGTTATATGATGACCATTTCGATAGACAACTATTACGGCAAAAAGACGATGAAAGATGTAAAATGCGAGATTACGTCCAAGGGTACGTTCACCGTTATAGATTCTGAAGAACAATCTTTGGGAGATGTTGAGAAAGGACACAAAAATAATTGTTATTTCGTGCTTAAGGGAGATTATGAGGGTCCGGTCATAACGACTGTCAAATATAGCGGTAAATCAATAACGGCCAATAGTTTTTGCAGGACATACGATTATTACTATCAGGAAACGCCTGGCGGAGAATAATACAAACAAACTGATTCAAAAGCCCGGGATTAATCTCCCGGGCTTTTGAAAACGGAATATTTTATTTTTGTCTTGTGTGGGATATAATAATATATGCTTTTATCGTTTGAAAAAACAAAAAAAATTTTAACTCGATATAAAATCCCTTTAGCGAAGAGCTTTTTGGCAAAAAATAAAATCGAGGCGATAAAATATGCTAAATTAATCGGCTATCCTGTCGTCTTGAAAATTATTTCGCCGCAAATATTGCACAAAACGGAAATCAATGGAATAAAAACCAACATAAAAGGCGAAAAAGAGTTAATCCAATCTTTTTTTAAAATTTTAAAATCAGTTAAAAAAAACGCACCCGAGCCAAAAATCGAAGGCATTTTAATCCAAGAGCAAAGAAAGGGCGAGCAAATTATAATAGGGGCGAGAAAAGATCCAATTTTCGGTCCAATTGTTATGTTTGGTCTGGGCGGTATTTTTGTTGAAATTTTCAAAGATGTTTCTTTTAAATTAGCTCCGATTTCACTCAAAGAAGCGAAAGAAATGATTAAAAGCATTAAGAGTTTCAAAGTTTTAACAGGGTTCCGCGGAAGAAAAAAATCAAATTTAATGGAAGTTGAAAAGTTTTTAGTAAGTGTCTCGGAACTGATTTCAAAAGAAAACATCAAGGAAATTGATTTCAATCCCGTGATTGTTGATGAGAAAAAAGCTTTGGCCTGCGATTTTAAAATAATTTTATGAGATACGAAACTATTTTTTCCCCAAAAAATATTGCCCTGATAGGAGCAAGCGATAGAATCGGATCCGTTGGAAGAGGAATCGCAAAAAATCTTTTAT
>CAZXXF010000035.1:2177-4666 GCA_964644805.1 uncultured Candidatus Saccharibacteria bacterium | reverse complement strand
TGTATTATTAAGTTTAATTGTCCAGCCGGAAAGTCCGGGTTCGCCTGTTTCCCATTGACCATCGCCATCAATGTCCCAAAATTTGTAACCGGAAATTTTTCCGAGCTTGAAATTGCCGAAATCAAAAGTAATTGCATCACCGGAATCAACAGTTACTTGATAGCCATTTCCCTGATCGCAATTATAACTATGATTATATTCTCCAGCCGGATAAGTTTGTATCCAGCCGTTTTCTAAATCCTCGCAGATTTTGTAAGTTCCGGGTTTAACAGAAAATGAGTAATAGCCATTCTCATCTGTTGTTGTGCCGTTTGAAGCATCGCCGCTAAGATTAATTGTCCAGCCCTCAAGACCGCTATCCTCAGTTATATCTCCGTCTCCATTCATATCCTCAAATTTCATTCCAGAAATTTTGGCATATTGATAATTGCCAAAATTGATGTTTGGCGTATCTTGACCAGCTGTTACGGTTACATCTTGGCAGTTGCTTGCGGCAGGAAAAGACCTGTACCAATCTGCTTTTTCCTGTTCACAAACTGAATAACCGCCAGCGGAAAGATTGGTAATGGAATATGTGCCGTCATCTCCGGTAACAGCAGAAGTTTCTCCGGCATCTAATTCTCCGTCATTGTCCCCGTCAATAAATATCGTCCAGCTTGCAAGGCCGTTATCTCCATCATCCTTATCTCCATCCGCATTCATATCCTCAAATTTCATTCCGCTGATTGAACCAAGCTTAGTGTTGGTAAAAGTACAGGTTGTTGTTTGCCCGGCAACAACTTCAATTGCACTGATGCTTCCGCGGTCGCATCCATAGTTAGTTAAATTCCAGCCCGAGGGCACAGTTTCGTTAATGCTATATCCGCTGCCAGTGGCCAGACCATTAACAGTCTGCGATGCCGTTCCGCCAGAAGTCGTTAAAGAACTCACTCCGAAATTGCTCGTGAACTCAAAAGTTCCGTCTCCACCGATTGTATTTTTAACAATTTTGATTGAACCGGTTGCAGGAGAAGGGGCCGTAACTGTAAATATTTTAGAATCAAGCATTGTTCCGCCGGTACACGAAGCGGTCCTGCCCTTACAAGTTTTCACAGTCCAGGTTCCAACTGCAGTCGGCGCATAAGTGTCCGAGTGGGAAGAATTATGAGCCTTATTTTCAAAAAGAGTACTTCTCACAAGAAAATTGCTTGGATTAAACCATTGGATTCTGAAATCAGCAGTTTGGTCAGTGGGCTTTACGGAAATAGTGGTTGAAGCAGTTACATTATTTTCCAAAACAACAGAAGAAGGAATACCGCTAAGTGGCGCTGAAGTAACGCTTGCGTCCGTAAACGTTCCATTAAAACTTATTCCTGATTCCCTGCCAGTGGCAGTGTAAGAATATTCGCCCAGCGCTGAATCGTCATTTGGCAAAACAAATTGCCATACAAAATTTCCGGCTTCATCTGCAAATGATTGACCGATTACCTGTCCGTAAGGAGCGCTAACAGCAATATCAACGGCTTCGCTTGCGACATATTCGTTTCCGGAAATAGCAACTGTTTCGCCCGGAGAATAATCGTCTTTGTCAGTCCAGACAGCGGCGAATGCGGGCAGAGCTTGCCCCAAAACCATCGTTGTCAGCAACAAAACGATAAAAACATTTTTAAAGAATTTTAAGATAGTCATAAATTTTTAATAAATTATAAATTAATTTTTCCGACCTTTATCCTCCCTGAAAATTTTTTTAAAATAATTGTTCTTTCTATTTTAATATCCTAAAAATTCCTCTCAAGATGACAAAAAACCGGCCAGACAATTGGCCAGATTAAAAACAAACATTTTTCAATTTTTTTTGCCTGCCTCGCCAATGTCCTGTTTTATAAAAAAAATGGGGTCGGGGAATGCTTCCCCGGCCCCAAGCCGAGCTACTTAAACCCGGAAACCGGAATGCCGGCAAAGCCCTGTTCTTTGGCAAACCGGACAACGTTTTCCAAGTCTTGAGATGACCAGTTGTAATCGCCGGCCTCGTCGATCCTGTGGAAGAGC
Organism: uncultured Candidatus Saccharibacteria bacterium; assembly: GCA_964644805.1. Taxonomy (GTDB): domain Bacteria; phylum Patescibacteriota; class Minisyncoccia; order Minisyncoccales; family PEYH01; genus JBBIKX01. Next base: position 2,638 of record CAZXXF010000035.1, on the reverse strand, counting down.
AGAATGAGCCACTTCTTTTCTGCCTTCGCTTTCAAAATCCACTGCCTAACCTCTTTAATCGTTGTCCTGGCCTCAACAGAAACCGCCATCAGCCGATAGCGGTCTTTTTCGCTTCGGAGAGGGATGTCGTTAAGACCGTTCGGCCAAGAGATCCTCTGGCATAGATAGTGCTGGGCAACAGCCGCAATGGTGCGGGCGTCATGCCTTCCGCCCGGCGGGGCAAAGCTGGTCACAGACAGGCCAAGATATTCAAGGCGCTGTCTTGACGCAGACAGCTCGTAAAGCAGTTCTGTGTCTGAAAGCTCGGTAAGGAAGCGGCGGGTCACGGCATGGGAACCGATTTCCCATCCTATTTCTGCCAAACCTGCCAGTTGGCTGTCTGACATATATCCGAGCTTGCCGATCTCCGAAGTGACGACGAATACCGTTCCTGTATAACCATGCCCTTTGAGAATCGGCAT
>CAZXXF010000035.1:0-2077 GCA_964644805.1 uncultured Candidatus Saccharibacteria bacterium | reverse complement strand
CCGAAGTGACGACGAATACCGTTCCTGTATAACCATGCCCTTTGAGAATCGGCATCGCCCTGTCGTAGACAGAAAAATATCCGCCGTCAAAGGTGAAGGTTATCATGCTTTCCGGAACGCACCTTTCGGGCAACCCGGAAAGATGGGAAAGGGCCAGTATAAGACCTATCGCCACGGGAACCACCAAAAGAGGAACCCGGCAAACCAGATGCAGGAGAGAACACGAAACCGCCCGAGGACCGTACATCGCTTTCCACCTCCTAGTGTCCCTTTTCCCAAATCTGAAGGCGTCTGCCCAAGATCCATTCCTGAACCAACGCATTCAGAAAAAGGAAAGAATCAACCGGCGCTATCAGCCAGTAATGAGGAAGACTGAGAAGCGCCAGCCCCAAACGATTATAGCGGATGCCCATAGTAAAGACCACGATGAAAACAATCATCATCTCCGTGATAAGTCCGAAAAAGAGCAGGAAGAAAAGCAGTTGGGGCTGAGCGGGGCCTGCTTTGAAAATCCAAGCCAGGTACCATGCAAAGAAAATCCACAAGAAGGGCTTGATTATGCCCGACAGGAGATACCATCCCACAAACAAAGTCAGTCGGACATTCTTTGCCAGCCCTAAACCATACATCTTCACACACTGGAGAAAACCCCTGTTCCAGCGCATCACTTGCGCCCTGTACTGCGTCCAATTGCTTGGATCTTTGGGATAGCATACTGCCCGGGGCACAAACTTCGTTCTTTTGTGTTCGATATGTCCCCGCCAAGTCAGAGCCATATCTTCGACAATGGTTCCTTCGGGAAAACCGCCCATCTGTTTCAGCATCTTGGTGCTAAAAGCAGAAAAACATCCTGAAGAAACCAAAGGAATCCTCCAGTGCGTTTGAGCGCTCTTATTCAGCCCAATGTAGTAAAGATATTGGACCAAACGAGCCCTCTCCCAAAAGGTTCTGATCATTTGAGGGATGACGAAACCGCAGGCGGAAAGAGTTTTCCCGTCGGCAAGCTCCGGAATCACCAACTCTATCGCCCTCTGATCAAGAACCGTGTCGGCGTCAACAGTCACGACAACATCCGTTTCAACAGATTCCAGGGCATAGTTTTGCGCCTTAGACTTTGTGCCTGTGTTTGCGGGAGTTCTGATAACTTCAACCCCCAAGCCCCTGGCAATCTCCCCTGTTCTGTCCGTTGAACAATCATCCACAACAATCACGCGACTGACAGGATAAGTTTGCGCCTGAACGCTTGCGATGGTGTTTACGATAACCGCTGCTTCGTTGTAAGCGGGTATCATTACCGTTACAAGCGGTCTATATCCCGCCGCTGCCTTCTCTTTGCGATTCATTCCGAGAACGAAAAGCAACAAAGAGCCCAGTCGTTCCAATGCTTTTTTCACGCTTATCACCTCTTTTCTTGGATAACGCTGTAATGTAAAAGTGCTGAACAACTCTAAAAGTGATTTAACATTTATATGAAACGGAGTCAAACATCAAAAAATATATCGGGGCAGGAGGTTGAAATCTGTATCTTAAAACCTCTTATTCCCGCAAGGTAAACAATGAAAGATTCATAAATGATTTCAATTGCTGTTTTTATCGCTAAAGTTTTTTTCTTTTTTCTTTTTGAAAAAGAGTTATGTTTTTATGTCCGCTTTGTCAACAAAAGAGATTTTATAAAAACAAAATGGCTCGAACCGAAGTCCGAACCATACATTCGTCTGTCCCGCGAAGCGGGACTAAACGAATACCTCCCCTTGCCCCGCTAAAACAAACAGGGCGCCAATGTGCTATCTGATGCGACCGATGGAAAGAATCGCCCAGAACAATAACCCTAAAATCAGAACCAGAAGAACGCCCCAGAAATTTTGCTTAAGTCTTTCCATCGCCCCACCACCTCCGGGAATTTGAAACACAGCGCCTCCCTCCCGACATTGTCAGGAACAATTTTTCATCCGCCTCGGGCCAGAATTATTGAAGCGACCGCAATCATGAGCGATCCCACTGCAACCAGCCACCAGCCCGCCCTTGAAGACCTCCGGACCGCACATCTCGTTCTGCTCTCCCACGGATAATTCATGAC
>CAZXXF010000034.1:0-4964 GCA_964644805.1 uncultured Candidatus Saccharibacteria bacterium | reverse complement strand
CAGAGCACCACTCTCCAAAAGTGGGGGTTCCGTGTTCGACTCACGGCGGGCCTGCAATGAAGTTAATAGAAAAATTGATCAACGAGGGCTGGTTAAAAAACCGCGAAATAATCGAAGCTTTTACGCTGATTAAAAGAATTGATTTTTTGCCCGGAAATATGATGAAATTCGCAGAGCTTAATGAAGCTTTGCCTATCGGATTCGGCCAAACGATATCTCAGCCCCTTGTAGTCGCGTTTATGCTTGAACTTTTAAACCCGCAAAGAGGAGAAAAAATATTGGATATCGGGTCGGGATCGGGATGGACGAGCGCTCTTCTCGCCCACATGGTAAGCAAAGGGGGGATAGAATCAGAAATCAAAAGTCGAAAACCAAAAGAAGGCGGATCGGTGTTCGCGGTTGAAATAGTCCCGGAGTTGAAAGAATTTGGAGAAAAAAACATAGGAAAGTATAATTTCATTGAAAAAGGAATAGTTGAATGCATTTGCGCTGACGGCTCAAAGGGTTATGAAAAAAAAGCTCCATACGATAAAATATTATGTTCCGCCCGGGCAAAAAAAATCCCAAAAGCATGGAAAAACCAGTTGAAAGTCGGAGGGAAAATCGTCGCTCCGGTTGAAGAAGCGATATGGGAAATCGAAAAAAAGGAAAACGATTATATTTTTACCCGCTACCCCGGATTTTCTTTTGTTCCCCTGACAGGGTCTTAAACCATCGTTGAAATGAAATTAAGACTATTCTTTATTATAATTTCAAGCGCCATCTTTGCCGGTTTCTTTTATATCGGAAGCGAATTTTATCGCCCTCTTGACCCAATGGGAGAGGAGAGGCCTTTTTTAATAAAAAAGGGGGATAATTTTTTATCAATAGCAAAGAATTTGGAAAGAGAAGCCCTTGTCAAAAATGATTTTTATTTTTCTCTCTACTCGTTTTCAAAAAGAAGGCATAAAAATCTGCAAGCGGGCGAATATCTTTTATCGCCGGCAATGTCAATCGTTGAAATTGCCGAAAAAATCATAAACGGACAAACGAATAGAATAAAAATAACCATTCCCGAGGGTTGGACGAAAGAAGATATCGCCGAGTTTCTTGAGGGTAAAAATCTTTCATCCAGAGAGGAATTTCTAAATGCCGCAAACCATCCCGAAAAATTTTATGAACAGTTCCATTTTTTAAAGGAAAACCCCGGGTTAAAAGATTTGGAAGGATATCTTTTTCCTGATAGCTATCTTTTTGAAAGACCGGTTTCTCCAGAAGAGATAATAAGCGTTTTTTTGAGAAATTTTGAAAAAAAAGTGACATCTGAAATGCTGGCTGAAATAAACAGGCAAAATAAAAGTCTTTCTGAAATAATTATCGCTGCTTCGCTGATTGAAAAAGAAGTTGTTTTAAAATCAGATAAAGAAATCGTTTCCGGAATTTTATGGAAAAGATTGTCCATAGGAATGCCGCTTCAAATTGACGCCACGATAACCTACCTCACTAAAAGAAAATCAACGGCCATTACAATGGAAGAATTAAAAATCGATTCGCCCTACAATACTTATAAATATGCCGGTTTGCCTCCGGGGCCGATATCCAATCCGGGGATAGAAAGCATTTCAGGGGCTATTTTTCCCCAAAAAACTTCTTATCTTTTCTACCTTTCTTCGAAAACCGGAGAAACCATATTCAGCAAAACCGCTCAAGATCACGCTATCGCCCGCGCAAAATATTTGAAATAAAAATCAGTTTCAAAAATATGGGATCATCGAATAAAAAAATAGCCATAATAGTCGCTTTTAGGAATTTTCGAGATGAAGAATATTTTATTCCGAAAGAAATTTTTGAAAAAGCGGGGATTAAGGTCAAGACAATAAGCGATAAAAGCGGAATAGCGATCGGGGCCGGAGGAGGAGATGTTATGGTTGATCTTTTGATCGATCAATTAAAACCGGAAGATTTTGACGCCTTAATATTGGCGGGAGGGCCCGGCGCTTATAAATATATTGACGATGGAAACATCCACCGGATTATCAGAGAATTTTTTGAAATAAAAAAAATACTGGGCGCCATCTGCATCGCGCCGCTTGTCTTTGCCCGGAGCGGAATTTTGCGCCAAAAAAAAGCAACCGTATGGTCAAGCGTTCTTGATAGGAAGCCGATAAAAATTTTAACTCAAGAGGGCGCTTTTTACGAAGAAAAAAGGGTTGTTGCGGATGATAACATAGTGACGGCAGACGGTCCCGATGCCTCGGGAGAATTCGCCCAGAAATTAGTCGATCTGTTAAAAAACCCTTGACATATTTTTTTGAAAAGATATAATGCGGCATAGTTATATATTAAAGCCGCAGACAGTGGGTTCTTGCCCCACAAAGAGCCAAGATAAATCCCGCTTAGGCAGAAAAGATTAAACGAGAATCTTTTTTTGTTTGGTCTGCGGCGGCAGATTTTTTTATTTAATTTATTTAAACATGGCTTTAACAAGGGAGAAAAAAGAGCAAATAATAGAGGAAATTAAGCGATTGCTTGATGATCAGAAGGCAATGGTTTTTTTCAATTTTGAAGGGCTGAAAACAAGAGAAATGACTGAATTAAGAGAGGCGTTAAGGCAAGCCGAAGGAAAGGTCAAGGTGGTGAAAAAAACTCTTGCCGAAATCGCTTTTAAAGAATTTGACGCAGGAATGAGAAAAAATATTTTCAAAAAACAGTTAGCCATAGGTTTTGGCATGAAAGACGAAACCGCCCCGATGAAAATCGTCTATAATTTTTCCAAAAAGAATGAAAAATTTGAGATATTGGGCGGATATTTGGATAAAGAGTTTTTAACGAAAGAAAAGATTTTGCTGTTAGCCCAGCTTCCCTTGAAAGAAAATCTTATGGCTCAATTTCTCTATATTATTAAGTACCCGATTTCTGGTTTCGCAAACGCATTAAGTGGAAATATTAAAGGTCTGGTAAATGTTTTGGCAAGAGTCCAAAAAAATTAAATGCATAAAAATTAAAAATAAAATAATTTTATGGCAGAAGAAAAAAACGAAAAAAAAGTGGAAGTTCCGGAAAAATTTAAAAAACTGGTGGAAGAAATTGAACAAATGAAAGTAATTGATCTGGCAGAGTTGGTAAAAATTTTGGAAGAGAAATTCGGAGTTTCATCCGCGCCTATGGCCTTTGCGGCTCCGGTTGTAGCCGGTCCGGCTGCCGCTTCAGACGAGGCGGCCGAAGAAAAATCGGAGTTCAGCGTGTTCTTAAAAGAGGTAGGCGATAAAAAGATCGACATTATTAAGGTGGTTAGAGATGTCACTCAAAAGGGCTTAAAAGAATCAAAAGATTTGGTTGACGCGGCCGCAAACGAAGCTCAGCTTCTAAAAGAAAGGGCGAAAAAAGAAGAAGCCCAGGAGATCAAGAAAAAATTTGAAGCCGTCGGCGCGAAGATAGAACTAAAGTAATTTTTTATTTCAACAAAAAAACGGGCGGAAACTCCCGTTTTTTGTTTTTAGATTGTCAGAGCTTGAATACCAGATAAGAAAATAAAAGCAGGAAAATAAGTGAAAAAATCAAGAATAATTTTTTGTTTATTCTTGAAAAGAAAAGCAAAAATCTGAATTTTTTTCCTTCTGACCGCGGAAAGAGCAGAAAAAATATTCCGCTCCAATCCCTCATTTCCTGTTTTTTTTCTTTAAAAAAATGTTTCAAAGTTCCCTCGTTTATTTCGGGCAGATTTATGAGCCGATCAAAGATGCCGTCATAAAAATTTTCGAATAACGACTGGTTAAGAACCATTATTTTATCTCTGGAAAAAATTCTGCCCGAAACCACGTTAGCAAAAGTTTTAAACAAAGAAACAGATTGTGTTTTAATGTCTTCGTCTATTTCGGTTAATTCATCGCTCCTTAGAAGCAATATTCTCATATTTCCGGTTCGCGAAAAGTGAAAAATGAATTCACTGAAATTCAATATAATCATATTTAAATTGCCAAGCCATCCCACGTTTCCGTCGCCGGCTCTTGTTTCCAGAAATTGGTTGGCTTTTTTCAGAGCATCCATCAAACTCTTTTCCGATGGCCTTTTTGGATCAAGGTAAAATTCCTGATTTATAGCTTCAGAGAGGTTTTCCAGCAATTGGCTGTCTTTTGAAAGCGAATTGGCAAGTTCAAAAATAACATATAGATTGCCCAAACATTTCTTGGAGGCGTCCTGCGGCTTGAAACTAAAAACGCCGAATTTTGTTTCAGGATGAAGCCGTGGATTGAAATAATATTCCAATGCCTGCATATTTTCATTATAATAAAACTAAAAGAGGCCTGCAATCAGATATCTTTTGTGCATAGTCAAATGAATGGGCGAGTAGCTCAATGGTCAGAGCACTACATTCACATTGTAGGGGTTACAGGTTCGAGTCCTGTCTCGCCCACCAGTATTAAACTTTCAGGAATTTTGCCAACGGATTTTGCCGCGCGAAGCGCGGAAAATTGTTATTTGTATTCAGTCGCTTTTGTCCCGCCACACCCCGTTAAATAGAACTCGCAAGCTCGCTATCTAACGGGGCAGGCCCAACGCGGGCGACGTTAAAGAACTCCCGTTTACTAAATCATTAAAATTTTGTATCATAATAATATAGATAATTACTCAACAATAAATTACTATCTATATCATAATATAGATAGTATAATATCACAATGTCAAAGACGATTTCAACAATAGCTAAGAATATAAGAAAGCATAGAAAAGCAAAGGGGCTATCGCAAGATAAGCTTTCAAGGCTGGCAGATGTATCTCACGCTACGATTATTAAGATCGAATCGGGGGCTATCCACAGCCCTACCATTGAAACTGTTCAAAAAATCGCCAAAGCCCTGGTTGTTTCCCTAGATGAATTAACAAAATCGCAAAAACATGACCGTGCCAATTAAAAGTAATCATCATTCAACAAATCAAAACTTTCCCCAAGAATCTGCGGGAAGACTTATGACCGCCAAAATACC
>CAZXXF010000033.1:0-5089 GCA_964644805.1 uncultured Candidatus Saccharibacteria bacterium | reverse complement strand
TTTTTCTTTTTTTTTTTTTTTTTTTAGGAAAGCTTCTTATGTGCCCTATCGTATCTTCATCATGTGTCCGTGTTCCCGACACCGAGTTCCTTTCTCCTCTTACCGGTGACTTGGAATCTGTCTTTTGTTTCAAAATACTGCCTAAAATGTGGGTTTTTTTCCTTACAGCTGCCAATGAAACCGAAGCAAGATCCAAATTTACAAAGTACCTATCTTTAATGGACCCCGCCTTTCTTTCTTGACTTGATATATATACAGCTAATTCACCGCTAATTAGATCCCTTTCTTATGCAGCGAACCCCCGAAACCTTTGAAAAACACTTACTCCGTATTCAGAGTTGCTCGAAAAAATTTGTCCTTTTAAAAAACTTGTCCACCCTCAATTCCGAGTACCTTGTTTGTCCTGTTCGTTGTGGTTCTAATTATTGCCTCCGCTGCCGGTCACTTAACCTTGTTCAGCTCCGTCAATCACTTCAAAAATCCTTATCCAAATATACTTGGCGATTGGTTACTTTAACATTCGCTCAGCGTATCGTTTCTATTACAGACCGTCTTAAAACACTTCACAAAACTTTTGACCTCTTTTTGAAGCGTATCCGCCGGCGATTCCCTGATTTAGCGTTTGCAAAGTCTGTGGAAGTCCATCAAACAGGATATCCGCATATTCACATGATCATCAACTCTTATGTCCCAATTGCTTTTCTTCAGTTGTGTTGGTCTGCTGTAGGCGGCGGTTTCGTTAAGATTAGGAAAAAGATTTTTTGTAGTAAGCATCAGTGTTATAACTGCAACCTTTGCAGGCACAAATACGTTTCATCCAATCATCTAACGGCCGCAAAATATTTGACTGAAGAGCTTGAGAAAACCATGCAGGATCCCCATAATTTGGGGTTAGAGTTTTGGTTGTCTGGTAGGCGGTCATTCTCCACGTCACGAAATATCAAATTAGAAGCTTCATCTTCTCATTATTCCTTTTTAAAAATCTTCGATTCCGCCCTCTCTTTACAAATCGCTTTGCTCAACGATTTTTCAAATTACAATATTTCCAATTCTTCCTCTCGATTGATTATCTCTAACTTCGTTAAAAATACCTGCGCAATTGCAGATGCTAATTTTATTAATGAACTTTTGGCGAAAGTTTAGTCTGCGGTTGTTTTTCTCTCCTACACATTTTTATTTTTTTTTCTTTTTTATTTTCTCTTTTCTTTTCACCAATAAATACCATACAAAGATCAAAATAAATACAAACGAATATCCAATCAAAACTATTTTTATATTTGAACATAAACACATTTCAAAAATAATCCTTTTAATTTTTTAAAATAATAAACTAACCTTTTTTATAACAATAATAAATACTTTTTATTCAACAACAGAATTTTTCTGGATCATTGTAACTTTTAATTTTGAATGCTTGCTATATATTTTTTTCTTTTTCAACATAATTATAATATTTAGAACGCTTTCATTTTCAACGCCGTGAATTATTTCTGTTCAGTATTCTCGGTCTCCAATTGCGCCAGCGTCTCCGTTCGTTATTGCGCTGTCAATTCCCACCCGGCGCGCTGGCGCAGCCCCTCGCTCTCTTTTTCCCTTTTCACTTTTGATCCTACTCCTCTCTCTTTTATCTTTCCTTTTGTTTTTGCCGTGCGTGCCTGTCCTCGTCCTTGCTCTTTCTTAAGGCACGCACGGCTCTTTTGTGTTCGCTCGGGGCTTTGTGGGCTTACTTGCAGGGTGTCCTTTATTCCGCCAATTTCATGGTTTTCTTCTGCTATCTTCGTGGGGTTGGTTTTATTGCCCTCATAGAATTGTAACGTTACGTCTCGGCTGAGTGTGTTTTGTTCCTATTTACTCTCTCTCTTGACTTCACTTTCCATTTCTGACTCTTTCGTACTTTACATTTCTTCCATTTGCTCCTCTAAAATCTTTGGCTTGCGAAAAATTCGTTCTGAAACTTATTTACCATCTCGAATTTTTCGCGGGCTTCTGAGTGGAAGAAAATAGTTTTGTGGTCCGCTGATTGTTCCTCTCGATTGAGCCTTATTCCGCGTTCCTGCCGCTTCCGCTTCCGTGCGCCCGCATTCTTTTTGAAACCGCTTTTGTTGATGGGGCTGGCAAATATTCATCTCGTTCATTAACGTTTTATATTTGACCCCTGCCAGCCCCTTGATTTGGGGCGGTTCTTTTTAGTAGCGGGCGCAAAGTCGCTCCAGCGGCAGGTCATCGCTTCTTGTCGCTATTCACCATTGTGTAGTGCGGTTATTTGCATTTTAACTTCACCTACCATATATTTAATCAAAAACATTATAAAGGATCTTTTTTATGGCACTCGTTAAATTAGCCCCCCATTTGACCGGCATTCGTAATTCTGTTGGTACAGGTACTTACTCCTCCAACAAGGCAGGCCTTTATCTCCGTGAGCGCGTCACCCCGTCTAACCCTAAAACATCATTTCAGATTGCTGCCCGTGCTCGGGTCACCGCTATTTCACAAGCCTGGCGAAATATAACCAATGCCCAACGTTTAGCTTGGGAAGTCTTTTCGGAAAATCTAACTTTAACCAATGTTTTCGGAAAGGAATTTATCCCCTCTGGTTCTAACTCCTTCATGAAAATAAATGTTAATCGTCTTATCCTTAACAAACCTTTGCTCTCATCACCTCCACCTCTTACCTATCCTGTCCCTTTAACTTTTTTCGCTCCTGATGTCATGCAGCCGGATGAGATGAACCTAGATTTTAGTCCAAGCCCCATTCCTCCCAAACATCATCTCTTTCTCTGGGCGTTTCCCGGTCAATCAGCTGGTAAATCTTTCTTTCACTCGGAATATCGTTTTTTTATGATTTTCCCTCCCGGAACATCAAATTCTTTTGAATTTTCTGCAGTTTTCGTCTCTCGATTTGGCATGCCAATTTCTGGTCAAAAAATTGGTTTTCGTGGTTATTTAGTCCATGAAGACACAGGCCTCTCTTCTTCTATGCTCTCTTTTGTTTCTCTCATTGTCCATTGAAACTTCTTGGCCCGTATCATCTTATCCCCACTTGTCGACTCCGTCCGAGGATCTCTCGGACGGAGTGTCTATTCTTCCAATTATCACGGCCCTTTTATTCGCGAGTACGACTATAAACCATCTATCCCCTCTCCTGCTCAACGTGCCCATCGTTTAGTCTTATCTCAGATTAATGCCCTTTGGTCTTCTTTAACTCCTCATCAGATTTCTTCTTGGCAGTCTTACATTGAGTTCTACTCCTCACATCCTCATTTTAGTAAACATGTAAAGTTGTCTCACCGAGAACTTTTTATCCAGTTGAACTTTAACCTTCACTCTGTTAAACGTCCTTTTATTTCAGATCCAGTTTGGCGAGGTGACAGATTCCCCTTTTTTATCCCCGATCTTTTTTTATCCTCTACTCGCATTCGTTTAATTTTCCCTCTTCCCGTTTCTCCCGAAAATTGGCTCCCTTCAGCCAAGTTCTCTTTTCCACTATCTCATACTCGAAACACTCCTGGAAACAATTGTTATTCTTTGTATTGGGATAGCTTCAGTTTTTATCTGTACAATTATTTTACCGCCTATAACGAAAAGTTTCATCTTTATCCTCAGCCTGGTGATAAAATTTTTTGTCTTTTTTCCTACATTGATCCGTTTGCCGGTTTCCGTTCTAAAGAAACTCTTTTATCCACTGTCTTAGAAAGTTAACTGCTATGTTTAAAAAAATTTTAAATTTTTTTCTTGTTAATAAAAGTAAGTTGCTTGTTCTTATTCCCGCTTCAATCGCTTTTCTCTATTGCGTCGTTAATTGTATTTTGGATTTTTTAAAGTTGTTTTAATGGCTCGTGTTATTTACGGTGCAGGTGTCGAAGACCTCATAGGGCGTATCGGAGGAACAGTCTTTTCAAAAAATGCTGCGGGTTCATTCGCACGTTCAATCTCCCATTTCCCTTTCCGTTCAACACCACGTCGTTTAAACCGTCTCCCTGATTTACTTTTATTCTATACTCACTGGTCGTCTCTCTCTCCTTTCCTTCATATGGCTTGGCGAGACTATGCTAAGTCTCATGTTTGGAAAGATAATTGGGGCGTCATCAGCAAACCTTCAGGCTACAATGCTTTTGTTCACGTAAATTATAATCGCGCCTTGTGCGATGAAAATATTTTGTTTTCTCCTCCCGTTTTTTCCCCACCTCCCGAGTGTGAAGGTGTGGCAATCTCTTACGATGTTAATTCTTGGAAAATTGTAGGTATCGATCCGCTTGGAACTTCTGACTATTTTTATTTCTTTTATATCACAGCCCCCCATCGCTACGGCTCGCTCTATGTTAAATCTAAGCTAAAGTTTTTGATCGTCATCCAATGTCCTGTTTCTATTCCCTTTAATCTTCAACCTGCTTTGAATGAATATTTCAACTTCATATATCCGAGTCCTGGTTCAGGTACACCTCCTAACTTTTCCGTTTCATGTCACGCTTTTTTAGTCTCAAAAATAAACGGCCTCTCTGGTCTAGGTTTCACATTTACATTCCCTTATATTTAACATGTTTCATGTTTACATATTTCGTTTCCCAGACGGCTCGCATTACACTGGTTTAACGTGTAATTTATTTCGCCGTTGGTCCGAACATCTTAAGGGCTGCTGTCTATCTACTTCTCATCGAGGACTCCCCATCTTAGCTTTCCTACACACCTTACAAAGTAGGCCGGCAGCAGCTGCTTTTGAGAAATATATCAAGTCGATTGGCGCGAAACGTTTCCTCGAAAAGTATTCTTTTCATTTTTCCCCACCCTCTCTTTCTACGTCTAATGTGATTTCTGTCACATTCCTTGATCAATAGTTTTTTTTGTTTCTGTTTTGTTTCTTAATCTCCATTTCAGTTTTCCCCTTTCGTAGTTCTCCATTCCATTCGTTATAATTAACGAATCGTCAGTTCCCTTGAGGCAATCAAAATATTTCTCGTTTTTTTACCCTTTCTCCTTGACTCCTTTATATCAAGTTCTTATCTTATAAGGCCGAAAGGGAACTACAGGGAAACTATGTGTGATTTGCTTCTTTGTTTTTAGTTTCCCTGTTCCTTTTTTTTTTTTTTTTTTT
>CAZXXF010000032.1:0-5535 GCA_964644805.1 uncultured Candidatus Saccharibacteria bacterium | reverse complement strand
GCTCGGCTTGGGGCCGGGGAAGCATTCCCCGACTCCATTTTTTTTATAAAACAGGACATTGGCGAGGCAGGCAAAGAAAAATTGAAAAATGTTTGTTTTTAATCTGGCCATTTGTCTGGTCGGTTTTTTGTCATCTTGACAGGAATTTTTGGGATATTAAAATAAACAACGGCAATTGTTTTGAAAAATTTTTCAAGAAAAGATGTTTTTACAATTCAGGGGATTTTTTGTTTTCAATCATTGAGGTCGACATTGTAAAAAATAGATATATGATGGTTAAATGAAATAACAGCGATTCGCAATAAAATTAAATTAAAAAAACATGCACAAGAATAAAAAATTCAATTCGTTTATAGCGGGCGTGACAATTTTTGTTTTGATGTTCGGTCAATTTTCGTCAGCCTTCGCCGCTATCTGGACTGACAAAGACGATTATTCTCCGGGTGAAACAGTTACTATTTCCGGAGACGAATATGCCGCAGGCGAAACCGTTGATATTGCTGTTAGCGCTCCTTACGGACAGGTAATCGGCCAATCATCTGCGGATGAAGCCGGAAATTTTGTATGGCAATTTATTTTGCCAAACGACGATTCAGCGCTGGGCGAATATTCTTACACTGCCACTGGCAGGGAATCAGGAATAAGTTTTAATGGAACGTTTACGGACGCAAGCGTTACTTCAGCGCCACTTACTGTTAGTCCTCCTTCTGTTGTTTCTGGAAGCCCTGTAACTGCTTCAACCACTATTTCCGTAAATCCCACCAACCAGACTGCTGATTTCAGAATCCAATGGTTTAATCCAAGCAATGTTCTTGTGAAAAGTACTCTTTTTGAAAAGAAGGCTCATAATTCTCTTCATTCGGATACTTATACTACGCCGGATGCAGTTGGAACTTGGACTGTGAAAACTTGTAAGGGCAAGGCCGCTTTGTGTACCGGCGGAACAGTGCTTGATTCTAAAACATTTACAGTTACGGCCCCTTCTCCTGCAACCGGTTCAATCAAAATTGTTAAAAATACAATCGGTGGAGACGGAACTTTTGAGTTCACGAGCAATTTCGGAGTGAGTTCTTTAACGACTTCTGGCGGAACAGCATCGCAGACTGTTAATGGTCTGGCCATTGGCAGCGGATATAACATTAACGAAACTGTGCCCCCGGGCTGGAATTTAACTGGCTATGAATGCGACCGCGGAAACATCAATGCAATTGAAGTTGTTGCCGGGCAAACAACAATCTGTACTTTTATCAACACTAAGCTTGGTTCAATCAGCGGAATGAAATTTGAAGATATGAATGCGGATGGAAATAAGGATAGCGGAGATAATGGCCTTGCAAGCTGGACGATATTTATTGACAGGGACGGTGACGGAGAATTAGATGCCGGAGAAACTTCCGTCACTACCATTTCTGGTGGTACATATTTCTTTGGTGGACTTTCTGCTGGCCCTTATTCAGTTTGTGAACAGGAAAAAGCAAATTGGCACAGGTCTTTTCCTGCCGCAAGCAACTGCCAAGATGTAACCGTAACAGCTGGTCAAGATACGCCAAACATCAATTTTGGCAATTACCAATACGCCACGATTTCAGGATATAAATTTGAAGATATGAATGGAGACGGAGATATAACCGAGGATAGCGGTCTTGAGGGCTGGACAATTAAACTTAGCGGCGATGATTCAGACAGCACAACAACAGATGAGGATGGCTATTACTCATTTTTCGTCAAGCCCGGTAGTTATACTGTTTGCGAAATTTTAAAAAACGGCTGGATACAAACTTATCCGGCTGGAGAATATGATCATAGTGATAATTGCGATCAGGGAAATGGCTATCAAGTAACTGTTTATTCCGGTGATGCAATTACTCTTGATTTCGGCAATTTTAAACTCGGAAAAATTTCCGGTTACAAATTTTTGGACATTGATGGCGATGGTATATGGGAAACAGGCGAACCCGGACTTTCCGGCTGGACAATTAAACTTAATAATACAGAGAGCGAAACAACGACAGATTCGTCCGGCTATTATAAATTTACTGATTTAGGTCCCGGAACTTATACAATCTGCGAGGCATTAAAAACTGGTTATAGTCAAACATTGCCCAAAAACGAAGGTGGTTGTTATGAAATAACAATGACTTCCGGTCTTGAATCAGAGGACAATAATTTCGGCAATAAGCTAAACATTTGTTTTAAGGGCTTGACCCCTCCTGTATCGCATTATAGTTGGAAGAATTTCCAGAGATTAAGCACCATTCCGGTCAAATTCCAGTTGGTAGCTTGTGAAAAAAATAGTAACGGCAGTTGGATTTTTGGAGAGCCAATTCCTGACGAAATTGCCAAAATGGCAACTGCAAAGCTGGAAGTTTGTAAAAATGGAAATGGTTGCAAAGACGCTGTTTCTAGCGGTGGGGCCAATGATCGTAACATCTTCCGCTATTCTGCAACCGGCAGGCAGTTTATCTTCAATCTTTCAACAAAATTGCCATCAGCTTGGTGGACGCAAAGAACAATCTACAATCTGAACATAACGATTGATAGTTTAGTACTGGCAGAAAGCCCTGGTAGCCCAGCGGCAAGAATAACAATCAGATAGAAATTATTGAATTAATTGCCTCGGTAATTTCTGACTTTCTGAAAATTCTGTTTTTGACCCCCCGCCAAAGCGGGGGGTTTTGTTTTTTTAAATTTTTTGTTTGACATAATTTTTTTCCATGTTAAATTAATTAATCCGCTCTTTGTATAATCTGTCTTAAAAGGAGGAAAGATGACGGCGTCAGTTTTGTTTTGGCCATTTCTGATTTGGATTGTCTTTCTCTTCTTGGCGTCCCGGGGGGTTAGAGATAAACTAACCATGCCTGTTTCGCGAGCCGGAAGGTTGCTGCTGTCTTTCTTGTCCATCTTGTTGATGTTTGGATACGGCGCGGCCCGATTCGTTTTTGAGGGAAAAGCTTATTTTCTCGCTCCCTTTCTGATGCTGGGAACCGCTTTCCTGTTTCTGTACAACCGCAGAATCCACGGTTTCGTGTTGTCGGGTTTCGGCTTTGCGCTCAACGCTCTCGCGATGATGAGCAATGGGTTCAAGATGCCCATGCCCGCAGAACTCTTTTTGTTTGCGGAATCGGCTGTTTATTCGCCGACAACAGAAAAGACAATTCTGCCATGGCTGGCGGATTGTCTGGTTCTTAACATATCTTCCTGGGTTCTTGTTTTCAGCCCGGGAGATGTCCTGATTGCCGCAGGTCTTTTGACAGCCGTCGTCCACCTGACATTCGTTCTGGTGAATGAAAAGGTTCTGACCAAAACGCCAAACCGGGAGCGCTGATACGCGCTCCTTTCTTTTTTAACCGTTAGAAAATATTTTTTTGTCTTGACATAAAAAATAAAAGTTATAATCTGAAAGCAGGGAATTAACTCCTGTAAAATTATGGCTAAAAAAATATTTAAGTTTTTATCAATCGGCTTGTTCTTTCTTGTAATTTTTTCTTTGAATTTTGTTTTTGCCAAAAACGATAAACATCAGGACATTCCGGAAATTGACGGGATTTATGATGTTCCGGGAATGCCGGGCATGAAAGTAAGAGTTTTCGTTCACAGAGAAAAGCCGGATAAGCCCGGCAAGCCTGAAGAGGAAAAACCAGCGCTTGTGTGCAAATTAGATGATCCAAATTCAAATGCTGTCGTAGATAAGGCCGGCTGGAAACTTCCCTCAAAATGGACCTACAATTTAAATCCCTCCAGCGTTCCTTCTTCGGTTGGTTCAAAAAATTTAGCAACAATAGCGGGCAGTGCCTTTAGCCAATGGACAAACGCCATCAGCGAAGTAAGTATTTATAGGGGTCAAGATGTCAAAATCAATCGCAAGGCCTATGATGGAAAAAACATCATTGCCTGGGGACGCGCTCCGGGATCAGCTCTGGCCGTCGCTTATGTCTGGTATTATCCTTCTACCGGATATGTGGCTGAAGTTGATACCATAATGAACAGCAAGTTTTTCTGGACTTGGTCAGGGGGAAGTTCAACCTGCGCTTACCCTGATTCTTACGATGCCCAAGCTATTTTAACGCATGAATTGGGACATTGGTTTGGCTTGGACGATCATTACACAGGGGAATATATAAACAATACAATGTATGGTTATGGATATAAGGCAGACGCCAAAGCTGTTACCTTGACAGGCGGCGACATTTCCGGGCTGGAAGCCATATATAAGAAGTAAGAATAAAAATTAAAAAATAAAATTAATTTTTAATTTATGAATAAAAAAATTTTTAGCGCGTTAGCGATTGTTTTCTTAACAGCTTTCTTTTCTTTCAATTTTGGGCACGCCAAAGCGCAAAATGAAAAGGGTTTGGGCCGGGCATCTCAAGCGCAGGAAAGAAATGAGGCGCAAAACAGCGTCAAAGAAAATAAGGGTCAGGCCCAAAAGCACAGAAGCGAAGCGGCAGAGTTTGTTCTCAATCTTTTGCATGTGGCTGAAAGGGAGCCGGGCGGAATAGGCGAACAGGTTCGGACAATCGCGCGCGAGCAGAATGAGGCAACGGAAAAAATAGCCGAGGCGCTTGACAAAGTTGAGAAAAGAAACAAAATAAAAACCTTTTTTGCCGGATCGGATTATAAAAATCTCGGCCAATTGAGAAGCGCAATGGTTCATGTGCGAAACAGGATTGAGCGGTTAAACCGCTTAATGGAAAGAATTGAAGGTGAATCCGATAAAAACGAGATTAAAAATCAGATCCATGCGCTGGAGCAGGAGAGAACGAGAATTGAGAATTTCATAAAAACGAACGAAGATAAATTCAGCCTGTTTGGCTGGTTCGTGAAATTATTCAACAAAAATAAATAAAACCGGGTTAAAAAAATAAAGCGCCGCCAAAAGCGGCGCTTTTTTCCTTTTCCGCGCCCCTTTTCTAGATTGACAAAGAAGTGATTATGCATTAACATATGGGCCATAGCACATTGAGAGATCAGAGGGTTTGTTTGGCCTCTGTAAATCCTGACCAGAAATGGCAGGTGCGAGGAGAGGAAAGGAGAAGAAGGTGAAAAAGGGCTTAACGGTTTTGATGTTTGGCGCGTTAGCTTTGCTGGCCGGGTGTTGCTGTCCAAAGCTTCCCGGCGTTACTCCGTCGCCGCCCCCAGATTTCAGCGTGGTCGTCAATCCGGCGTCGTCAGCAGTATCTCTTCCGTCCCATGGAACCATCAATGTGGACACTGAGGTGGCTGTTGCGCGGCTTGCCGGGACTGTTGAGCCGGTGTCTTTCAGGATCATGGGGCTGCCAAGCGGGGTCGCCGCGACCAGATTGGCAAACTGCAATCCAAATCCCACCTGTTTCCAGAAGCTTACTTTGATCGTTGGCTCCGGCGCAAGAGAGGGCAGGCACAAGATCATCATTGAGGCGAGCTCTGCAAGCGGGTTGATCAGGACAACGGAATACGTGCTGACCATCAACCGGCCTCAGTGCCCGACTCCGTGTCCGCCGCCTCTGTGCGATCCGCCCTGTCCACCTCTTCCACCACCGCCACCGCCGCCTCCTC
>CAZXXF010000031.1:0-5578 GCA_964644805.1 uncultured Candidatus Saccharibacteria bacterium | reverse complement strand
CCGCCTGCTGAAAACCCAAGAGCGTTTTTTCGGACGGCGACGGGACTTCAATTGGACGGTGGGCAGTTTTAAATTTCAAGTCATTGACTCTTTAATTTATCCCCTTTCTCAATTACAGATTGGTCAATGGTCAACTCTGCTATATTCTTTATGTATCCGTATAGTCGATCAATACTATCACTTAAAATACCCGCTCTTGCAAAACCTTGCTTTATAACTTCCAGAGAAAAAATATCAATGATTTTATTAATTTTCGGGGCTTCATTTAATATCTTATGAGCCTTTATCTTATCTATGTTTTTTACAGAATATTCCGCTTCTTTCAAAAGATGCAATATTTTCGGCGCAGCATCCTGTAATGCTTGATTAAGTTTCCTTGGAAAAGGAAGATGGCCATCTACGACTATTTGCGCAATTTTTACTGCGTGGTCAGCTATTCTTTCAAGTTGAACAGCAATTCCTTCATAAAAGAGCGTTTCTGTTAGAGCAAGGTTTAGTTTTTCCTCAGAAAATTTCTTTTGACATAGATAATGATTTTGTCTTAATACTAAAAAATAAAGTTTATCAATGTCATAATCTCTCTCAATTACATCTTGCGCGAGACTTTTTTTATTTTCACAAACAGAAGTAATTGAATCTTGAAACATTAAGTAAGCCATTAAAAACATTTTCTCCATGTTTTCTCTAAGGGAGAATGTTTCTTGGTGGAGAATATTTCTTAGAATTATCTGATTAGTGGAATCTTCGATAATCTCAAAACCAATGAGCATTTGGGTTGTTTTCCTTACTACTAAACGTTTCTCTTTCGTTATTGGCTCTCCCAAAACTCTAATTTCATCACATCCTGAAATATAACAAGCAATTAGTTCTCGTTTCAATTCTTCTTCTTTCAGAGCATCCAAATGAATTTCCCCTTTGGGTCGCTTTTGGACAATGGAGGCGGGGAAAATGATCAAATAATTACCATCTTGAAAAGAAGCAACAAAATCTTGCTCTTTAAGTTTATGAGCTTCAACCCATTTTTTGGGCAGGGTAATAGAAAAACTTGATCCCCCGGTGCGTTGTATTTTTCTTTTCTCCATACATCTTCATATTACTATAAAAAGATAATAGAAGTAATAGTCTCAATCTTTAAAAGGGAAAGTTATCCACAAAATAAGACTTGACACTAAAATTACGAAGGTATATACTTATTGATGAGAGTATATATTTTATAAATAAACTATATAAATATGAAAAATATTTTTATCACAGCCATAATCGCAATGCTTGTTATCATCGGCGCCATATTTTTAACAGGAAGGCTTTCTCAAAAATCAGTAATACAAAAACAGAGTTTGGTCATCAAAGGTTCTGATACCGAAGTCCAGCTTGTTTCAAATCTTGTTGAGGCATTTTTGGAGAAAAACCCCGAAGCTAATATTTCCGTAACCGGTGGAGGAAGTGGAGTCGGTATAGCCGCCCTTCTTAATGGTGAGATAGATATGGCTAATTCATCTCGTGAAATGAAACAAGAGGAAAAATTACAGGCGGCGAACCGCGGTCTTGATATTCAGGAATTTATCTTAGCCAGAGATGGTCTCTCTATTATTGTTCATCCGCAAAATTCAGTCACTAAGCTTTCCATAGAACAACTTGGGAAAATATACAGGGGGGAAATTAAAAATTGGAAAGAAGTAGGCGGCAAAGATTTGCCAATAGTGCTCTACGGACGACAAACTACTTCTGGAACCTATGTTTTCTTCAGAGATTTCGTTCTAAAAGGAGATTATTCGTCAGAGATGCGGAATATGGAAGGTAATCAGGCCATTGTTGATGCGATTAAAACCGATAGAAACGGCATTGGTTATGTTGGTGTGGGCTATGTAAAAAATGAAAGGGGTGGACCGCGAGAAGATATAAAAGTAATATTGGTTTCCAAGGAAGATGGACTTTCAGTTTCTCCTCTCGATAAGGAAATGGTGGAAAAAGGACAATATCCGATTGTTCGACCCATATTTCAATATACGGCTCATCTGCCACTAAAAAACTCCCTTCTGGAGAAATTTCTCCGTTTTGAAGCCTCAAACGAAGGGCAAACAATAGTTGAACAAGCTGGTTTCTACTCAATCACCAACGAAGACCGGCAAAAAAATCAACAACTACTTAAAAAAATCAAATAGTAAATAGAATATGAATTCAAATAATGAAACTTTATATCTTTCAGAAAATATTCCCAAGTGGATATTTAGCTTCATTGCCGCCATTACAGTCACTGTTTTAATCGGTATCTTTATTTTTTTACTTATAAGTGGATTGGGCACATTTAAAGAAATTAGCATTAAGGCATTTTTCTTTGGTACCGATTGGAACCCCACTGCATTTAATACCCCCGCCTGGGGTATTTTTTCTCTGCTTGTCGGTACAGCGATGATTAGTTTGCTGGCGCTTTTTATTGTCGTTCCGTTTGGACTATCCATTGCTATTTACCTTGCCGAGATTGCTTCTCCCAGAATACGGGAGATTTTTAAGCCTCTCGTTGAAATGATCGCTAGTATTCCATCAGTAATATTAGGCCTTCTAGGGCTTTTATTTTTAGCTCCTCTTGTAGGCAAAATTTTTCATTTATCAAATGGGCTTAATGCATTGACCGCTTCTATCTTAGTTGCCATAGCCGCCCTGCCCACTATCGCCAGTCTTTGTGAGGATGCTCTCTCCAGTGTAAATCAAAGATTTAGAGAGGCTAGTTTAGCTTTGGGGGCCAGTGAATGGACAACAATTAAAAAAATAGTTATACCTGCGGCAAAATCCGGCTTAATTGCCGGCATCATGCTTGGCCTGGGAAGAGTTGTTGGGGAGACGATGATTGTGCTTATGGTTGCCGGGAACAGTCGAGCTTTCCCTCATTCTCTTTTGGATCCTGTTAGGCCAATGACAGCTAATATTGCTATTGAAATAAAAGAAACGGTAGTAGGGGGTCTACACTGGCAAGCTCTTTTTATGATAGGATTCATCCTTTTTATTATAACTTTTTTCATAAATTTCCTAGCAGATATACTGATTCATAAAAAACCACTATGAAAAAATTCTCGCAAGAAACAATCTTCTTTTTCGTATTTCGCGTTATCACCTTTGTCGGAATAGGAATACTTTTTTTAACTCTAATATTACTTTTTGTTTCGGGATATTCGGTGATAAATTTTGACTTTCTTACTAAAAATTGGCAGCACAGAGATATTACTCAAGGCGGTGTATTACCCGCCATCCTTGGATCTTTATATCTTGGACTCGGCGTAATAATGGTAAGCTTTCCTTTGGGCATTGGTACCGCAATATTTCTTACTGAATATAGTAAAAATAATTTATTGAAAAGGATAGTTCAATTAGCCATTAGAAATCTCTCAGGCGTGCCTTCAATAGTCTACGGGCTTTTTGGTCTTGTGATTTTTGTAAACTTCTTATCTTTTGGCACTTCACTTCTTTCAGCGATTTTAACATTATCCTTTATGACTATACCATGGATTATTACTGCCTCTGTGGAAGCTTTTGAATCAGTACCGCAAAAATTTCGAGAATCAAGTCTCGCTCTTGGAGCAACACATTGGCAGACAACTAGAAAAATTGTATTCCCCGCCGCTATTCATGGGAGTATAACTGGGGGGATAATAGGCATAGCGCGGGCAATGGGGGAAACCGCGCCACTTATTTTGGTTGGGGCAACTTTTTATCTTTCCCATCTTCCCTCTTCACCATTGGATAAATTCATGGCCCTTCCTTACCATGTTTTTATTCTAGCAACCCAACATTCCAGCCCTTATGCTAATACCTACGCCGCTGCTACAGCACTTGTGTTAATAATGCTAACTTTTTTATTAAGCTTTGGCGCGATATTCCTCCGTTTGCATTACCGGAGAAAAAAAGATTGGTAAACCTATTTATGATTTATGAATAAAATAATAATCACAACTCGCAAACTTAATATCTGGTATAACGGCCTTCAAGCATTAAAAAATATTAATATAGAGCTTCCTGAAAATCAAATAACAGCTCTTATTGGCACATCTGGTAGCGGGAAATCAACTTTTTTGCGTTCTTTAAATAGAATGCTTGACGTTATTCCCAACACAAAAATAGAAGGAGAAATACTATTTAGAGGAGAAAATATACTTAGTCAGGATGCTGATGTAATTGCTCTGCGTCGAAAGATAGGAATGGTGTTTCAAAATCCCACACCATTTCCGAAATCAATCTTTGATAACATCGCCTACGGTTTAGAAATACAAGGCATCAAAAAAAACAACAAAGGTTTGTGGGAAATATTCACTAACAGGAAATATAATTTTGCGGAACTAGAAAAAAATACGCATCCGATAGACACCATGGTCGTTAGAAGTCTCAAAGAGGCGGCACTGTGGGAAGAAGTTAAGAACAGGCTTCATCAATCAGCCTTCCGTTTGTCTGGCGGACAACAGCAACGTCTTTGCATCGCCAGAACCTTGGCAGTAAAACCAGAAATTCTACTATTGGATGAGCCCTGCTCCGAGCTTGATCCAATCTCTATAAGAAAAATTGAGGAACTACTTCTGTTATTAAAGAAAAATTACACTATTGTTATTGTTACCCATAATCTACATCAAGCAAGACGCATTTCAGATTATGTGGGGTTTTTTCATTTAGGAGAAGTAATAGAATTTGGAAAAACAAAAGATATTTTTGAAACTCCTCAGGAACTTATTACAAGTGAATATGTACACGGCGATTTTGGATGAAAAATCTGGAAAGAAAATTGGGAGTTCCATTTTGTCGCCCGCGCACAGGAGGGTTGGGGCAAGGGCGACTTCTCTTTCTTGCTATCTTTTAGTCCCGTCGCCGTCCGAAAAAACGCTCTTGGGTTTTCAGCAGGCGGGCAAAAAGGAAGGGGGGGTCTGAGTGTCATCCCCACCAGGAATTTTTGCCCGCCTGCTTTTCGCGCCGAAGGCGCGGCAGGGGTGGGAAGCGGCTCGTCCTTGCGTCAGCAAGGAAGCAAAGTCCGCAAAAATTGATTCCTTAAAAGAAAAAATTTTTTGCGCGCGCCCTCTAAAAAATGTGTCAATTTTTGCGGGCTTTTGCCGCCGGCGAGCATACGCTCACCTCAATTCAAAGCAAAATGTTTTCTCTTGGCTTGGTTGGCTCAAGAAGCGGAAAGAAAATGCCCTTGTCGTCCGTTGAGCATATTTTGAAAAATCCTTTTTACTACGGGCATTTTCTTTACCGCGGCGAATTACATCAAGGAAGCCATAAGCCAATGATTGCAAAGAAACTTTTTGACAAAATCCAGCAGGCGTTAAAAGACAACGGCAAACCCCGCAAAAAGCGGAAAGAGAAAAAGGAATTTTTGTTTTTGAATTTTGCGAAGTGCGGCGAATGCGGTTATTGCGTTACGGCGGACAGGAAAATCAAAAAGAGCGGCAGAGAGTATGTTTATTATTTTTGCACCCGAAAAAGCAAAATTCAAAAATGCGGACAACGCCGCTTTTTGCGGGAAGAAAATTTCGCCGAGCAAGTAAAAAAGAATTGTCAAAAAGTTTCTTTGCCCGATGTTTGGCGGGAAAGATATTTG
>CAZXXF010000030.1:0-6873 GCA_964644805.1 uncultured Candidatus Saccharibacteria bacterium | reverse complement strand
CTGCGGCGATTTTTTCGGCGGGCGATACAGCGCTGTAATTATTATACTTTTATATCCAATTCGGCAATGACTTGTTTTAGTTTCCACAATCCCTGTAATGCATCCTTATGGCAATTTCTGAATTTTTTTGAACTGCCACAAATACAGGGATAATGACCTTTTACTCTCTTTTTAGACGTCAATATTTTTTGAATAAGCTGCCACTCTTGGCGAGGCTTCAGATGGTCAATAAAACTCCAACCTCTTTCTTAGGTACATCATTCCTTTCATAAAACCCTTCGAGCAAACCGGCTATTCCGTGACCATATTGTTCACTTGGCCAAACTCCATGTTTCTCAAAATAGCTCTGGCCGTAGAAGAAAGGAATAACCAAATTATGGAAAAAATCTGGAATGTTAAAACCGTTAGGTAAGTGTTCCTTTTCTTTGGTATTAAGACAAAGACAGGCCGCACCATTTGGGTTTATGTGCAAATCCTCAAGTTTATGGTTTTTAGCAGAAGCAGCTGATTTTATCCGGCCGTCCCTCTCATAAACTTGAGGAAGGTTAGAATGCTCGCTGGTTTTTAAAGCAATTTCGATTTGATATTTATCTTGGATTCTTTGTCCCCCGCCGTGGAGGTGTTCGGGGGCTGGCTTAATAACATAAGATTGGCCATTGTCAGCCAAGACCATATCAAAAACCAAAGTCCCTTTAATGCTGACGTAGCCATCCTTATCCCTACCGATTTTCAAATCAGGATAGTCTGTGCGAAGCCACTTTTTATCTTCCTCGCTTATTTTTAGATCAAAGAGTGCACCACGGCTTTGCGGGGGCTCTGTTGATGACCACCGGCCCAGTTTTGACCGGAGAGTTTCCAAAATTTTTATTATCGTCGCCATCTTTCTCAAATATTTTCTTCCATTTCGCTATCGCCCCCTCGTCGTCTCCTTTTTTCTCTAATTCTATAGCCTCGTTTGCGATTTCTCTTTCGGTAGAAATCAATGATGTTAGCTCACTCCTTGTCCCGTTCTCATCAAGGTATGTGTCAATGATATTTTTCGCATTAGCCGGGTCGGATAGCGACGATTGCGTGTCAACATTATTGAAGAATTTTGCGATGCCGGAAGAATAAGAGGTAATTTCGCCATCCTTTAACGTCTGCACCACCAATAATTCAAGGTGGAATGACTTTAGGTAATCGCACTTCGCCCGTTTCCAAGATTTGAACATTTTAACTATCGGAACAAGCCGCTTGACCGAGCCGGAAGTGGTAGCATCGTTGGCGTCTGTAAGATTTTTGCCGTGAAGTTTGGGATTGGAATTGACCGCAGTCTGTGTCCTTTTATCAAAAATCTTATACATCTTATCTTTTTCAATCTGAACCGCCGGTACAACATCAATCTGGAAATTATCCTTGTAGATAACCCCGATTGAACGCCGTTGCTTGTCATCTATGCTTTCAATATCTGAATCACCTGACTTTATTTCATCCAGCGCCGCCTTAACCGTTTTCAATAAGTCGGATAACTCGATTTCGCCATAGTCTTCCTTGCTGAATGCCAGAAAAAAATCTACGTCAAATTTCTCTCCGTTTTTGGGGCGGATCATTGTATTACGAGCATAGGAACCAGTAAGGAAGTCGTCCTCAACTGGAAGTTTCTTGCACAGCTTCTCGCGGAGCCAGTTATGCTTTTTGGCGATTTTATCCGCCTCACCCTGCGTGAGTTCAACTTTGCTTGCTAAAGATTTGAAAAATTCTTCAGTGGTCATAATTGTGTTATTGTTTTATTGACGACTAAACTTATAAGTTGAAAGGATTGAAAAAATTAAATTCATTACGCGGAATGGCGAATTAGCTATTTCTGCGTAAGAGTATCCATATATTACTTTCTTGTCTTCTTCGCTTATCTCACCCTGCTCGGCGAAAAATATAACAGGTAGAGATTTCGCCCTTGCCGCCGAAATAATTTTATTAACGTCGAACTCTCCCTTCGTGTAGCCAACTATCACAATGCTGTGCTTCATTAACCTATCCATGTTCTGCGCCGTCTTCGATGGATTTTCTAATCGGAAAAATCCAGCATCCCTTATATGAGCAACCATTAAATCCATATCTTTATCGGAAGAGTTAATAACCATTATCGGCCTGCCTAGATTCTGAATTAGCCTGAAGTCCTTTTTACATACAAGGCACAGCCCATACAAGAAGGTAAAAAGCCTTCCTATAAGGGGTATTGCCTCTAGTATTGTGATTAACTTTCCAATCATAGTTGTTGACACTTCTAAATTGTTTCGATACACTTATAGTATACGAAGCAATAAAAGAAGTCAATATGCTTACCAAGCGTCAAAAGGGAATTCTAGACTTCATCACCGAATACACCGAGAAACACGGCTATAGCCCTTCTCTTGAGGAAATTGGGGACAATTTAGGCTTGTCCTCGCTCTCTACTGTTCACTACCACTTAGAAAGACTGAGAGGGGCGGGTTTTTTGGAAAAAGAAACGAGCAAACCACGTTCAATAAGTCTGCAAAAACAGGAAATGGTACAAGTGCCGATTCTCGGCACCATCTCCGCCGGTCAGCCGATTGAAGCCATAACAAACCGCGAAGACACAATAGCCGTTTCCCGCGGCAGTATCCCGAAGGGGGCAGAAGTCTACGCTCTAAAAGTTAGTGGCGATAGCATGATTGATGAAGATATTTTTGACGGCGACATTGTTATTATTCAACACCAACCGACAGCGGATGACGGAGAAAAAGTTGTTGCCCTCATTGACAATAGCGAGGCAACGCTCAAAAAACTGTATCGCGAGAGAGGTAGGATTCGGCTACAACCAGCTAACCCAAAACTTTTGCCTATCTATGTTGACCCCGACAACCTACTCATCCAAGGGAAGGTTTTAACTGTAGTAAAAACTTCAGAGCGCGTTAAGGTTGGCCCAGTTTTCAGCACCCCTCTTGTTACAAAAATAAAAGAGCCCGACCAGAGCGCGTTATTCGAATTACCGAAGCAAGCAAAATTTCCTTCAACGCGTTTTCAGGGCAGCAAAACAAAGCTGGTTGATAAAATTTGGGAATGTATAAAAGATTTGGATTTCCAAAGTTCGATTGATTTATTCGGTGGCACTGGAGCCGTTGGATATATGCTTAAAACAAAAGGCAAGCAAGTTTATTACAACGATTATCTAAGATTTAATTATCTTACCGGACTTGCTCTCGTTGAGAACTCAAAAGAAAAACTAAATAAAAAGGATTTAGATTTTATTCTTTCCAAGCATAGCAACATAGATTATCCAAATTTTATAGAGAAAACTTTTCAAGATATTTACTTCACTGACGAAGAAAATCGGTGGCTTGATATTGTTTCCACTAACATCCGCCAACTTAAAAATAGATACAAACAAGCATTAGCCTACTTCGCTTTGTTCCAGGCATGTACTATTAAGCGCCCTTACAACCTTTTCCATCGCAAAAACCTCTACGTCCGCTTTGCGGACGTAGAAAGGAGTTTTGGGAATAAGACGACTTGGGACAAGGCATTCGAAGAACATTTTTTGAATTTTACCGAGGAGGCGAATAACGCTGTATTCGACAATGGACAGGATAATAAGTCTTTCAACAAGGACGCTTTCGATCTCAATGTAGGGGCAGATTTAATTTACATTGATACTCCTTATGTATCCAAAAAAGGTATCGGTGTGGATTATATTGATTTTTATCATTTCCTTGAGGGATTAAGTGATTATCAAAATTGGTATAAACACATAGATTTCGATAGCAAGCATAGAAAGTTCAAAAATAAGAAATCAGCGTGGTCAGATAAAAGTAAAATAACAGCCGCTTTTGATAGGCTCTTTGAAAAGCATAAAAACTTTATTCTTGTTGTGTCCTATCGTTCAGACGGAATCCCTTCTCCAGAGGAACTGCAAAACCTTATGAAGAAGTACAAAAAGAATGTTTACGAAGCATTTAGAAGCGAATACAAATATGCGCTTAGCACGAATGGAGATTCAAAAGAGATTTTGCTGATAGGCAGATAAGCCTACTTTCGTTTCTTCCATTTCAAGTACTCTTCAATATTGCGAAATGGTTGCTTTGTGCCGCCATCGCGAGCAGTTTTTCGTTGCATGAAGTTACGCCAGTAATCCTCAAAAACTGCCTCGCCGTATTTAGCAAACGGCCCCTTACCTTTTTGAAGTTTTTTAATTTCCGAGATCGAGCCGATGTTGGCGGTGTTGCCGCTTCCGGGCCTTTCGGAAGCAATTCTATACTTTGGTTGTACGATTATTTCAATGTCTTTGATGACCGGGACTATATCATCCAGTTTCGTAATAGGAAGAATATCGGCTTTGACGTTTTCGACTCGCGAATAAATAAAACCCAAAATCCAATGTTCTTTATACTCGTGATAAGGGAACATTATGTTTTTCGTTGGATTTCGCAAATAAGCCGTGTAAGAACCTAGCGTGAAGCCTGCAACCCTGTCGCCATTTCGCCGATAAGTGCTTTTAATATCCAGTGCAATTTTAGTTTTGTCCGGCATTATGAAAGTAAAATCTGGATATACTGTTTGTCTGTCTGATTCGACAAGCTCAAGTTTATTCTTCTCGGCAATGTCTAAAATTATTGGCGTAGTAACCAATTCAAAAACTTTGGATATAAGCTTGGTGTCGTTATTGATGGTGTAAATTCGCTTTTGTGAATCAATGACGCCTTTTATATCCCAGCCGAGACCAATTTTAGTGATCTCCTCTTCAAGAATGGTTTTTATATCAAATCTTTTCATACGATTGTTACGGCAATAAATCCGAGGATTTTACGCCCAGCGCTTTGGCTATCTTTTCAATATTTTCAACGGAAACATTGCGCTCGCCTCGTTCAATATCGCTCATATAAGTGCGATGTAAGCCTGCTTTAGCAGCCAGTTCTTCTTGAGAATGCCCGCCTTTCAAGCGGAGTTCTTTAATTTTCTGGCCTAGTTGTTTCTTGATGTCTGTCATACAAAGCCTGGTAACTTATTGACTACATGATATATGTTTGGCTAAAATGTATCTACAGACTATAAGTGACATGACATTTTACATAAAACAACAAGGGAGTTCCTTATCCTTTTCCGCGCCGGGCGGGAGGGGCAAGGAAAAGAATCTATTGAAGCCCGCCGAAAAAATCGCCGCAGGCGCGAGGGCGCGGCGGAAGGGGGGGTGTGGGGGAGGAATTCCGCCGCGCCCGAGCCGGAAGCGAAGCCCCGCCGCCTGCTCGTTCAGAGCAGAAGCCAGCAAAAAAGTTTTCTTTTCCTTTTAGAAGAAAAAATCCGGCGCGCGCAATCAGAAAATGCGAAGAAAACTTTTTTGCTGGCTGGCGAGCGTCAGCGAGCGGCGGCGGGGCGGGTTAGTTCCGCTCAAAATAGGTTCGGATTTTGTCATATAATTCCACCAAGATTAAACTTTCAGATTTTTGGCCGAGGAGATTGGCCGCGCTTCGCGCGGTTATATAGGGAAACACTGGCTCGCCGCGCACGGCGCGGCTCGCCAAGCGCAGGTTCGAAATCCCTTGCGATTTTAAGTATTTACTTTGCCCATTATGAATAACGAACAACATAAATTTTTCCTCTACGCCCGCAAGTCCACTGATGTGAAAGATAAACAAGTGCGGTCTATTGAAGACCAGATCGCAGAATTGCGCGCCTTTGCGAAACAAGAAGATCTAAATATCATTGATATTTTGACTGAAAAGCAAAGTGCCAAAATTCCAGGCAGACCGATTTTTAATGAGATGTTGGAGAAAATAGAGCGAGGCGAGGCCAACGGAATTTTGGCTTGGCACGCAGACAGATTGGCGCGCAATTCTGTGGACGGCGGGCGTATTATCTACTTGCTTGATACTGGCAAGCTCGCTTCTCTCAAGTTTCCGACACTGTGGTTTGAAAATACGCCGCAAGGAAAATTTATGTTGAACATCGTATTTGGGCAAAGCAAATACTATGTAGATTCTCTTTCCGAAAACACGAAGCGTGGGTTGCGCCAAAAAGTGAGGCGCGGAGAATATCCCGGACTCGCGCCAATCGGCTACATCAATGATAGCCGCACAAAATCAGTGGTAGTAGATAGGAAGAAAGCAAAGATTATTCGCGGGGTTTTTGAATATTACGCTACTGGAGAGACGCGACTTGAAGATGTATCCGACTTTTTGGCGCAACGCGGGATACTATCCCGCGGCGGAAAGAGAATCCACAAGACGAGGGCGACTTTTATCCTTTCCAATCCTTTTTACACTGGACTATTCAAATATGGTGGTGAACTCCACGAAGGAAAATACGAGCCAATCATCGCAAAGAAAATTTTTGATAAAGTCCAAGAAGTTTTGAAGCAGAGAGGAAGACCGCACCACAAAACAAAGTATGAGCCGCAAGATTATTGCGGACTTCTACATTGCGGCACTTGTGGAATGTCTATCACTGGCGAATACAGGGTGAAAAAGCAGAAAAATGGAAATGTCCATGACTATATTTACTACCACTGCACCAAGAAAAATAAAGCAATTAAATGTCCCGAACCCTGTATTCGCCAAGAGGAACTAGACAAACAAATTTCATCTCTGCTTCAAAAATTTTCTTTGCGTGCGGATTGGGCGGAAAAATTTTTACAAATGATAGAAAGCGAGAAAAACAAATCCGCCCAATCCGTTTCTGCTTTTGTTTCGGAAGGTCAAAATCAAATCCGCGCCATACAAACAAAGCTCCAGCGACTTCTAGAAGGATATTTGGAGCAAGATATTGAGCGCGAAGTATATCGCGAGCAAAAAGCTATTTTGCTGTCCGAAAAGAAGTCGCTGAACGAGAAAATGGCGCGGATTGAACAAAAGCAGAATGATTGGCTCGAACCGATGAAAG
>CAZXXF010000029.1:0-7039 GCA_964644805.1 uncultured Candidatus Saccharibacteria bacterium | reverse complement strand
TGATATATTATACTAAACATCTTGGCTCATTCACAACTAAACCAAACGGGCCAAAAGGGGGCGGCAGCGATGAAGAATCGGTTCTGGAAGAAAGCGTTTGGCAGAATGCTAAACGGCGTCCCGTCGCTTTTGATGAGAAGCATTTTGAGCATTGTGCCGTTGCTCATTTTCATCTGGATCATCATCGCGATAGCGGACGTGATGCTTGGCATTTTCGCTCCGATCATCGGTCTTGTCACCCGTTATGTCGGCAAGGAATATCATCTGGCGATCGGGCTGGGAATAATCCTGATGATCGTGTTGCTGATCGGCGTGCTTTCTTGGGTCTTGGATCGCGGAGTGCTCAAGATCGTAAAGAAGCAGTGGGTCAAAACAAGAAATGCGTTCTACCGCGCGGTCCTAAGATCGAAGGGAAAGGGGATGGTCGTGAAGGTCAGACCATATGGCGAAGACGGCGCCGAAGAGCTGGGAATCTTTGTGGGATTAGTCAAGGAAACCTGCGATGGTAGGAAAACAGCGAAAGCTAAAGTGTCGGTGCCGGGCGCTCCAATACCGATCACGGGCATGGTGAGACTGTTTCCTCTCAACCGGGTATGGAAAACCAACCTCACCATTGAAGATCTCGTCAGACAGGTAACAAGCTTTGGCCTGGCTCCCCTTGGAAAAGAGCTGATCTCTGAGCGGTTTGACATATTGCCGCCCGATGAACTGCTTGATTTCAGCGAATCTCCATCTAAGCACAACAGCGCCGAGTCTTAAAAGACGAGGCGCCTTTTTCTTTTCAAAAAAATTTTTAAAACGAAACGGAGCGCCGTCTCAGGCGCTCCGCTTATTTTCTATCCGCATTTCTTGCATTTATTTGCTTTCTTCGCTGTCTTTTTTTTGGCAGTTTTTTTTGTTTTCTTTGCCATTTAACCGAGAGTTCACAGCGCCCGGAGTGAGAGCTGTAAAATCTTCTTAGGGAAGCCGCGAGAGACCATCCTCGCTTATGCTTCTTTTTTTATTTTATCGCGAATCAAAAAATAATGTCAAGGTTTTTTTGATTTTTTTTCAAAAAATTTCAAAAAGCGTTTTGAAAAAAAATATTTTATTGTAAAAAAAATTAAAAATAATTTTTAAAATTCAATTAAAAAAAAGAAGGCGCGCACGGGGCGCGCCGATGTCCCGAAAAAACGCCTCAACTCATAGACGGCTTCCCGCCAGAATCTCCTCTGAGAACATACAGAGGCCAAGAATGAAGATCGCGGGGCGCCTCCGGCCCTGAAACCCTTATCCTCATGCGGCTGTCTTCGGCTGGGTTGCACGCGACAACATGAAGCCCGGACTGGACCGCGTGGGCATAGAGCTCAAGCAGGGCAAAGCCGAAGAAGAGCGCTGTTTCCGGATCTTCCATCCCAAGATGGCGCATTATCGCCGGCATCAAAGAGTAGACATAGGCCGGAGGAAGCAAAAAGCTGATTCGCAACACATCTCCCCGCGGATCCAATCTTTTTTCGCCGTATTCCCACAGAATTTCATCCGTAGAAATCAAGACAGATTGGCCGCTGTCGGGATCAACCAGGGATATTTCGCCGTATCCTCTTTGACCGGCTTCCAGATGAGAGAGAAGAATGTGTAGCGCTAAAACCATGGCGCCCTGAAAGGAATCAACGCCCAAATGCCTCTTCCAGGAAGAAAAAGCGTCCAGAAACGACCTCTTGCCCACGAAGACATTGAACAACCTCCTCGCCCTTGCCACTCTACCTCCTTTTGCCAAACGAAAAACGAGACAATCTCGTATATTAATCCAAGCTTTAAGAAAAGACAATAGGCATCCAGCCGGCTTAATTTATAGAAGCGGCGCACTCGTTGAACAATTTTACCTGATGGTTATATTGCTCTGTCAAAGTTTTTGTTCCTAAAATAAGCGAATTATATTCTGAAACAAGATCATTATATTCTTCCGCCCTTTGCGCGTATGAGGCCCTGTCTTTTTTTCTTATTCCCTCAAGTTCTTGTCTGAGAAAATCAATTTCGGATTCCATTGCAACAATTTTATTTTTATTTTCCTCTATTTTCCCTTTCAGGGTCGCGCTTATGATCGGACAGTAAGAAAGCGGAATTCCGAAATGCTGAACGGCAATCCATGTCATTCTCCCCTCAAACTCCCCTTTTAAGACCGCGACTCCGATTTCATTGAAATTTTTGTTCAATATGTTAGCCCTGTGCCCGGGGCTGTCCATCCATCCGCTTACAAGAATTTGATCGTCGTCAAAATCCCCGAGCGCCAAATTCTCGCCAACCGCTAAAAATTGATAACTGGCATTTTTCGCCAAATCCCCAACTCCTATTCCCTCCGGAGAATCGTGTTCAAAATATTGGTTTTCAAACATATCCTTGGCCTTGGCAAGCGCGCTCGCAGAAAGTTTTGAATTTTCTTTAAGAACCGGCAATCCGTTTTCCCGGCGGGAATTATTGGTCTGCTCAATTACCCCCTTTTCAGTCAAAAACGACTGCGGATTTTTTTCTTCGCTGACAAGAGCTTTGGGCGCCCATATTTTTTGCTGAAAGTTTTGATCTGAATAAACACCGAAGTACTTCTGAATTTCTTCCACCTTGGAAGAAAAATCGGGGAGATTCTTTCCCAGAAAAATAAAAACAATCACCGCCATTGTCAAAAAAGACAACAAAACCAAGTTCAGCGTTGTTCGCATCATATTTTTTTACAAACCTTAAATGATTATTATTCTTATATTCTATCAAAAAACCAATAAAAAAGATTCCCCGCCATAAGACATGTCCGGAGGGGAAAAATGCGCTTCGCTTTTTTAGGGCGAGAGCGCCGTCAATCGGGGCGATTAAGCGGCCGGACTTTGGCAAGTTCTTGTTGGATTTCCTCTTCGCTCCACCCAGAATCAACGAGCGGCATACCGCACATTGAAAGAGAGAGAAAGATGATCCTCCGTCAACGACTTTGAAAATCTGCTCAACAAACCTTCTTGCCCTTCCTTTGACGGAAACAGTGTAAGCGTAGAGAGCAAACGGATTTCCAAATTCGTCCCAACCGCTTCCCGCCTCCTCAATCTTGGCTCCTTCCGCTCCCACAAAACGCCTCGCCCAAGCATTGAGCCCGACAACTCTGACCAAGCTTCCTTCCATCCTTTCTTTCTGCACCAAGCACCTCCTCCTTTTTCCGCGCATCGCCGAAACTAAAAAAATAATCGCACATCAGTCTTTTAAAGTCAATCTTAAGATGAATCAGAGCTATAAAATTAAAAAGCAGCCCGAGCTGATCCGGGCCGCTTTTCGCGCAAATAGAAAAAAACTATTTCGTCAACCATAAACAATCCTGATGACAAGTTTCGGCGGTTTCCGCGCAGGGACATCCAACCGCCGCGCAAACCATTTGCTGGCAGATTCCGTCTCCGCAAAAATCTTTGCAAAACACGGTTCCTCTCCGGCATTCATTTCTGAAAAATTTCCACTCATCGCATTCAGAACCGTCTTCAAAAATACAAAATCCTTTCTGTCCGCCAATGAATTCTCTGATTTCCAAAATACCCCCCTTTGCTTCGCAATATACGGAAGCGGGATTCGCCAATCCTGTGTCGCCTTGATTATCGTCCTGATCGTTGTCTTGTCCGCCGTTTTGATTCTGATCGTTGGGCGCCGTATCGTTTATCTTGTTAAGCGCGGGAAAAATAACCAAAGCCGCGATAAAAATAACAACAACCAGGGCGAGTAAAATGAAAAGATTTTTTTTGTTCATAAATTTAAAATTAATTCTTAAACAGATCCGCGATTTTTTTTAATTTTTTCGCGCATGCCTGATTTCCAGCGCGCGTATCAATGAATCCCGGATAAGCTTTGTAAAAGATTTTTGTTTTTGCCTCTTCGGACTTAAACTTTTTGTTTAAGTTATGCATTGGATAAAGCTTTATGTGAAAATGATTAACGCCAGTTCCTTCAATAACCAGCGCTATGCGGTTAACCTTTAATTTTTCTTTCAAAATGGCGGATATTTTTTTGGCAGACAGCAAAATTTTAGAAAATGCCCGATCCGGAGCTTCTGTGAAATCGGATTGAAGGTGTTTTTTGGAAATTAAAAGCGCTTGGGCTTTTGTGTTCGGAAAAGCGTCTAAAACCGCGACGGAATTTTTATCTTCATAAATTTTCTGGCCCGAAATTTCCCCTTTGATGATTTTACAAAAAATACAATTTTTCATAAAAATCTATTCCTGAACTATTTTATCAAATTTTCTCAAAAAAGAAAAATAAAGAATAAAATATCAATCAATCTTTTGTTGACAGCGCAAGCCAAAAAGCAAATAATAAAAATAGGGCCGGGGGCTAACCAGTTCTTTGTGGATCACCCGGAAAGATATGCAGAATTCGTAGTTTCTGCAGGGTGCGGCAATCACAGGAGGGTGGTTGCTATGAAGAGGGCATTGGTTGTCGTAGCCGGGGGTCTTTGCAAGTAACCTACAAGGCGAGGTTGTAGTCTTGTCGAAGACCAGCGGAATGCATCTGGATGTCCTGATAGTTCCGGACAAACGGCGGGTGGGCACGCTCACCCGCTTTATCTTTTTAAAAAACAAGAAGTTTTAATTCTATCAATTTAATTCTCAAAAAAAGATGGGACGACACATCGCCGCCCCTCGTCACCTCCTTTCACGACTGGTAAGTTCCATTTTTTAATTCTATCAAAAAACCACCCCTATTAGAAGGTGATTCTCAGCGCCTCTTGATCATTTGAATTAGCACATGGGTGATCCGCATCGTGGACGATGTTCTGACCTGTTTTTAGGTTTTTCTACTTAGTCGAGTGTCCCCTGATTCCTAATTTTATCGCATCCATGATCTATTACAAGCATCTTTTTTAACTTGGTCTTTTATCCTATCGCATGCTTCATAATATTCGGAATTATCAACTAAATCTCTGTAACAATCATCCTGATCGCTTTGGTTTTCTTTCTCAGAGCAGGTCAACAAATACTCCTGGATGAAATTAATTGTTTTAAGACATGATTCTTTCTCTTTCTGACGTTGCATAAATTCACAGATGGACAAATTTTGTTGATTAAAAGCTAAATTCGAATAACACGTGTCTTGAAGCAAGCTATCCTGAAACTTACTACAAATAGATAAATCTTTCTTACGAATAGCATTGTTGAGATAACAGGTGTCTTTCGTTCCTTGATTTTGTATTTTATCGCAGATAGACAAATCATTTTTGTCGCTACCAATACTGAAATTACAATCATCTCTTGCGGCTTGATATTGTATGCCATCACAAACCGATAAATCATTTTTAGCGGTGGCAATCTCGCGATAACAACTTCCTGTCATAAGTTTATTATATATTTTGCTACAAATAGATACATTTTGCTTAACAATGGCCAAACTATGATAGCAAGAATCGATGTCTTCTGCAGCATCGCAAAATTTAATTTCTTCATCAGTTAAGCCCCATTCTTCATTTATGTAAGGAAACAACGAAAAATACCGCTCAATGCTATATCCGTAGCTCGGGCCTATATCCATATATACGCTGCAGAAATAAGGTTCTTTGTTTTTTACTTCTTCTGTGCTGCACGGATCCCATCCTCCGGCAATAAAATATGGTCCCGAGCCGAATACATATTTTTCATTTCTGGCTATTTCTTTAGGGTAAAAACAAGGATAATCTGTCGCTAAGTCTTTGCATTCTTTTTTTTGCGATTCCCAATCGGGAATCGGCATAATATAAAGGGACCAAATTTTAAAAATCTTTTCGTTTTTCTCCGGTTCTTCTATCCATTGGGATATCTCATCGGTTTTTAGGGGAAGTCCAAAACTTATTATTGTTGCCTGACCGTCTTTCTCTTCTTTGGTAGCATAGTTGTTCCAGGCAGAAGGCATAATTAATTGGAAGCCATGGTCCTCATTGCGGTATATGCCTTCCGCATGTTTTTTCCAGGCGGTAGTTTCTTCTTTGGACGACTTCTCTCTTGACATTCTAGAACATAGCAGCCAAGCAAAAGCTCCTCCTATTATCATTATTATGATCAATAAAATTATAGATACGGTTAAAATATTTTTATTCATATTTTTCTATTAGATAATTATTTAAATCATTATTCCTCTTGGAAACAAATTCCTTAATCTTAATATTTTTATTTTTTTCACCCATGCCATTATCTTACCAAAAAATCGCTTTGTAAGCGATTTTTGACTCCCCTCTTTGGCCCCAGACTTCTTGCTGAGCTGCCGTGTCTTTTGGACAAAATCCGAACTTTTTTCCGCGAAAATTTTACCCCGTTGGAAACCGAAGGTTTTCCTGCGGGGCCCGACGCTGATTTCTGAAAAATTTCCGCTCGGTTCTCCGCCAAAGGCGGACGGGCGGCGAGCAACTCGTCAGGTCAGATTTCGCTTCTTGGATTTGTGGATTAAATTCGGCAAAATAATTTCAAAAGTTTGCGAGCGTTCTAAATTCGCAGCCATTTAGTAAAGTTTGCCTTTCCCGCCTCGTTCGGGGCTTCGCCCCTCGCTTCGGCGGACGAATTTTCAAGCAATTTCCAAACGAGCCAATCCTTTTTTCGCCCGAAGGGCGAAAGTAAAGCGGCAATTTGTGCCCAAAAGCGATTACAAATTAAAATGTAAAACAATATGAAATACTTTCTTTACGCCAGAAAATCAACGGACGAGCCGGAGAGGCAAATTCTTTCCATGGAAGCCCAAATAACCGAGTTGAAAGAATTTGCCGAGCGGGAAAAATTGGAAATCAAGAAAACATTTATTGAATCGCAAACCGCCAAAATTCCGGGCCGTTCGATTTTTAATGAAATGATAAAACGAATTGAATCCGGCGAGGCCGAGGGAATTTTAGCGTGGCACCTCGACAGATTGGCGAGAAATTCCATAGACGGCGGACAAATAATTTATCTCATAGACACGGCAAAAATTCTTTCGCTAAAATTCCCGACATTTTGGTTTGACTCGACCCCGCAGGGAAAATTTATGCTCAATATCGCTTTTGGGCAGTCAAAATACTACATTGATAATCTTTCAGAGAATGTAA
>CAZXXF010000028.1:0-7252 GCA_964644805.1 uncultured Candidatus Saccharibacteria bacterium | reverse complement strand
CTCCAGAGCGGCTGCGGCGATAAGCGGTTTAATGGTGGAACCGGTTGGATATTTTCCGGAAATCGCCCTGTTTAAAAGCGGCTGGTTTTTATCCGTTTGGATAGCCGTCCAATCTTTTGGCGCAATACCAGAAGAAAAAAGATTATTATCGTAACTTGGAATGCTGACAAGAGATAAAATTCCGCCCGTATTGGGATCCATCGCTATCCCTACGGCTCTTGATGCGCCTATTTCTTTTAATTTATCCCTGATTAAATTGTGAAATCTTTCTTGAAATTCCGAATCCAGCCAAAGAAGCAGCGATTCTCCCGGCTCGGGCAGCGCCTCAATTTTTTCGGAAATAATTTTCCCTCGTGCGTTTCTCTCAATAACGACTTTGCCCGATGCCGATCCTAAAATATCGTTATAAACGCTTTCAAGCCCTGTATTAGATCCTCCATCGCGATAATAGCCCAATATGTGTGAAAAATAGGGGCCGTTTTGATATTCTCTTATCGTTTCTTTTTTAATGTAAAATCCGGCAAATTCTTCGCTTAAAGATTCAAAAACAATAGACGAAAAATAATCAATATTGGACAATATGCGAATATCGCTCTCTCTGCCCTCCTGAATAATCTGCCAAGCCGCATCAGGATCAAAACGCATCAAAGATGCTAAGTTTTTTATTGTTTTTTCGGGATCGTTATCGCCTTGAAAAAAAATTTTCTTGTCGCAAAAAAGCGAAGTGGTTGAATGGTTGAAAACAAGCGGTTTAAAATTTGCGTCGTAAATGATTCCTCGCTCGGATTTAATGCTTTTGGAAATGAACTGGTTCTTTTTGGAAAGACTGGAAAGTTCTTCATTTTTTAAAACTTGGATTACGAAAGTCCTTGCGCCGATAAAAAAAAGCATACAAGCAAAAAGGGCAACAAGTAAAATAGTCGGCTTGTGGCCGATGGGAATTTCAGGTTCCGTCAAAAAATCCTTTTTCTGGGAAAAACCATCAAGCAGGATTTCGTCTGCCGACAAGTCTGTTTTTGCTCTTCTAATTCTTAATCCTTTTTTTAAAAAAATCATAAATGAGATAAATGATTATCGCCGCCAAAAGATTCTGAATCAGGCCCCATGCGTTCCAAAAAAGCGTTTTTTCTTTTATAAGGAAAAATAGGGCTATAAAAAGTTGATGGGCAATGATTAATAATCCCGAATATAAAATAAAGCTTAAAATATTTTTTTTCTCAAAAGCGGAAGATAAGTGCCTGCTCATCAGCGCCAAAATAGCAAAAATTATGGCATAAAACCCGAAAAAATAAGCGGATAAAAAATCCAGTAAAAAACCGCTCGCTAAAGCGGCAAAAAAAATATTTTTAAAATCTTTTAAAAAGTAGACTAATAAAACAAAATAAATTAAAATTATGTTTAATGACCCGCCCCTAGAAGAATAATGGATCATCAAGCTTGACTGAATCAAAACCAACAAAAGCGGGAAAATGATTAAAAGAAAAATTTTTTTAATCATCTTTAAAAACTAATTATTATAAATAATCTTTTCAGGTCTTTTGAAGAAACAAACGGCTTTATCTCAAGTTGTTGGAAAGAATTCAGGTCGGTTTTTTTTATATTCAAAATCCTGCCCACCAGCAGTCCTTGGGGGATTTCTTTCTGAAGCTTTCCGGTGATTACAAGCGCCCATTCTTCTATTTCTTTTTCCTTGGGCAATTCCGAAGAAAGATATGATCCTCCTTTCGCGATGCTCTCTATTTTAGAGGCCCCAATTTCAATATTAACTTTAAAAGAGGGATCTGTTAAAAGACGCACCAGCGAATTTTGCTCGTAAGCTCTTTCTATCCTTCCCACCAAAACATGCTCTTGGTTAATAACGGCCTGTCCTTCTTTAACATTGTCTTTTAGGCCCTTGTTTATGAAAACAGCTTCTCCGTCAACTGTTCTACCGCTTATTTGAGCGTCAACATATTCAAATTTCTTATTCGGCCTGAGAGAAATAAGGGTTCTTAATTCTTCATTTTCTTCTTTTAAAGAACGGCATTGGTTAAGCTGAAACAGCAAAGATTGATTTTCTTTTTTGATCGATTCGTTTTCTTTTTGGATGACCGGGCTATTAACCATGCCAAAAAAAAGGGATGATGAATTTTGTCCCTGAGTCCAAATCTTTTCCTGAATGCCGCTAAAAAAATTAATGAAAACAGACCGAGCTGATTTGCCACCCCAAAAAATAAAAAAAAGAAAAATGACAGATGCCAATATCGCAAAAAATATTTTTTGTTTTTTAGAAATTCTTCGGTGGCTCATTTTATATATTATACATTATATAAACAAAATCGCACCCATTTCACGGGGGCTACCTACTTTCACGCCTTTTGAGCACTATCATCGGCCTTGGAGTATTTCACTTCTGAGTTCGGAATGGGATCAGGTGGGACAACTCCAGAATAGCCCCCAAGAAATAGATGCGATTTTAAACATTGACGAGAAAAATTTAAATGAGAGTCGAGAAAATGGCCATTAGTACTCCTCGACTCAATCCCTTGCGGGACTTACATCTGGAGCCTATCAAAGTTGTAATCTTCAACCGGCCTAAGAGGCCTAATCTTGAGGTTAGTTTCCCGCTTATATGCTTTCAGCGGTTATCTGATCCTAACTATAGCTACCCAGCGATGCCGCTGGCGCGACAACTGGTACACCAGAGGTTAGGTCAACAGGGTCCTCTCGTACTGCTGTCAACTCCTCTTCAAGCCTCTAACGCCTACGGTAGAAAGGGACCAACCTGTCTCACGCTTATGCTCATTTGTTGCCAAAGGCATGGACTATACCACCCCCATCAAAAAATCAATGGGGCCGACGTATTACGGAAACATTTTGATTCCGTCCAGTTTTTTAAAAACTAAGTCTCTACGGGGTCAAGCGTCTTTTTTGTTTGCTCAAAAACGCTGACTTCCCTCGGTATTGTCCTAACTTACGACAGGTCAATTGTAAATTGTTAGGATTCCACCGATATGAGTCGGTTTTTCAACCTTGCTTTCGCAAGGAAGCCGCCGTGTGAATTCGATGTCTAAGGTTCTTTTGACGGTTTGAACCCAGCTCACGTACCCTTTTAATCGGCGAACAGCCGAACCCTTGGGAGCTGCTTCACCCCCAGGATAGGATGAGCCGACATCGAGGTGCCGAACAGAGCCGTTGATGTGGACTCGCGGGCTCTACCAGCCTGTTATCCCCAGGGTAGCTTTTGGTTGATGATCTTCCCCAATCCTACAAATTAGGGTCGGTTCACTAAGCTCCCCTTTCGGGACTGCTCGAGATATCCCTCTCGCAGTAAAGCCGGCTTATGCCTTTACACGATCACTCCGATTTCCATCCGGAGTTAGCCGACCTTATAGACGCCTCCGTTACTCTTTTGGAGGCGAGCGCCCCACTCAAACTGACCGCCAAACACTGTTCCCCACCTCTGGCGGGGTTAGAATAAAGATTTTGAAAGACGGGTGTTCCATTGGCGGCTCCACCCCGCCCGAAAGCGAGGCTTCAAAGCCTCCCCGCTACGCTCTGCATTCAAAATCAGAACCCAATATCTGGCTACAGTAAAGCTCCTGGGGTCTTTCCGTCTAGCCGCAGGTACCCGGCATCTTCACCGGAATTGCATTTTCACCGGACAACTCCTGGAGACAGTTCTCAGGTCGTTAGGCCTTTCATGCGGGCCGGAACTTACCCGGCAAGGGATTACGCTACCTTTGGACGGTTATAGTTACCGCCGACGTTTACCGGCGCTTCGTTCGATCAGCATTCAACACAAAGTGTCAAACACCGTCGAAGTTGACTAACCGGCACTGGTCAGGCCTCAGCCCCTATACATCCTCTTACGAGTTAAGCAGGGACCTGTGTTTTTGATAAACAGTCGCCCGAGAAACTTTCACTGCGCCCCGCCCTCTATGCTATTTGATATTGTCTTTAGAAAAAGATGCGTAATTGAAAATTTACTAAAGACTAATTCCAATGGCTTAGAGGGCGGGGAGCCCTTATCGCGAACTTACGGACGCTTTTTTGCCGAGTTCCTTCAGGAGATATCATCCGTTCACCTTGGCGCGCTTACGCCAGCCTACCTGTGTCAGATTTGCGGTACGAACTCGTTTGAATTTAGCTTTCTTAAAACTTTTCTAGGGAAATTGCTCACCTCTGTCGTCCCGACCGAAATCAGAACTTCTTCCGCTCCATTGGATAATCCTCAGAGCAGAAATGTAAATCCGATAATACACAAAGACTACAAATTTCCGTCATCTTAAGAAAAAATTCAGACGAGGGGCCGGAATATTAACCGGCTGTCCTTCAACTACCCCTTTCGGGTTTGCCTTAGGATCGCCTAACCCTTGGCTGATTGCCATTGCCAAGGAAACCTTGGGCTTTCGGTGGTCAGGGATTTCACCTGACTTGTGGTTACTCATGCCAACATTCTCACTTCCTATCGCTCCATCTTTCCTCGCGAAAAGATTTCAGCGCAATAGGAACGCTCCCCTACCAATCGCTCACGCCTCGCTATGCTCGCCGCCCGCTCAAATTCAAAATGTAAAATGCAAAAGTCAAAATTTAGGCATTCGTCTACGACGAATAAATTATATTAATTTTGCATTTTGATATTTGCAATTTGCATTTGAGTTCGTGCCGAACGCAGCGAGGCGCGAACGATTTCCTATCTTCGGTAGTGAACTTTAGCCCCGTGAATTTGCGGCGCATTTCGCCCTTATTTCGCCTTGCGGCAAAACTAGGGTAGTGAGTTGTTACACACTCTTTAAAGGATGGCTGCCTCTAAGCCAACCTCCTACCTGTCAAGGGCAAAACACTTCCTTAAGTTGCACTTAGTTCACATTTAGGGACCTTAGATGAGGATCTGAGCTCTTCCTCTCGCGACCAAGAAGCTTAGCCCTCTTGGTCTGACTCCCCCGCATATTTTCTACCATTCGGAGTTTGGTAAAGATATCTGGATTTCTCCGAGATATTTTTTCCAGTGCTCTACCTGCAGAAAATTTTGACGGGAGGCTAGTCCGAAAACTATTTCGGGGAGAACCAGCTATTACCAAGCTCGATTAGCTTTTCACTGCTTACCCCAGGTCATCCCAAGATATTGCACAATCTACGGGTTCGGACCTCCCCCTGCATTTCTGCGGGGTTCATCCTGCCCAGGGTAAGATCGCTTGGCTTCGGGTCTTAGACATATAGCCTTTTTTGCGCTATTAACGCTTGCTTTCACTGCGCCTCCCCCCAGTGACGGGGTTAAGCTAGCTATACATATAAACTCGTTGGCTCGTTGTACAAAAAGTACGCCATGACGGTGTCTCGCTTCCGCTCGCCACCTAAATTCAAAATGCAAAATGCAAAAGTCAAAATGACAAAATTAAAAATTATTTAAATTATCGCGAAGCGATACTAAAATTTTGCACTTTGATTTTTGATTTTTGAACTTAAGCGGTGTCGAACGTAAGTGAGACACCGCGCTGACTTTTTGTGGGCAAAATGGATTCAGGTTCTGTTTCATCGCCCTCACCGGGCTACTTTTCACCTTTCCCTCACGGTACTTTGTTCACTATCGGTGATCGGGTAGTATTTAGCCTTAGCTGTTAGTTCAGCTGAATTCCCACCGGGCTTTCGATTCCGATGGTACTCAGGAAAGATTCCAAGAAGCATAAAATCGTTTTCGCTTACGGGGCTTTCACCCTCTTTGGCCGCACTTTCCAGAAGCGTTAAGCTAACAATTTTACCTAAATGCTCTTCCTCAGCAACGATTCTTCAGCCTACTATACTGGCTGAAGAATCATTCTGACGAAATCTTCCTATAACCTTTATTTCATGTATACATATTATGTAAACATAAAGTAAATTTGGGCTACTTCCCATTTCGCTCGCCGCTACTTAGGGAATTAACGATTTGTTTCTTTTCCTCCGGGTACTGAGATGTTTCACTTCCCCGGGTGTTGCTCGCTTCAAAATGAAGCGTAAATCGTGTTTCCACGACTTGGGTTTCCCCATTCGGAA
Source organism: uncultured Candidatus Saccharibacteria bacterium (assembly GCA_964644805.1). GTDB lineage: Bacteria > Patescibacteriota > Minisyncoccia > Minisyncoccales > PEYH01 > JBBIKX01. The sequence continues at coordinate 1,237 of CAZXXF010000028.1, read as the reverse complement.
ATCCTCGGATCACAGGTTGCTACACACCTTCCCGAGGCTTATCGCAGCTACGCCACGTCCTTCATCGCCTCCCAATCCCAAGGCATCCTCCATCTGCCCTTAAATACCTCGACTCTCATTTTAATTTTCCTCGTTTGTCGTATTTAGTTTTCAAAGAACCTGCCATCAACTACCTTTTCAAGAATTTACAAGAATTTAAGACCGCTTCGTCTAGAAGCGGCCTTAGCGTTCTTTACTGTTAAAACAATAAATCACAAACCGCTTCTTTTTACGATGTCTTTTGAATATATCATCATCTTATTTTCCATGCCTACTAAGTTAACATTTTATCAAACCAAAAATTCTTGTCAAGGGCTTCAATCATCTTTTACTTCTTCATTTTTTCTTTAAGCGATTTGAGAATGTCGGAGGCGGAATCTTTTCCGCCCAAACCAAATGCTAAACCTCCGGCGATTGCTATTAGAGCCATAATTCCCTGAAAAAGCGACAAAACCAGTTTCTCCGCGATTCCCAGTTGGGAAAGAATGGCAAAAATACCGAAAAGCCAGATTGACCATTTAACGATTGCGCCGGCAAAATTCGCGTAATCAAACTTCGCTTTCCCGGCCGAAACCTTAACCATTTTTTCGGCAAAGTGCGCGATGATTACCGTTGCCACAAGAATTAACACCGCGACCAAGAGATTTGGAAGCCAGGGAATAATTCCATCAAACAAAAAGGCGGAAAATCTTTCAACGCCGATTATTTGGGAAGAAATGGCAAGAAAAACCATAATCAAAATCCACTTGCAAAGATTTCCTGTGAATTCTGATATGGTTGTTTTAATCTCCGCATTGTCCATTGCTTCTTGCCATCCGGTTGATACGAAAAGTTTGTCTAATCTTAATTTCTTCAGAATCTCGGTTACAATTTTTCCCACGCCTGCGGCTATGAACCATCCGAGCAAAAAAACAATTAAGGCCGGGATGAATTTTAAAAAAAACAACACGCTTCCGGATGCAAGCCTCTGAAGATCGTTTAGAATGATAGATCCTAAATCAGTCATATTTTTATTTAATTTAATTTCGACCTTTTAATTATTGTTTTATTATACAATCTTTTTAAAAAAAGAAGGCGGGAACTGGTAAAAATATTTTTTGAATTTCATATAACGTTTCGGCTTATGAGAAGTTTTTCGACAGAAGGGAGAAAAATTTGGGAAATTTGCGAGCCGAGCAAATTTCCTCATAAGCCGTGT
>CAZXXF010000027.1:0-7379 GCA_964644805.1 uncultured Candidatus Saccharibacteria bacterium | reverse complement strand
TTGATTGCTAAAATCCTTGTTTCTCGCAAGGATACTCACGAAAAAATACTCCAGCAGTTTTTCAATTTCTCAAAATAGACCAAAGGAAATAAAAATGCTAAAATGATACTAAAGGTTAATCTAGTGCTTTTAGCTTATGGAAACACAGGGTATAAAATATACTGGTTCTAAAAGGGAAATACTTCCTGCTTTATTGGAATTGATAAAGCCGTTGAATGTTAAGACGATTTTAGACGGTTTTTCTGGGACAACAAGGGTTTCCCAGGCATTAAAACAGGCTGGTTATACTGTATACGCCAACGATATTGCCGATTGGTCAAAAGTTTTTGGCGAATGTTATCTTTTGAATAGAAAACCAGCAAGTTATTATTTGCCGATTATAGAACATCTTAATAAACTTCCCGGAAAATACGGCTGGTTTTCCGAAAATTATGGCGGCGAGCCGAACAGCGGTTCGGCTATACAAAAAGACGGCAAAAAAAGGATTTGGCAATTACACAACACTAAAAAACTTGATGCGATAAGAGAGGAAATTGACAAAGTTGCGAAAGATGAAATTGAAAAATCGGTACTGCTTACCAGTTTAATTATAGCGATGGATAAAGTTGATAGTTCTGTCGGCCATCAGGTTTCATATTTGAAAAAGTGGGCTCCCCGCGCTTATAACACAATGAAAATGGAAGTACCACGCCTGATTATTGATAATAAATCGCACAAAGTTTATCAAAAAGATATTTTTGATTTAGTAAATGATATTGAGGTTGACTTGGCATACTATGATCCGCCTTACGGCTCTTCAAATGATTTAATGCCGCCGTCGCGAGTGCGATATGCTTCTTATTATCATATTTGGAAAACAATTTGTTTGAATGACAAACCAAAATTAGTTGGCGTGGCGAACAGACGAGAAGATGTAGGCGACACAATTTCCGGTTCTATTTTTGAAGAGTTCAGAAAAAATGAAAAGGGGCAATTTATAGTTATTGAGGCGATAGAAAGGTTGATAAAAAACACACCAGCAAAATATGTAGTTTTATCTTATAACAATAATGGCAGAGCCACTTTACAAGCAATAAAAGAAATTCTGAAAGGTTTGAAGAAAAAAGTTTCTATTATTGAAATGGATTATAAAAAGAATGTGATGGCAACAATTACTCGGACAACAAACGAATGGATTAATGAAAGAAATGGAGCTAACAAAGAATACTTATTTATAATTCATAAAAACGGGGAAACAGAGGTAACGCCGGAAATTAAAGTTGAAAAAATTGATATTCGCAATTTAATACCGGCAAAGCAGCAAAGGTTAGTTTTTTAAAATTTACTACTTTTTCCCCATATCTCATATTATCAGATTTTTTTAATCCCTTGACAGGGATTTTTTTATAATATAAAATAGAGATATTATTAGTAATTTAATTAAAAACACTATGAAAAATGAGAATGATATAAAAAATTTGCTAATAGTTGATGGCGACAATTATTCAAAGCAAATAATAGAGGAATTCGCCAAAAAGCTTATAAAATACGCCAAAATAAGCAAGAACGGCGACATAATTATTTTGGATAATTCATTATCCCCGGATGATAAATTACGGATAGCTTTAGTTTTGCGTTTCATAGCTCATACTTTTGATGATACCATTTCCGAAAATATAACCCTCAAAGAGCTATCTAACCTGTTATCCGAAAGATTAGAGGCGGTTGGTTCTAGATTATCTAAAATAATGAAGAATGAAAATTTTGCCAAGAAAGTTAAGAAAGGAGTTTATGTTGTTCAGTATTTTGTGATTGATAAATTTCTTACCGATTTGGAGAATAAGGATAATAGTGCTGGAAGTGGAAAGAGAAGGGCAACAAAAAGCAGTTCAAAAAGAAAAGATAAAGCCGTTACGGGAGTTGGCAGAGACATTTTGGAATTACTGGTAAATAATAATTTTTTCAAAACGCCGAAAACAATTAAAGCGGCGTGCGAAAAACTGGAAGAAGAAACAAGATTTCATAATCCAAAAGTTGTAGACATGACGATTAGAAAAACTTTCGTAAATAGCAAAAAGTTGTTAAAGCGAATCCCAAATCCGGATAAAGGAAAAGCTAAATGGTTATATGTTAATAGGTAATTAAATTTTTAATTCAATTCTATGAATACCGAAAAAATTATAAAAATAGTTGATCAAATTCAAGAAGGGCTTGAGGAAATAAAAAAGGAAATTGGTTTTTCTGTTGTTTCTGGCAAATCAACGAAAGAAGAAAAAACCGAATTGAATAAGAAAAAGAAAGACAAAGGTATTGATTTGAGCCAGCCAATTAAAAAATTATACGATAATAAGTTCTTTTCTGACTGCAGAACAGATTTAGATGTGAAAGATAAATTGGAATTGGACCTACTCACGGATAAATCGCCTAAAAGATCAAGCATCGCTAATGTTTTGAGGAAAATGGTCAAAACCGGTTTATTAACTAGGGATAAAATAACAAAAGGCAAAAAGACGATTATTGGATACAAAAATAAATCCTGACAATTATGGACAAAGTTATATTTGATACAGAGAATTTGCGAAAACAAATTTTCAAATCGGCCAAAACAATATCCGATAGCAAGACAAGAGAATTAACAGAAACTTGGCTCGACAATTATTATATTTCGTTGTCGGATAATTTTAAAAATGACGAGGGTTTTAAAAAAGCGATTGATTATTTAAAGAATTCATCAGCCACCAATAATCGGCTCGTTAGAAAAAATTGGTTATCAAAACTTAACTTTATCATTAAGGGATTAAAAGATAAAAAATATATTAAATCTAAAATATCAAAAAACAATCCCAACAGCTTAAAATATATTCTGCAGAATGAATTATTGAAGAAAATTAAAAAAGCTGACAAAAAAGTTTATATCCTTGGAATAGAGCTTAATCAAAACTGGCAGGCACAGAATTGCTGGAATAGTTGCGGAATTTTAATGAGGATAATTCTTGAAAGAGTATTAGATAGGAAAAACAACGATATTAAAAACAAGAATGGGTTAAAAAACAAAATCGGTTTTTGTTTAAGTTCAAATATTTTTGGGAAAAGTGTATCAGAGGCATTGAAGAAATTGGATAATAGTACTAAAATTACAGGTGATATTGTCGCTCACGATTCAAATATACTGCTTTCCAAAAATGATATAGAATTAGCGATAATTCCATTTAGGGTTTTACTGACAGATATTTTTTAGGCGGCGCGCCAGCTTTGCTGGCACGAAAAATTGCGGCGGCGAAAAAGCGGGGGCGGGCAAAAATTCCTTCCCCCCAACCCCCTTCCTTTTTGCCCGCCCGAGCGGAAAAGTTTTCTGCTCTGCCGCGTGAAGCGCGGCAATCCCGCCCAGCGTTTCCGCCCGCCTGACGGCGAGCAAAACAGAAAAATTTTCTTAACATTTTTTAATCGCCCCCTCGCAAAAATTTTTTCAATTAAGGAAACGAAAATTTTTCTGTTTTGTGTTCCTGCTGACGCAGGAATTGCGGAAACGCTTTCCCACCCCCAGCCCGTGCGCGCGCAACAAAAAGGAACTCCCTATTCTTTACTTTACATTATTAAAATAACTTAGTATCGTTATATTAGTTAATGGAAAAACCTGCACCATATCTAACATCTATTATAATAGTATTAGATTATTAGTCAAATGTCAATAAGGAAATTATCCACAATAAAAAAAAATATTAGACAAAGGAGAAAGAAGTTGGGACTTTCTCAAGATAAGCTTTCTAAACTTGCTGGAATAGCGTACAATACTGTTGTTAAAATCGAATCAGGCGAAAACCCAAATCCAACCATTGAAACATTGACCAAAATCGCTAGGGCATTAAACACTAATATTAGTGATTTAATAAAATAAAAGAAAGGTCGAAAATAATCTAATATGGAGTAAAAAGATGAGCAAAAAATCTAAACCACGCAAATCTTGGCAAGAAAAATTGACAGATAACAAAGGTCTACCGAAAGTTGTAAAGATCACTGATAAAATGAGCAAAAAATGGGAAACCGGTACGCTTGTTATCCCAGCACCAAAAGAAGTAGATGAAATTATGAAAAAGATTCCGAAAGGAAGCTTATCACAATTGGTGAAATTAGGACAAAACTTGCCAAAAAGCATCGTGCTACAATCGCTTGCCCGATGACTGCGGGAATTTTCGCTTGGATTGCAGCTGGCGCAGCAGAGGAAGCGGTCGCAGAAGGGAAAAGAAACATTACCCCATACTGGCGGACATTAAAAACAGGCGGAGTTATAAACGAAAAATATCCTGGTGGAGTAAAGGCTCAAAAAAAACTTTTGGAAAAAGATGGACATAAAGCAGTTCAAAGGGGCAAAAAATATGTCGTTGTTGATTTTGAAAAATGTTTGCTAAAATTATAAATATTAAATTAAGAGATAACTATGAAAAGAATTTTTAAAATGGTAGAGTCATCGGAGTTGATATGACACTTGAAATGATTGAGAAAGCAAGAGTGAATGCAAAAAAGAATAGAGTTAAAAATGTTGAGTTTAGACTTGGCGAGATTGAAAATTTACCAATAGCAGACAACTCTATTGATGTGGCTATAAACAACTGTGTCATCAACTTATCGGCTGATAAACCGAGAGTCTTTCAAGAGATTTATAGGGTCCTAAAACCAAGCAGAAGAATAGCCCTTTCTGATATTGCCCTTCTTAAACAGCTTCCCAAGAAGATACAACAGAGTATTGAAGCTTATGTAGGTTGTGTTGGAAGAGCAATGCTCGTCGGCGAATATAAAAAGATCGTTGAATCGTCTGGATTAAAGGATGTAAAAATTACAATAAAAGAATCTTCTGCTTGCATAAATTCTAATATAAAGGACCCAATGGGTAGAGCTATTTTAGACGGTTTGGGAGAGAACGAATCTCTTGAAGGGTATGTAGTTAGTGTTTATGTAGAGGGACGAAAATTATGAATAAGCAGAGTGAAAAAAGAGAAGCCATCAAACACTTACAGATACTTCGGAATATCGGCCCTAAAATGGCGGAGAAACTCTATACTCTCGGAATTAAAACACCTGAGCAAATGAGGGAATCAGACCCGGAAAAGCTATTTGAACGACTGCAAACTATTGATGCTAAAGTAGATCCTTGCGAGTTATATGCATTTAGAGGGGCTGTTTTAGATATTCCTTGGTGGGATGTAAAAAACTTACAAGGTCGAGAGCTATCAGTTGGAAATAATCAAGGTCGACCAGCTGATGAAAAACTAAAAATAATTAATCTACCATCTAATCATTTCGTTACCGAAGTGGTTGGATAGTACAAATAAAAATATGAAGGGTATAAAAGTTTTTCTTTTAAGTTTTGTTTTAATTTTTGCTTTTGGTGTAATTCTAGCCCAGGAAGTTCCGCCAGTTGAAGTAACTGAGGCAGTAAATCTTGATGAGGATATTCAGCCGGAAGATTTGGGTATTTCTGAGCCTCGGCTTTTGCCAGATAGTCCTTTTTATTTCCTGAAAAATTGGGCCAGGGGAATTCAGTCAGTCTTGACTTTTAATCCGATAAAAAAAGCGGAATTGAGAATGAAATTCGCTAACGAGAAATTGATGGAAGCAAAAAAGATAATTGAATTAAAGAAAAACCCAGAAGTCATTAAAAAAGCAACAGAAAATTATCAAGAGGAAATTGAAAAGATTAAAGACCAGGTTGATAAAGTAAACGAGAAAGCAAAGGAAAATCGCCAGGTGGAGAGTTTTTTTGATATATTTATTCACCAGCAAACTCTTCATCAGAAACTTCTCCAGAAATTAGAAAATCAAGTCCCGGCCCAGGCTTTTGAAAAAATAAAGGAAGCTAGAGAAGAACATTTGGAAAGATTTAGAGATGTTATGCTCAAACTTGAAGACAGAAAAGAAAAAATCACTGAAAAATTAGATAAGATTTTAGCAGAACAGAAAGGAAGTGAATTTAAGCAATTCAAAAACTTAGAAGTTCTCAAAAATCTGGAGGAGAAAGTACCCGAAGAAGCCAAAGAAGCGATTCAAATGGCCCGGGAAAAAATTATGGAAAGATTGCAGGAGAATTTGGAAAAAATGGCACCGGAAAAACAAGGGCAATTAAAAGATTATGTGGAGAAAATTTCTGGTGAGAAAGAAAAACAGCTGGAAATTATGGAAAATCTAAAAGCGAAAATAAAAGAAGCGCCAACGCCAATCGGAATTGAACTGAAAGAAAAATTAGAAGAAGGAAAAACAAAGATTATTGAGAAAATAGAGGAAAAATTAAAGAAGATGGGTTGTCCTCTCTGGATGCCACCAGCTCCTGACTTTTGTAAAGAAGGAAGAGTAATTATTGAAAAGGACCCGGAAACTGGTTGTCCTTTAGCGCCAAAATGTGTTATCCCTGGCGAGATAGAGATTCTCAAACCCATTCCGCCGATTCTTCCTGAAAAGCCAGGGATACCGCCAACTCCAGAAATCCCAGAAAAACCGATTATTACTCCCCCAACTGCTGCCTGTATCACCCTCTGGGACCCAGTTTGTGGAAAAGATGGAAAAACTTATTCCAATAATTGCTTTGCCAAGTCAGCCGGTGTAGAAATAGATTATAAAGGAATTTGTAGGACACAAGAAGAACAGGAGAAAGCTGCAGAACAACGAGGAGTAGACGTAGAAAAAACTAAATAGAGAAATACGAAGAGCCAGAAAAACGGCCTTTTCAAGGCCGTTTTTCTATTGTAGAATAAACGATATGAAATATTATATTATCACCTACGGTTGCTAAATGAATAAGTCAGATTCAGAGAGAATTGCCTCGATTTTGGAAGAACAGGGCTACAAGCCGGTAAAGGATGATTCGTCCGCCGAAGCTTTAGCGAAGACGGATTTAATCGTGGTTAATATGTGTTCGGTTAGACAATCGGCGGTTGATCGAGTTTTTGGCTCAAGCCAAAAACTCGCCAAACTCAAAACTCAAAACTATTTTAACCGGCTGTATTCTTAAAGAAGATAGAAAAAAGTTTGCTGAAAAATTTGATTTGATTTTAAACATAAAAGGTTTGCCAAATTGGCCAAAAGTCCTTAAAAAGAAAAAAGAAACTATTGTAAAATCATTGCCATGGCAATCTTCTTATAATAACAAAATTTGTGAATATTTAAAAATTAAGTCAAAATATCAAAATAATTTTTCTGCCTTTATTCCCATTTCTAATTGGTGTAATAATTTTTGCTCATATGGCGGGATTGCCGCCCGCAGGGCGGCAATTAAAAGTCGCAGTCCGGATTTTCGTCAAAAAAGGTTCGGATTTTGTCCAAAAGGTACCGCCATTTTTCAAAATTCGGTTTTTGGGGGTTGTTGCCTCGCCCTCGCTACGTCCCGCCGCCGCTCCCCGCCAGCTGGCAGG
>CAZXXF010000026.1:0-8009 GCA_964644805.1 uncultured Candidatus Saccharibacteria bacterium | reverse complement strand
TGATATATTATACTAAACATCTTGGCTCATTCACAACTAAACCAAACGGGCCAAAGGGAGGTGTTTGGGATGATTGAGTTAAAATCGATGAGCGTTGGCAGGAGGGCCGGAATCGGAAAGCTGTATTTGGAGGGATTGATCGCCTTAATCCTGAGCTTGCTTCTGTTCGGCCTCTGGAATGTAGCGATCAAGCCTATTGTGACTGAATTGAATAAGGTTCTTGCACTCTTCAGCATCATCCCTCCGGCATGGTATGATTTCCTTTCCTTTATCGCCATTCTGGTTGTGATCGTCCCCGTTATGGCCTTGATCGTCCGTTCGCGCCTAAGAAAGCTGATCTTCTGGCTTACAACGCGCAGAATTATGACCAGGCTGCGCGAAAACTACGGCAAGGGCATAGCGCCGGTGAAGATTTCCTTTGCGGGAGCAAGCTTCTTCGGGGTGCTTACCCAAACCACCCATGAAACGACCGAAAACGGAATGTTGGAGGAGTGCGTTGTTTTTGTACCATCATCTCCAACGCCGGTCACCGGATGGACAACGCTGTTAGACCCTTCCAAGGTTAGACGGGTAGATCTCAAACCGACCGCTATAATCGCCTTTCTTGTTTCCGGAGGCCTGCAACCACTCCCACCATACCGCTCTTGGCCTATAACGGATCCCGATCCCCGAATTCAGGGGACATGTGGCGCCGAGTCGTGAGACGAGGCGCCTTTTTCTTTTCAAAAAAATTTTTAAAACGAAACGGAGCGCCTTTGAGGACGCTCCGTCAATTCACTATTAACATTTCTTACACTTTTTGGCTTTCTTTTTCTTGGCTACTTTCTTTGTCTTCTTTTTATTTTCCATTAAACCAAAATTCCGAGGTAATGCTATCAAGAACCGCGAAATTTTTTTAGGGAAGCTGCGAGAGACCATCCTCGCTTATGCTCCTTATTTAATTTTATCGCAAATCAAAAAATGATGTCAAGATTTTTTACCAAAAATTTTTAAAGAAATTTAACTTTTTTATTTTTTCCAATAAATTTTAAAATTTTTACAAAAGAAAATGGGCGCGCGCGGCGCGCCCGGTCGTCCCTCATCAGCCATCAGTTTGCAGATGGCCACCATCTTCTCGGAATGCCGACACAGGCTGGTTGTTTCAATTCCCCCTGACTTGAAATCGCTGAAATGATTGTGCTATCGCTTGCAGGATTAACCATTTCTATGCGCATCCCATAAGCTTTAGCGTGCGCATAGAACTCCAGCAAGGCGAGAGCAAGCATCAGAATGCTTTGATGGTCTTCTATCCCAAGATGCTCCATCATTGCCGGCATCAGGGAATAGACATAAACAGGGGGTAGAAAAAACTTAATACACACCAGCTCTCCGCAAGGATTGAATCTTTTGTAACCGTACTCCCATAGAATTTCATCTGTAGATAGAAAATCTATGGGCTGGTCTTTATCGTCAACATCGTCAACAAGGAATATCTCCGTATACCCCTTGCGGACGCTCTCGTAATACAAAAACAGAATATGCAGAGCCAGAACCATAGCGCCCTTGAGAGAACTCACCTCCAGATGCTTCTTCCAAAAAAACCACGCCCTTGAGAGTGATTCCTTGTTCACCTTGACGGTGATCACTCTTCTTGCCTTTGCCATCTTATCTCCTTTTGCTTCTGATGGATTTCAAGACGATTTAATATATTAAAACAGCTCCTTAGAAAAAACAAGGATCTTTATTTTCCGAAGCAAAGCAGTTTATTTCACCGAAGAAATGCACTCGTTAAATGCTTTTATTCCAAAATTGTATTGCTCTATCAAAATTTTTGTTTCTAAAGCAAGAGAATTATATTGCGAAACGAGATTATTGTATTCTTCTATTTTCTGAATATAAAGCGCCCTGTCTTTTCTTTTAAGAATTTCTATTTCCTGCTTCATCATATTGAGCTCGTTTTCAAGAGCGCTGATTGTTTTTTGGTTTTGGTCGATTTTTTCAACCAAATTTTTGTTTTCTGCGGGACAAAAAGAAAGCGGCAGGCCAAAATGCTGAACCGCCATCCACGTTATTCTTCCTTCAAATTCTTTCCTTAAAACTGAAACTCCGATTTCTGTATAATTTTTGTTCAAGATGTTTGCGCGGTGTCCGGGACTGTTCATCCAGCCCTCCACAAGCGCTTCGTCATTTTTAAAATCTCCCAGCGCTAAGTTTTCTCCAATCAGGATAAATCCATATCCGGACCGCTTTGCCAAATCGCCCGCGCCAACGCCCGATGGCGAATCGTGCGCGAAATATTGGTTTTTAAACATATCTTCAATTTTTGCCTCCGCGCTTGCGTTCAATCCTCTATTTTCTTTAAGAGGGGGCAATCCGTTCTTTTGGCGGTTAAAATTTGTCCACTGAATTACGCCAATCCGGGTTAAAAAAGATTCCGGATTTTTTTCTTCAATTATCAGCGGGTCGGGCGCAGAAATTTTTTGCTCAAAATTGATTTTTACATACTTATCAATTTGTTTTTCCAAATCCTCGATTTTCAAAGAAAATTTGTCCCAACTGCCTCTGAATATAATAAAACTTCCGATCGTCATAATCAAAAAAACGAGCAAAACGATATTTCTCATTGTTTCCATGTAATATAATTCAAAAATATTTTAATCGGCTTTGTTTCATTTTATCAAATAAATTGCCCAAAAGAAAAACCCGCCTATCAACCATATATAAACTTTTGACGGATATGCCAATAAATATTTTGAAGTTGACAACATAATTTAAAAAGCAAATAATAAAAATAGGGCCGGGGGCTAACCAGTTCTTTGTGGATCACCCGGAAAGATATGCAGAATTCGTAGTTTCTGCAGGGTGCGGCAATCACAGGAGGGTGGTTGCTATGAAGAGGGCATTGGTTGTCGTAGCCGGGGGTCTTTGCAAGTAACCTACAAGGCGAGGTTGTAGTCTTGTCGAAGACCAGCGGAATGCATCTGGATGTCCTGATAGTTCCGGACAAACGGCGGGTGGGCACGCTCACCCGCTTTATCTTTTGGGATAAAAACAGACCAAATAAATTGGCGGGAAGCCAAAACCCCGAAGGAAAAAAGCTCCCTTCATGGCAGATCTTACAACTTTGCTGTATCTTTTGGACAAAATCCGAACTTTTTTCCGCGAAAACCCCGACGCTGATTTCTGAAAAAAATTCGCTCGGGCGGGCAAAAAGCGAAGTCCCGCACCGAGCTTCGCTCTGGTGCGCGGGGAAGGGGGTTGGGGGGAAGCCTGCCTGCCGGCAGGCAGGGAATTTTTGCCCGCCCTCACTTTTCCGCCGCCGAATTTCGTGCCAGCGAAGTTGGCGCGCCGCTTCTATTTCGGTTCTTTAAAAAAATGCTTTCTTTACCTCCGCGGGATTCATTACTTTCAATTTCAATATTTTTTTCAATTCCTTATCTCTTGCTTTAAGACGAGTAATTGTTTTTTCTGCCTCTTTCCGCAACACGCCATCTTTTGTCATCAGAATTTCACAATAACCTCCTATTGCGCCCAAAATCGCGGAAGTCAAATGAATAACATCAGGCGCAGAAAGATTAGAATTAAAACTTAGATCCCTAGCGAGTGCCCACCGATTACTATTCACAATGAAATCATAAAGCGTTAAGTTTTTAAGTCGTTCCTGAAAATCTGCAAACCACCCCTCTATTTCCTCGAAATCAGATAGATTTAGATTTTTACTACCTTTAGATCGAAGAATATCCTCCGGATTTCTTTTTTTACTAATTTCTTTGGAAATGAATGTATAATCCTGTTGATAATCAGCCATTTCCATTGCGATAAAAGTTGAACTAATACATTTCCAGTTTCTTTCTTTTATCCTTTCTAAAACTAAAACGGTTTGAATATCTCTATTCGTCGCATAATCAACTGCGATGTTCGTGTCAATATAAAATGACCTACTTTTTCTTTTCTTTTTTAGCATAAAATTCAACTTTAACTGGCTTCACAACTTCTTTGTGAGCTTTAAACACAACTTTCTCCCCTCTTTTTGTATAAAATTCGACCTTAACCGGTTTGGGGACTTTTTTTTCTGCAACAAAAGAAATTTTTTCTCTTCGTTGTTTAGACATACTAAAATAAAACTACATCTTTTTTAGTCCCTCAATTTCTTTTTTTATTTCATCAATAATTTCGGGGTTGTGGATTATCTTATTTTTACCTTCAGTTATTGAAATGATATAAAACACCTTTCCGCCGTATTTCGCGGTAAATTTTTCGTGTGTCTTTTTCTGTTGCTCTCTTTCATTGATTATCTGCGTAATGTATTCGTAGCCCGCCGGCTTTATTTGAAGCCCGATGTATTTATCGTTAATTTTAATAAAATAATCTACATTAAAACCTCTATCCCATTCGTCGGGAGCGGATTCTATTTTCACTCCAAGAATTTTTTCCAGCTGTCCGTAAATTGTTTGGATTTCCGACTGATAGCCGTCAAAGGTTCTATTGATAACCAAGTTGTAAATAAAATTTATACAATCTTCTTCGGTAACATTCTCTATTTCGGCTTTACAAACATCAGTAACTTTAATAAATAAAGTTTTTCCAAGCTGTTCAAGATGCTCTTTTGAATAGGCTTTTTCCAAATAAAATTTTTCCCACTCCTTCAAAGTTTTAGGAGCACATTTTCTTATCAACTCCGCGACAGGGCCAACTTTACTTTTCTTGGTTAAACCCCACCTCATATTTGCTTGGTTTAAAATCCATTCTTTTGCCATATTATTGTTGTATTAAATTTAAAAATTTTGGTTTGTATTTATAATCAAAGCTATTATCAACATCAACCAATTTATTTTTTATCAAATGGGCGTTGATAAAAGTTTTGTTTTGTAGATAAAGGTAGCAAAGCAAGTTATTTTCCTTGTCGTATTTCACATTATCAAATTTAATAAAAACTCGCTGATTTTTTAATTTATCTTGTAGAAACTCTATTGCCTTATTTAGCATTTCATTTTTTGCCTTAACTCCAATTAATCTAACTATCAAATCGTTATTTAACAACACCTTCTCTGGATTTATAACTTGCTTTACGGAATATAAATCAATTCTATCGCTATTTGTAGAATCAATTTTTGAACCAAATTTTAATTTTTTAGGGTCGACCTTCCTGCTAAATTTTATTGAATCCTTAAAGATATAAGGTAATTTTGAAATTTCGCTTTTATAATCTATGCTTTCATTTTTTTGCTCAATAATTTCAAATACCGCACCTTTGAATAATTCCTCGTTATTTACGCCTATTTTTTCTTTTATTATCGGTAGGAATTTTTTATTGATTTCGTAACCAACAGAATTGCGGCCTAAATTTTTCGCCGCAAGGGTTGTTGTGCCACTGCCCAAAAATGGATCTAAAATATTATCGCCAACAAAGCTAAACATTTTTATAAGTCGTTTTGGCAATTCTTCGGGAAACATCGCCAAATGCTTATCCTGTTTTGCGCCGTTAAAATTCCAATGTCCAGTAAAATACTGATTCCATTCTTCTTTGGACATTTTGGATTTTTCTTTTATTTCTCTTGATGCAAATGGTGCATCTCCTGACTTTTTAAAAATCAAAATAAATTCATAATCAAGTTTGATTATTCCATTTCGCGGATAAGGAAAACTACCCATAATGGTCGCTCCGCCGGTAGTGTTCATTGTTGTAGCTTTCTGCCAAATAATTGCGCCCATATAATCAAATCCTATGGTTTCGCAAAATTTTATTATTTCCGTTCTTATAGGAATGATTTTATAACGTCCATAATAAACAGAGCGAGCAAATTGATCGCCGATATTTATACAAAAACGGCAACCGTCATTTAAAACCCTATAACATTCTTTCCATGCTAAATTAAGATTGTTGATGTAATCCTCATAGCTGTCGTTAAAACCAATTTGGTCCGAAGTTCCATAATCTTTTAATTGCCAATATGGTGGCGAAGTAATAACAAGCTGAACGGACTTATCTTTTAGCTCCGCCATACTTCTAGAATCGCCAATTATGATTTTATGATTGGTTTTCATAATTGCTTACTTCATTAAATCGTCTATGCCGACACCTAAAGCATCGGCAATTTGTTTTAGCGTTTCCACTCTCGGATTATAAGTTGCCCCCGATTCAATCTTAATAATTGTATTGTAGGTAATATCCGCCAATTTTGAGAGTTTGTCCTGTGTAATGCCTTTTTTCTTACGATATTTCTTTATATTTTCAGCTATCACGCTTTTATTATTTGCCATAAGCAGTAATCATTTACTATTATTTATTAAAATAGTATAATGTAGGTAGTTATCAACCTCTATGTATATTATACCAAAAGAAAATAAAAGCGTAAATCATAATGGGAGTTCCTTGTCGTTGCCCGCGCACGGGAGGGCTGGGGCAAGGGCAACACCTTTTCTTGCGGCGCTTTTTGCGACCTGCCCGCCAAAGCCTTGGCGTCGGCGGGAGCAAAAAACGAAATTCGGCGGCGGAAAAGCGAGGGCGGGCAAAAATTCCTTCCCCCCAACCCCCTTCCTTTTTGCCCGCCCGAACGAATTTTTTCAGAAATCAGCGTCGGGATTTTCGCGAAAAAAAGTTCGGATTTTGTCCAAAAGAGACAGCCAATTAGTAAAGTTTCGGTTTCCCGCCTCGCTCGGGGCTTCGCCCCTCGCTTCGGCGGACGAATTTTCAAGCAATTTCCAAACGAGCCAATCCTTTTTCGTCCGAAGGGCGAAAGCAAAGCGGCAATTTTCTGCCCAAAAGCGATTACAAATTAAAATGTAAAACAATATGAAATACTTTCTCTACGCTAGAAAATCAACGGACGAGCCGGACAGGCAAATTCTTTCCATTGAAGCTCAAATAACAGAGCTGAAAGAATTTGCCGAGCAGGAAAATTTGGAAATCAAAGAAATATTTATTGAATCTCAAACCGCCAAAATTCCGGGTCGCCCGATTTTTAACGAAATGATAAAACGAATTGAGTCCGGCGAGGCCGAGGGAATTTTAGCGTGGCACCCCGACAGATTGGCAAGAAATTCCATAGACGGCGGGCAAATAATCTATCTCATAGACACAGAGAAAATTCTTTCGCTAAAATTCCCAACATTCTGGTTTGACCCGACCCCGCAGGGAAAATTTATGTTGAATATCGCTTTTGGGCAATCCAAATACTTTGTGGATAATCTTTCAGAGAATATCAAAAGAGGATTGCGTCAGAAATTGCGCCGAGGTGAATTGCCCGGCTACGCGCCATTGGGATATTTGAACGACTTGAGAACACACACTTTGACGAAAGACCCTGAAAGATTTCGCCTCGTCCGCAAACTTTTTGAACTTTACGCAACCGGCAATTATTCTCTGAAAGATTTGCGGAAGTTAATAACTTCCGCCGGCTTGTTGAGCCGTAAGAAAAATATGCTTTCCGTCTCCAATATCCAAAGCATACTTTCCAATTCGTTTTATTACGGCGTATTCAAATATAACGGCGAACTTTATGACGGAAAGCACGAGTCAATGATAACAAAGAAACTTTTTGAAGCGTGCCAAAAAGTAATGACGGATCGCTCGCGTCCGAAAAAGCCGAGCCAAAAAGAATATCCATTTAGAAATATGCTCGTTTGCGGGGAGTGCGGTTGCGCTATAACTTCCGAAACGCAAAAAGGACACAACTATTATCGTTGCACCAAAAAGCGGGATAAGAAATGTTCGCAAAAATATATCCGCGAGGAAGTTTTGGCGGAAGAAGTCACAAACGAGCTTCAAAAAGTTTCTTTGTCTTCTGCTTGGGCGAAGTGGATGCTCGCAGAGCTAAACAAGGAAGAAGCGGAAACCACCCAAAGCGGAGCCGTTTTCGCTCAAAATCTCAAAGACAAAATAAAAGAGCTTGGAGGCAAGCTCGACCTGCTTTTGGACGCTCATCTGGACGGCACGATTTCCCGCGAGGAATACATCGCTAAAAAAGAAAAAATTATCAACGAAAAATCCGAGCTTGCCCAAAAATTGAAAGATTTTGAGCGAAACGGCA
>CAZXXF010000025.1:0-8309 GCA_964644805.1 uncultured Candidatus Saccharibacteria bacterium | reverse complement strand
CGCACGTCGTCCACGATTTTTTACCCCCGAACGAAACGTCGGTTAAAAAAGTTATTTTGGCTGGCTCGGGGGCGAGACTGGCGGGATTGGAAAAATTTCTTCAAGAGAGTCTTGGACTTTCCACAGCATTGGCGAATCCGCTAGTTAATGTCGATGTTGAAAAATCAAAATCTTTTTCCGGCAGCAATGATTTTTTAGAATTTAGCACCGCTATCGGTCTCGCAATGCGAGCGGCTGATCCCCAAACATATGATTAACCTTTTGCCACCCGAAGAAAAACAAGAATTGGCCTGCATCCAAAAAACAAGGATTTTATTCACCATTTTTGTTTTGATTACTTTTTGCTTAGTTTCTCTTTGGCTGATTTTTAAAATGGCGGAAATTTATGTTGTTAGCCGCGCAGAAGTCCAGAGCTCTTTTTCAATCGCTCAAGGGAATAAATTAGATCAATTGAATAAAATCAAAGAAAAAACGGCCCAGATAAACGAAACATTCTCAAAAATAAACAAAATTTACCATTCTCAAATCGTGGTTTCAGACATATTGATTAATCTTTCAAAGCTTTTAGGGGGCGATTCTTCATTAAAATCTTTTCACTTTGACAAAAGCAAGAACGCGGCTACGGTATCGGGCACGATTAGAAATTTAACATCTCTTAATAAATTAAGAGAAGATTTTTATAATAATCAAAATTTTTCAAACGCCGACTTTACAATTGGAACTTATGCGCCTTATCAGCCCATAGAATTTAGCATCACTTTTTCGCCAAAATAATGTTTATTTTAATATGCCGTTTAAGAAAAAACTAACAATTATAATCGGGGCATTCTTTTTGATTAATCTGGCGGTTTTTATCTTTTTGATTCTCCCAAGCTTTAGCAAGATGCAGTCTGGCTTAGATTCATATTCGGAAGGGAAATTAGCCCTTGCCACGGTAGAAAAAGAAATTTCTAATTTCAAAGATTTTGACACTAAGGCCTCTTTTTATCTCAGCGATTTGGCAAGGATGCATGATTTGATTATGGAGCAGGTCTTTGTAGACAGAGAGTTGCCGATTAATTTTATAGATTTTTTGGAAAAAGAAGCCCAAGAAACCGGTATTTCTTTAAAAATAGCTCCGGCTGTTCAAAAAACAAAATCAGATTCTGATTTTTTCAAATCCGCCCAATTTCAATTGAATGTTGAAGGTCAATTTTCGGGCATTCTTCACCTGCTGCAAAAAATAGAAAATTGGCAATGGCTGGCGGAAATAGAGAATATATCCATTACAAAATACGAAAAAGAGGCAAAAGTGGGCGCAATCGTTTTGATAAAAATATATGTTCGCGATTAAAAAAGTAAAGGAAAAATCTAAAAGAATCCCGAAATTTATGGCTAAAAATGCTTTTTACTTTTTTTTGTTTTTTTCCGCGATTTCCGCCATTATTATTTATACAAAAATATTTCGCCAATTTTCTATGATTGAAAAACAAGAGATTACGATTCAGGTGCCGAAAATCCAGATTAACGAGGCTTCTTATAATCAATTCATACAAAACTACAGCAAAAGGAAAGAAAATATTTCCATTCCCGCCAACTACGCAGATATTTTTTTCGGGCAATAAATTCTTGCGTTTTAAGATAAATTATTATAAATTAAAGAATTAGATCCGTCTCAAAGTCGGAATTATTGTTTATTTTTTTGGAGATAAACACGCCCCCGTAGTTCAACGGACAGAATAGGACCCTTCTAAGGTCTAGATCGAGGTTCGATTCCTCGCGGGGGTACGTCTATTTTTCTAATTTTTTTTAGGCTAAAATGCTTTTATAAACACTGCTGCGTTTCTTTAAAAATAAACTTGGTGGTCTTGGTGTAATGGCAGCACATGGGCCTGTGGAGCCCCTAGTGGCGGTTCGAATCCGCTAGACCACCCCGCTAAGCAAATCAATAAACAAATTGATAACATGGAATTAAAAAACAAAGTAGCTATTGTTACCGGTTCTCGCAGAGGCATTGGCTATGGAATAGCACTTTATCTAGCCAAAGAAGGATGCAACATTGTTATCAGCGACATCGAGCAAAAAGATTGCCAGAAAGCCGCAAAAGAAATAGAAGAAAAAACAGGCGCTCAAAGCTTGGCTTTTGCCTGTGACGTTTCTAAAAAAGAAGAGGTAGGCGATCTAATGCGAAAAACGATCGAGAAATTCGGCAGATTAGATATCCTTGTTAATAATGCCGGCGTTTTTCCCCTTGTTCCATTCCAAAACATGACAGAAAAAGACTGGGATAGGGTTTTGGATGTAAATTTGAAAAGCGTTTTTCTCTGTTCCCAAGCGGCAATCAAGGTTATGAAGCCGGGCGGAAAAATTATTAATATTTCTTCGATCGCCTCTTTTGTGGGCTTCCCCGGACTGGTTCATTATTGCGCTTCAAAGGGAGGAATGAACAGCATGATCAGGGCCATGGCTTTAGAGCTGGCCCCTCAAAAGATAAATGTAAACGCAATCGCGCCCGGGGCAATTGACACCACCGGCGCAAGCCAGGCATCAAACGAAGACGCCAAAAAACAAACAATAGCGTCTATTCCTCTATCCAGAATGGGCGCGCCAGAAGATATTGCCAACGCGGTTGTCTTTTTGGCTTCAGAAAAATCTGCCTATATAACAGGCCAAACTATCATTATAGATGGCGGATGGACTCTTCGATAGATTTCGCGCCTTTTTGAATTATTTCAACCCAAAAAACAGATTTTGGTTGAATTTTACGATCGGATAAGCTAAGCTGATAAAAGTTCAGAGTTTTTTCTTAATTTAAAAAATCAGAAAATGCCTCCCCGTAGCTCAACCGGACAGAGCAGCTCCGTCCTAAGGAGAAGATTAGAGGTTCGACTCCTCTCGGGGAGACGGTTAATTCTTTTATAATAACGAATCGGGCTCGTAGCTCAATGGCAGAGCACCTGGCTGGCAGTCAGGGGGTTAGGGGTTCAAATCCCCTCGAGTCCACAGGCAAAACCTTGAGGATTCGCACGCCCCGCTTTTTTTGATACCAATACTTAAAATAAAATTTATGCTATCTAAAGATTATCAAGATATTGAGGAAATTCTTGAAACGGGAGTCGAAAAAATAATTGATAAAGATCGCCTAAAAGAATCGCTTGGCTCTAAAAAGAAATTAAGAATTAAGCACGGCATAGATCCGACAGGCCCCAAAATTCATTTAGGGAGAGCGGCTCAGCTTTGGAAATTAAGACAATTTCAAGACTTAGGTCATCAGGTTGTTTTAATTTTGGGCGATTTTACAGCTCAAATAGGCGATCCCTCTGACAAGCCGGACGGCAGAAGAGGTCTTACGGAAAAAGAAATCAACTTAAATCTTAATGATTATCTCCGTCAGGTCGGAAAAATTCTTAATATTTCCAAAGCAGAAATAAGATATAACAGCGAATGGCTCGGCAAAATTGGGCTTAAAGATTTTTTAACGCTGGCCAATAATTTCTCAGTTCAACAATTGATTCACAGAAGAAACTTTAAAGAGCGATGGATGAAAAAAAAGCCGATTTCTTTTGCAGAAGTTTCTTACCCCATACTTCAAGGATATGATTCTGTCGCGATTAAGGCAGATTTGGAATTGGGCGGATATGATCAGCTTTTTAATTTGAAAATGGGCAGGATTCTCCAGCGAATTTTTAATCAGAAATCACAGGACATAATGACACTAAAAATGCTTCCCGGCTTGGATGAAAGAAAAATGTCTACCAGCTGGGGCAATGTTGTGAATATAGAAGACGAAGCCACTGAAATGTACGGAAAATTAATGTCTATGAATGATAAAATGGTTCCAATTTATTATGAAATGTGCCTTTTTACTCCTTTGGGCGAGTTGACGGACATTAACAGATCATTAAAAGAAGATAATCCTCGAGACATCAAGGCCCGGCTGGCAGGGAAGATTACCGAGCTTTATCACGGAAAATTAAAATCTCAAACTGCCCAAAAAGAATTTGAAAGAGTTTTTAGAGAAAAAAAAGAACCGCAAAACATAAGAAAATATTTTGTTCCCAGAAAAGAATACCCCCTAACAGAACTAATAAAAGGTCTCCATTTTGCCGAATCGAGAAGCGAGGCGAAAAGATTGATTGAGGGCGGCGGGGTGAAAATTGACGGAGAAAAAATCACCGACATAAAAAGAATTATTAAAGTAAAAGAAGGAATGCTCGTCCAATCGGGAAAGCTTAATTTTGCCAGACTCACATATGAACAAAGATAGTGTGGGCATAATCGGTGGCGGAATTATTGGATCTTATCTTGCTTTAAAAATAAAAGAACTTGGCTATCAAGTAACTATTTTTGAAAAAAATAGCGATGTCGGGAAAAAACCGTGCAGCGGCCTAGTTTCTGAAAGAATTTTTAACTTTATTCCAGAAGCAAAAAATTTTTTTAAAAGAAAGGTCGATTTTTTGACTGTTCATTTGGGGAAGAAAGACATAAAGATTAATTTCAATCCCCCCCAATATTTATTTAAAAGATCCCAGCTTGATAATTTTTTTCTGAAAACGGCAAAAAGCGCAGGAGTTGAAATAAAACTTAATCAGGAAATTAACAACATTCCAGATGGTTTCGATAAAATTGTTGGTTGCGATGGAGCCCTTTCAAAGATAAGAGAAGCAACCAAAACTTCTCCCCCTCTTTTTAAAATCGGAATGCAATATTTTTCAAACGAAAAAAACGATAATTTGACGATAGAGGTTTGGCCGACCAAATCCGGTTTTTTTTGGCGCATACCTTTTGGAGATTTTAGCGAATATGGGGCAATCGGAAATTGCAAAATCGCCCCAAAGGAATTCAGGGTATTTTTAGAAAAAAGAAAAATTATTTTCAAAAAAGAAGAAATAAAATCAGCGCTTATCCCCTGCGGTTTTTCTTTGCCCGAAAATAATAATATAACCTTATGCGGAGATGCCGCCGGTCTGACAAGTCCTTTAAGCGGGGGCGGAATTATTTGGGGGCTAACAGCCGCGAATATTCTGATTAAAAATTTTTCCGATTTTTCAGGATATAGAAAAAAAGCGCGCTTATTTTTCAGGCCGAAACAAAAAAGAGCCAATTTTTTCAGAAACATCGCTTACTGTTCAATCAACCTTTTTAATCTTAAGGCAATGGGCATATTGCTGCCAGAAGAATTAACGATTGATCCGAATCTTTTTATTCCTTTCTGGAAATATCAAATTAAATATTAATTTTGGAGGGTTGGCAGAACGGCAATGCGCGGCTCTCGAAAAGCCGTGGGCGCAAGCCCTTAGAGGTTCGAATCCTCTACCCTCCGCCAGTTAGGATTTTGCAAGCGATTGGAAGCCGTCTCGCTTAGCTCGGCGGCCAATTTGTATTCATTTTTGGGCAAAAACGAAATGCGTTTATCAAACAAAATATGGTTCGAGCCGATCTGTTTTAGAAATGTTGTCATTTCTGTCTTATCTCCACTCTGCACTAAATTTTCTGCTTGATTTAAGGATTTTATGAACGCGCGAGCCGGTTCGAGCCAAGACACGCTTCCGTTTTCAATTTCGCTGATTTCTTCAGCACACGTAACCTTTCGCGCGAGCAACTTCTCTTTTTGCGCGGCGTATTCTTCAGCAGAAACTATTTCGTCAAGATAAGCAGAAAGCAATTTATCCAACTTCGCGCCAATATCTGTTATTTCACTTTTGAGATTTTGCAAAACGACATGATTATCAGTTTTTGCTTTCTGCCCATCTTTGTCTAGCTCGCGCAAAACTTTCTCGGTGTCTTGGCTCGACAAAGAAACTTTTTGAAGAAAACTTTTCATTTGCTCGGTTAGTGCCTCTTCGCGGACATATTTTTGCGAACACGGATTTTTCTTTTTCGTGCAACGATAGTAATTGTGTCCTTTCTGCAACTCTGCAGTTATTGCACAGCCACACTCGCCGCAAGTGAGTAGTCCGCGAAACGGAAAAGTTTTCTCTGCCTTTCTTGTTTTGATATGTCCGCGAGATTTCATCACTTCTTGGCATTGGTCAAAAAGTTTCTTTGAAATTATCGGCTCGTGCGTTCCCTGATACGTCTCGCCCTTAAATTTGAAAATTCCATAATAGAAATGATTTTGTAAAAGTCGCTGGACACAGGAAACCGAAAGAACATTGCCTTTATAGCTACGGAGTCCGAAATCCTTCAGCGCTCTCGCGATTTGCTTCAAGGTGTATTTGCCAGTCGCATATAGTTCAAAACCTTTTCGGAGTAACGGAGATTTTTCTAGGTCAATGTCAATATCGCGAGTGCGGTGGTTGTTTAGATAGCCAAGCGGGGCAAAGCCGGGAAATACACCTCTGCGAAGTTTAGTGCGATGACCTCGGCGAATATTCTCGCTTAAGTTGTCTATGTAATATTTGCTTTGACCAAAGGCAATGTTCAGCATGAATTTTCCTTGCGGCGTGTTATCAAACCAAAATGTAGGAAATTTCAAATCTTTTATTATTCCTGTGTCCAGTAAATAGACAATCTGTCCGCCGTCCACCGAATTTCGGGCGAGACGATCCGGATGCCATGAGATTATTCCATCGGCTTTTCCGGCTTGCAGAAATGACAACATTTCGGCGAATTTCATTCGCCCAGGTTCTTTGGCAGTTTGGGCTTCGCAAAGCGAAGCAACAATTTCAAGTTTTTCTTTGGCGGCAAATTCTTTTAATTCAGAAATTTGAGTCTCAATACTCAAAATCTGGCGCTCCTCACTCTCTGTAGATTTTCTCGCATAAAGTCGAAAAATTAAATTATTAATTCATAGTCCAATTATATGAACCAAAAAGGATTTATAAATGTTTTGTTAATTGTAATTGTCGTCGCACTTATTGGCGCTGGCGCTTATTTTATTACAACTCGACAAACTGCGCCTACACCCGCTCCCACTCCTACACCATCACCAACCCAAACCCCAACACCTACGCCGAAACCAATCTCGGGTGCTCCCACGCCCGGTCCCGTCGTAATTTCCGGTGAAATGACATGCTTACCCAAAATTGGACAAGGTGCGCAAACTATGGAATGTGCAATGGGTCTTAAAGGAACAGATGGTCGGTATTATGGATTAAAAAATCTATTCAAACTTGCCCAGAATATAAATTTTCCGTAGGCGGCTTGCGGGTTGAAGTATCCGGTACATTTACTCGCGAAGAAATAAAAGGTCCCGATGGTAATAAATATGATGTGGTGGGTGTGATTGACGTAACTTCCATAAAAGAAATTAGGGATTAGAACGCTTAATCAAAAGAATTTGCCGCCAAAGAAAAACTTGAAATTGTTAATGTGTGCGGCGGAGCCGCTCATTTTTGCCCTGCCACATCCGAGCCGCGCGGAGCGCGACGAGGGAATTCGGTTCGAGCTATTTTAAGAATACACCGCCAATTTTCACTTTTTGCGAAATCGTAAGGAATTGCCTCGGCGCAAAGCGCCTCGGCATGGTATTTTTCCGCAATTTTGAAGGCATTTTTGAAATCCAAAAACAAAGTGCGGTCGGCAATGCGGAAGTTCGAACCAATCTTTTTGAGAAAATCGCGGCTTCGCTCGCGATTTTCTCAAAAAGCGGCAATTTAATGATTGCCAAAAAGCGATTATGAACAATCAAACCAAAAAGCTGGGAATTTCATCTCTGAAATGACGCCAGCATCAACGAGGTAGATAATTTTTCCTCTGTCTACCGAGTTGCGGGCAAGTTCATCGGGATATCCCGCCAAAATACCAGCGGCTTCGCTCTTTTCTATATGCTCTATCATTTCACCAAATGCCGAACGACCTGGTATTTTGGCGGTCTGCTTTTCGACAAAGACATCAGCCACTTCCAGTTATTCTTTTAACGCGAGCTCCTTTAACTCTGAAAGTTGGTCGGCAATACTGCGGATTTATCTGTCTTTGTCATCCGCAGACGTGCGAGCATAGATGAAAAACTTTTTGGTTTTGCTGCTGCCACTTCAATGTCAACATACTTGTAACATATCACATTATTGTTATACAACACAATAAAGTGCTATACTGCATCTGTGAACATAAAAACCCCAACATCAAAATTAGGCAAAAACATCAAGCGCATACGCGAGCAAAAGGAAATGTCGCAGGGCGACATTTGCCGCGGGGGCGGGCTTGATCGCGCTCAAATGAGCAATATTGAAGCGGGCAAAGGCAATCCCACGCTTGCCACCATTGAGAAAATTGCTCAAGCGCTCCGAGTAACAAGCGACGAGCTTTTGAAATAATTGACTATGCAAAATTCATCTCTATTCAAGGGCAGAAAACTGGTAATAGCTACGATGCATGAGAAAGAGCGT
>CAZXXF010000024.1:0-8555 GCA_964644805.1 uncultured Candidatus Saccharibacteria bacterium | reverse complement strand
TTAAAGGGATTGAAAAACTTCTCAATATTCAATCTAAACTGTTAAATTTATGAATAAAATAAGAATCGCTCAAGTTCCCGGAGATCAAATTCGTTTCTCGGAAAAATTATTTAACTCCCCTTTCAGCATAACTACGGTTTCCTATCTTTTGACCGAGGAATTAGTAAAAAGAGGTTATGATGTCACTACTTTTGTACCCAAAGACTCTAAAACATCGGCTAAAATCGCTTCCGGTTGTTTGTCTTCTTCTGATCCGCGTTTTAAAAAATATAAATTTGGCGGTGAAGAGAGGTTTAATCTTTTCAAGAATTACTGTAAAAACGTTGCTTCTCAGTCTGATAAATTTGATATTATTCACGTTCATGATATTTTTTTGGGTACGTTCGATTTCTTAAAGGGGTTAAAAACGCCGGTAATGGGTACTTTTCATAATCCTCATTTTCTAAAAAAACATAAAAAATATTCTAAAATAATGTTCGTGGGAATATCTCAAAAGCAAATAGATAACAATCCCGGCTTTAATTTTATCGGAAAGGCTTATAACGGCACTCCTCTTGAGAAGTATTCTTTTGACGAAAAACCGAAAGATTATTTATTCTGGATCGGAAGAATCTGTAATGCCAAAGGAACCTTGGAGGCTATTAAAGTCGCTAAAATTACGAAAAAGAAACTGATCATAATCGGTTATTTTCATCCTTATCACAAAATTTACGGTAAAAAAGTGATGACTGAAATTAAAAAAAATAAGAACATAGAGTTTATAGAAAGTAAAAAAGTAGGCGGTTTTTTAAAGAAGATTGACTACTTCAAAAATGCTCTGGCGCTTCTTACTCCTTTAAAATGGGAAGAGCCTTTTGGTTTAGTAATGATTGAGGCAATGGCTTGCGGCACGCCGGTAATCGCTTTTAAAAGAGGATCGGCGCCGGAAATAATAAAAGATGGGGAAACCGGCTTTATTGTCAATAATGTTTTTGAAATGGCGCGGGCAGTTGAAAAAATTCCTAAAATCTCTCGAAAAAAATGCCGAGAATCGGTAGAAAAAAACTTTACTGTAGAGAAAATGGCTGATAGTTACGAAAAAATTTACAGGAAAATCATTAAAGAATATGGCAGAGAATAATTTAAAAATTTTATTCGCCGCTTCTGAATGTGCGCCGTTTGCAAAAGTGGGCGGACTGGCTGATGTAATCGGGTCTTTGCCAAAGGCGCTAAAAAAATTAGGGGTTGATGCCGCCGTCACAATCCCCTTTTACGGCACAGCGCAGGTGAAAAAAGAGGACCTAAACCTTTTTAAACCCGGCGTAGAAATGGAATTTGAAGGAAAAAAAGAATTCTTTGATATGTGGAAAACAAGGTTGCCCCAAAGCAATGTTTCTCTTTTTTTAATTGATAACAAAAGGTTTTTTAAAGGAGATGTCTATATTGAAAAAGACGCATCTTCCGGGGGCGGCAGGGAAGAGGCAAAAAGATTCTTGTTTTTTTCGCTCGCCGCCCTAAAAGCGGCGGAACTGACAAAAAGCGATATTTTGCATTGCCATGATTGGCATGTGGGATTGGTTCCGTATCTGGTAAAAAAATCGGGATTGAAATTTAAAACATTGATGACAATACATAATATGGGATATCAGGGTATTTATTCCGCGGAGACAGTAAATCAGCTTCTAGGAACTGATTTTTTGGAAACGGTCAACTGCCTGAAAGAAGGAATCTTGGGCGCCGATTTTGTTAATACCGTCAGCCCGAACTACGCAAGGGAAATTTTAACAAAAGAGTTTGGCTTTGGATTGGAAAAATTTTTGCAAAAACGAAAAAAAAATCTGGCTGGAATTATAAACGGATTGGACGAAAAACAATTTAACCCCGAAAGCGATCCCTATATTGTTAAAAATTATTCTGTCAAAGATTTTAAGGGAAAGGGGGAGAACAAAAACTATCTCCAAAAAAAATGTTTTGGTTCAAAAAACGATCTGCCCCTGATGGGCATAATTGCAAGACTGACCCCTCAAAAAGGTTTTGATTTGATAAAAGATATATTTGACGAACTAATCAAAGAAAATATTCAAATGGTGCTTTTGGGAAAAGGCATAAAGGAATTTGAGGATTTTTTCTTTGAGAAATCAAAACAAAGCCCGGGGAAATTTTTCGCGAAAATAGGGTTTGACGAAAAAATAGCCCGCCAAATTTACGCTGGAGCCGATATCTTCTTGATGCCTTCGCATTTTGAGCCCTGCGGGCTCGGGCAATTAATCGCAATGAAATACGGAACAATTCCGGTGGCAAGAGAAATCGGGGGGCTTAAGGATACGATAGAGGACGTAAAATTTAAATCTCGTAGCGGAAAATCATTGACAACGGGGACCGGAATCTTATTTGAGAGATATAAAAGCCAAGATCTTTTAACGGCCATAAAAAAAGCGTTGAATCTCTTTAAAGATAAAGAAACCTGGTCACAAATTCAAAAAAACGCAATGGCGCAGGATTTTTCTTGGCGCCAATCTGCCAAGCAATATCTGAAAATTTATAAAAAATTGGCAGAATAGTATCATTCAATAATCCTTATGATTTTCTGTTTTCAAAGCGGAAAGGGTGGGATTTGAACCCACGGTGAGTTTCCCCACGCGGCTTCTCCAAAGCCGTGCCTTAAACCACTCGGCCACCTTTCCTTGTTTTCAGTCCGCAATCACGCCCATGCCGGTGTTATATCATAAATCTTCAAAACCACCATGCAACCCCAGCTTTTTCTATCCTCTGGGCAGATTAAGGATGATATTGGTTATTACGGGATATTTAGACGCAAATTTATAATTTAACAATTTTAAAACAGCGATCAAATCAGCCAGCTCTTCTTTAAGCGTCTCCGGACCTAAAAAGACTTCTTTTAATTCCTGCATCAGGTTTTTTGAATAATTATTAAGCGCTTCCCAATCCGATTTTTCTCTTAAATAATCTATAATTTTTTTAAACTCGCCCCTATCAAGCCATATACCCCTGCAAAGGTCGCACAAATCTACTTTTATCCTGGAATTATTATAATTTATTTCATAAAGAGGTATTCCGCAAGACGGGCATTGCCGCTGATCCTTGGAAATCTTAAATCTGCTTTTCTCTTCCCAAAGATCAACATCAATCCATTTAAGGCCATCTTCTTTCTGGTCTTTTATTTTCCTCAATTCATCTTCTTCAAACCAAAATCCGCCGCATTTTGAACAATAATCAATTTCTCCGCTGTAAAATTTTGCCTTATCAAGCAATATGTGGCAATTTGGACAGTCCATAGTAAAATTATTGATTTCTATCTGAGAGATTCATACCCAGAAGCGCTTTTACTCTTTCTTCGGTTGAAGGATGGGTTAAGAAAAGCTTTGAAAACCAACTCGCTTTTTGTTCGCCCCTGAAAGGATTAACAATGTAAAGATGGGCGGTGGCGTTTTTCGCGCTTTGAATCGGGCTGGGATCGCTTGAAATTTTTTCAAGAGCCCGGGCTAATCCTTCCGGATGGCGAGTCATAAGGGCTCCGCTTGCGTCAGCTAAAAATTCTCTTTTCCGCGATATCGCCAACCTTATTAAGGTGGCGATAACCGGAACCAGAATCGCCGCTATAATGCCAAAAAGCATCATCGCGGGATGAGTGTTTCCCCTTGAGCCTGATCTGCCCCTCCTTCCGCCTCCCCAAAAACTTATTCTCAAAAACCAATCCGAAGCCAGCGCAATAACGCCGACCAGAACAACCACCACAGTTTGCAAAAGCGCGTCCCTGTTTTTGATGTGAGCCAATTCGTGGGCAACTACTCCTTCAAGCTCGCTTTTCTCAAGCTTGCCTAAAAGACCGGTGGTAAAGGCGACCACGCTGTGTTTTGGATTTCTCCCTGTCGCAAAGGCATTCGGCTGGCCTTCATTGATAACGTAAACTCTGGGAAGAGGCAGGCCCGCGGCAATGCAAACATTTTCAACCAGTCTGTATAATTCAGGACTTTCTTGTTTTTTTACTTCTTTTGCGTGACTCATTGCCAAAACAATCTTATCCGAGAACCAATAGCTTGAAATGCTCATAACCACCGAAACGATTATTGCGAAAAATAGAATTCCCGGAGAATTATAGGCGGCGCTGAAGATCCATCCGACGCCGATAATCAAAACCAGGAACACGAATATAAGAAACCAGGTTTTTCTGATATTTGATTCGGTGTGAGTATACAGAGTCATAATTTAAAAACCAAAATGCAAAATTGAAAGATCAAGATAAAAATTTAAAATTAATTCTGCATCTTAATTTTAGTTTGGAATTCAGCTCTTAAAAATTTACTTTCGGAGCTTCCCTCTGAATGGACTCGGTTATTTCAAAAAAGTCCATCTGTTTAAAGCTAAAAAGGTTGGCAATGATGTTTGCCGGAAAAATCTCAATTTTAGTATTAAGATCCCTTACGTTTCCGTTATAAAACCTTCTCGCCGCTTGAATTTTATCTTCTGTGTCGGTTAATTCTCTCTGGAGTTCAAGAAAGTTTTGAGAGGCCTTCAAATCGGGATAATTTTCAACCACCGCGAAAAGAGATTTCAATGTTTGGGAAAGAAAATTCTCTGCCTCCGAATGCTCTTTCATTGTTTGCGCGCCCATAGCTCTTGTCCGCGCTTCGGTAACTTTCTGAAAAACCCCTTTTTCATGCGAAACGTATCCCTGAACGGTCGCCACAAGGTTGGGAATAAGGTCATATCTTCTTTTAAGCTGGACATCTATGTCTGCCCAAGCTTCTTTTGCCCTGTTTCTTAATCCGATCAAACCATTAAAAACAAAAATAATCCAAAGAGCAATCAGAACAAGAACTAAAATCAGTATAAATAAAATGTTCATATATTTTCCATTTAATCTTAATTATTTTTTATTATAAAAGAGCAGGGCTGAAAAAACAACTCCCCTGCATTAATCAGGGGGTTGTTATCTTCAGTTTTGTTTTTTTAGTAATCATCTCCCATCGGATGATGAAAATCTTTTTTCTCTTTCTCCTCGGGCATATCGGTAACGGCAACCTCAGTGGTTAAAAGGGTGGCTGAAGCCGATGTCGCGTTTTCAAGCGCGGAACGAACTACTTTTGTCGGATCAATAATGCCTGCTTTCATTAAATCTTCATATTGGAGATTAAAGGCGTTGAATCCAAAACCGAGATCATACTGCGCTTTTATTTTAGAGACGACTACTCCTTCGTCAACCCCGGCATTGATGGAAATTTGCCTGACTGGAGCCTCAAGAGCTTTCTTTAAAATATCTATGCCCGTGTTTATGTCTTCAGAATATTCATCGTCTTTTTTAATCTTTATATTTTCAAGAGATTCCGATGCCCTCAAAAGCGCTACTCCTCCGCCGGGAACTATGCCTTCTTCTATCGCGGCTTTAGTGGCCGCCAAGGCGTCTTCCGCTTTGTGCTGTCTTGCTTTCTGTTCGACCTCTGTCGGCGCTCCAACTTTTATTACCGCCACTCCTCCGGTTAGTTTTCCCAGTCTTTCTTGCAGTTTTTCTTTATCAAAGTCTGAATCTGACTCTTTTATCTGATTTTTAATTTGACCTATTCTCGCCTCGATTGTCTTTTTGTCGCCCCTTCCCTCAACGATCGTGGTATTGTCTTTGGTGGCAATAACTTTTCTAGCCCTCCCAAACATTGAAAGATCAACATTCTTTAGTTTTAATCCAACCTCTTCGGATACAATTTGGGCGCCGGCGAGGCAGGCGATATCTTGAAGCATTTCCTTTTTCCTGTCGCCAAAGCCGGGGGCTTTGATGGCTAAAGCGTTCAAAACGCCCCTCAATTTGTTGACTACGAGCGTCGCCAGGGCGTCGTTTTCTATTTCGTCAGCGATTATAACCAAATTCTTTCCTCCTCCGGAAACGGCTTTTTCCAAAATGGGAACCATATCCTGCAAGGAAGAAATTTTCCTGTCTGTGATAAAGATCAAAGGATCGTCAAGCTCCGCCTTCATGTGGTCGGGATCGGTAATCATATATGGAGAGACATAGCCCTTGTCGAATTGAAGCCCTTTTACAATTTCCTTGGAAAGCCCGAGAGTTTTTGATTCTTCTATCGTGACAACTCCGTCTTTGCCTATTTCTTCAATCACCTCAGCGATGAGATTTCCGAGTTCCGAATCTTCTGCGGCAATAGTGGCTACCTTAGCAATCTCGTCTTTTCCGGAAACTGGCTTTGAAATAGTTTTCAAATAATCAATAACGCCCGCGGTAGCCGCCTCAATTCCTTTTTTAAGAGCCAAAGGGTTGGCTCCGGCGGCAACATTTTTTAAACCTTCGGTTATAATGGACTGGGCAAGCACGGTGGCGGTCGTTGTTCCGTCTCCGGCAACTTCATTTGTCTGGGAAGCGACTTGTTTTACTATTTCCGCTCCGGCGTTTTCAACCTTATCCTCAAGCTCTATTTCTTTGGCTATAGTAACCCCATCGTTGGTAATAGTCGGCGCTCCGAACCCCTTGTCTAAAACAACATTTCTGCCGCGCGGACCAAGGGTAACTTTCACCGCGTTGGCAAGCTTGTCAACTCCGGACTTAAGTTTTTTTCGCGCTAATTCGTTATATTGTATTTGTTTGGCCATATTTTTTAAAACCAGTCCTAAAAATCCAAATTATAGTTTGTGATTTTTGGGGCTTTGATTTTATTTTTTAAGGTTGGGTTTTTCGTTTGAATTCCTGAATTATCGGCTTTATTCGATAATCGCGAGAATATCTTCTTCCCGCGCGATTAAATATTTTTTATCTTCAATTTCAATTTCATTCGGCCCATATTTGGTAAAAATGACTTTATCCCCTGCTTTTACATCGAGGGGAATTATTTTTCCTGCGGATGTTTTTCTGCCCGGGCCGACTGCAATAACTTTTCCGTTCTCGGGCCGCTCTTTTTCGGCCGTTTCCGGAAGAAGTATGCCTAATTCGGTTTTTTCTTCTTTAATGTCCGATTCGATTAATATGTGGTTTGAAAGCGGTTTGATGTTCATAATTTTGTTTTTTTTAAATTAGATTAGCCGACCTTTGATTTTTAAAAGTCGCTCTCCGCCGTCTGCCGTTAGCAGTCAAGCGGTTTAATTGCTAATTTCTAATTTATTTTAATTTGACCGCCTTGTCAAGGTTTTAAATTAATCGTAAATGATTTTTCAGCTTTTCTTTAAATTTATAAGCATTCGCATGACAAAAAACGCCAAAGTATGATTGCAATGATTGTTCTAGTGTTAGTTCCGAAATCAATCCGCGCTTATGTTCTCCTATCCGCCGTTTCATTTTTCTAAATATCCGTTTTCTTGTTTTTGTCCGCAAAAGCCGATAATGAGGCAAAATAATATAGCCCAGAAAATCTATGCCCCATTGTAATTAAAAGGGGCTGCCGCGCCATGGACAACCCCTTATGTGACGGACGCAAGGACTCAAAGCATCAAGAAGTCCAAGCGTTCAAGTCTTCAAGGTTCTATTTACTGCCTGACCCGTAGTGAACGCGAAGCGTTCTACTGCTGGGGCGGGAGAAACCCAGACGCCGAGCCACAGCGGCCGTGAGCGCTGCCGAACCAGACCTCACCCTCGCCGAAGAAGAAGTAGGGCGCGAGCGAGAAATCGCCATCAACATCAGAAACGTATTCGTCGCCAGCACAGTCGATCCAGAGATCGTCATAATACTGGAGTCGCTCAGGATGTGTCAATAACATGCACCCGATTTCGAATGCGCCGAGTCCGAACTCGTTAGCTGTAAAAACCTCACGAGCCCGACGGATACTGCGACCTCTGTGGCGTAGACCAAACTGGGCTGCTACGACCAGGATGTCGTAGCTCTTCTGCTGGTCAGCCAGCGCTTCGAGCCTCTTTGCTGTTCGCTCGTGCTGTCTGAGATATTGCGCTCCGAGTCTGCCTTCGCGCCAGTTGCAAAACTTGCCTTTCCGCTGTTGCTTAATCAGCTCCAGCGCTTTCTCAACCGCCTCATTGTAGGACCTGGCGACCGACTGCCACTTCGGGATGGCGAACCATCCTTCCGCATTGGCGGGAAGCGGTTGCTCGGCGAGTTTCTCATCGGCGTAGCCAATGCCAGGGAAGAGCTGACGCAGGATGTTGATCTGCTCGGTAATACCTTTGGGCTCGTAACCCGAGAGGTATTCGTAGTTGGATTTCACCTCCTCGTTCGCGAACCGGCTGCTCATAGACAGCTCCCGAGCTGCCGTCACGATGCGCGACTGAAACTCGCCGCCGTTTTGAATGAGCCGCTGAAGCCCATCTTTGTCAAACTCCCCGAGAATCTGGTCTTCAACGTCTTCACCCAGCCGCCTAAACTGTTTTTCTTGCTTGGGCGTGATCGACTGCGTCGTCATCGCCAACCTCCATTTTATCCTTCATCCCGCCATCAGCGGGACACGCGCCTGTTGGCCAACAGGCAGAACTTGTCTCCCTATGAGACGAGCCCTCTGAAAATCCCCCCTAGCGGGACGCCCAAAAGACTCGTCTCATTATTTTGAACCTTGATTTATTCTGCGAAATTGAACTTTGAAGCCGAACACTTGGCGATGTAAAATATCGCCATATG
>CAZXXF010000023.1:0-9517 GCA_964644805.1 uncultured Candidatus Saccharibacteria bacterium | reverse complement strand
GCGAGCGTCAGCGAGCGGCGGCGGGGCGTCAAAAATCCGCAAACGGATTTTCCTTAAAAAAAGTTCGGATTTCGTTCAGAGTTCGGAACCAAATTGTATGTTGGAAGGAAGCCGCCTCGGCGCTCCGCGCCTCGGCGGGCAGATTTGCCAGTATTTTCCACGGCATTTCCGCTAATACGGAAACTTTCCGCTCCCGCAAAATGCGGTTCGCTGTTGCGAAACAACAAAATCCCGCTCTGCGGGATAGCCAATCTTTTTTTCTCGCCCTACGGGCGAGTTGCAAAGCGATAAGTTATCCCGACGGGATGTCGGGATTGCCCAAAAGCGATATAAGAAAAATAATTTTTCAAAACTATGCACAAATACTTTCTCTACATTAGAAAATCAACAGATGAGGACGACGGGCAGGTTTTGTCGCTGGAAGCTCAGGAAACAGAATTGCGGGAATTTGCCGACAAAGAACGACTAACGATCGTTGACTCGTTCCGCGAATCGCAGACGGCAAAAGAGCCGGGCCGCCCGATATTCAACAAAATGCTGGAGCGGATAGAAAACGGCGAAGCCGAAGGAATTTTGGCGTGGCATCCCGACCGGCTCGCTCGCAATTCTGTTGACGGCGGAAAAATTATTTTTCTTATTGACTCTGAAAAAATCAAAGCGTTGAAGTTTCCGACATTCTGGTTTGAAGCAACACCGCAGGGAAAGTTCATGCTCAATATCGCTTTTGGGCAGTCAAAATATTTTGTTGATAATCTTTCAGAGAATACTAAAAGAGGTTTAAGGCAAAAATTACGCCGAGGCGAAATGCCGGGCTACGCTCCGCTTGGCTACTTAAATGATTTACGGACGCACAGAATGGTAAAAGACGCAGAGCGATTTCGCCTCGTCCGGAAAATTTTTGAGCTATACGCAACCGGTAATTATTCTCTGAAAGATTTGCGGAAATTTTCAATTTCCGCCGGCTTGTTTAGCAAGAGCAACAATGAGCTTTCCGTCTCGGTGATACAGAACATTCTACAAAATCCGTTTTACTACGGAATGTTTCGCTACAATGGCGAGCTATGGCAAGGAAAGCACGAGCCAATGATTGCAAAGAAACTTTTTGATAAATGCCAAAAGGTTCTCATGGATCGCGCCCGCCCGCAAAAGCGGAATATTAAGGAGTATGCTTTTCGCGGACTTCTCACTTGCGCCGAGTGCGGGTGTGCCATAACTTCAGAAACACAAAAGGGGCATAACTATTATCGCTGTACCAAAAAGCGGGGCACGTGCTCCCAGCCCTACATCCGCGAGGAATTTTTGGCCGAGCAGATTTCCGACGAGATTCAAAAAGTTTCTTTGCCTCCGTCTTGGGCGGACAAGATGATTGAGGAACTGGACAAAGAAAAAGAGCAAGAAGCCCAAGACGGAATCACTTTCGCTCAAAATCTCAAAGCGCAAATCAAAGAGTGCGAGGAGAAGCTGGACAAGCTACTGGACGCGCATTTGGAAGGCGTGATTTCCAAAGCCGAGTATGTCGCCAAAAAACAAAAAATCCTCAACGAGAAAGTTGAGATTTCCGAAAAATTGAGGGATTTTGAGCGAAAGGGTAATCATTGGCTCGAACCGGCTAAAAGATTCATTTTAGTCGCTAAACAAGCCGAAATTATCGCTTTGCAGGAAAATTTTTCTGAAAAGAAAAATTTTCTAAAAAAGATTGGCTCGAACCGCATTTTGCGGGAGCGGAAAGTTTCCGTATTGGCGGAAATGCCGTGGAAAATACTGGTAAATCTGCCCGCCGAGGCGCGGAGCGCCGAGGCGGCAATAACACAACATACAATTTGGCTCCGGAGGTAGGATTCGAACCTACAACCCACTCCTTAACAGGGAGTCGCTCTACCATTGAGCTACTCCGGATTATGCCTAAATTCGGCACTTTTATTATAAATTATTTTTGAAATTTTTCAACTTTTTAATTTGGAATTGTGTTTTTGAATTTTGCCTTTTGAATTTCTCTAATATCCTTCCAGTTTTTTAATGTCTTGGTGTTTTCTTATCTTTTCAAGGGACTTGGCTTCAATTTGTCTAATGCGCTCTCTTGTGACGTTAAAGATGCTTCCCACTTCCTGAAGTGTATGTGTTACTCCGTCTTCTAAGCCAAACCTCATTGAAAGAATCTTTTGCTCCCTTGGAGTAAGTTGATGAGATATTTCTGCCAATCTTTCTTTCAAAAGAATCCGCGCCGCCTCTTTTGGGGGCGAAGGCATTTCTTCGTCTTTAATAAAATCAGAAAGGGTGCTTTCTTCATCGGTGTCGCCTACGGGAGTTTCAAGGGAAATTGTTTTTTGGGCAATTTTCGCTATGTGTTTTACCTTGTCGGATGTTAATTCCATCTCTTTCGCGATTTCCTCGCTTGAAGGATCTCTTCTTAATTCTTTTAATAACTCTCTTCTGATTTTTTCGTATCGAGTTATTGTCTCTATCATATGAACCGGAATCCTGATTGTTCGGGCCTGATCGGCTAGGGCGCGCGTAATCGCCTGCCTTATCCACCAAGTCGCATAAGTGGAAAACTTATAACCCTTCCGCCAATCAAATT
Source organism: uncultured Candidatus Saccharibacteria bacterium (assembly GCA_964644805.1). Classification (GTDB taxonomy): domain Bacteria; phylum Patescibacteriota; class Minisyncoccia; order Minisyncoccales; family PEYH01; genus JBBIKX01. The sequence continues at coordinate 6,939 of CAZXXF010000023.1, read as the reverse complement.
TTTCCGCCGCCCTGAATAATCCGAGATTCCCCTCCTGAATCAAGTCTAAAAGCGTAAGATTCGGCGATCGTCCGATATATTTTTTGGCGATTGAAACAACTAAGCGCAGATTCGCCCTTATCAGATTCTGCTTTGCGGCTTTATCGCCAACCTCTATTCTTTTCGCCAATTCTTTTTCTTCTTTTGCGGTTAAAAAGGGTACTTCCCCGATTTCCCGAAGATACATCTGGACAGAATCAGGCCTTTTTAAAAACTCGTCAACTGCTTTCCGGCGGCCTATCTCTTTATTTTCTTCCGCTAAATATTCCTGCGCTTCTCTTATTTTCACGCTTTCGCGATCCAAATGATCAAGAAGTTCGTAAAGCCCTTCGATGTTTTTTTCAAAATCGGGGAAAAAGTAAAAAATTTCGCTATGGGTGACAAAGCCTCGAAGCTGTCCTTTTTTTAGAAGAACATCTATTTTTTCTTTGGAAAAAATTTTGTTTTTAGAAGAAAAATCAGCCCCTGTTTTATTTTTTCCAATCTTTTTCCTAACGTTTTTCTTTTTTAAAAAATTTTGGATTTTTGATCTGATTCTTTTTTTAACCTGAATAATTTTTCTTTTTTTATCGGAGCGAACAGCTGTTTTCTTCTTTTCCGCCCTTTTTTGCTTAATCTTTTTGATTTTCTTTTTTTTGGGCATAATTTAACTTTTAATTAATTCTTTTGAAATTTGATTAAATTTTTCCATTAGTTTATTCGCTTCATTTTCTTTTCCTTCATTCTCAAGTTCTTTTATGCGGCAGGACAATAATTGAAGCTCTTCCTTTATGTTAAGCGCCCTTATTTCTTTAATTGAATCGAACAGTTCCTCTTTTATTTCTTTTTCCGGCTCGCTGGCATAATCTCCGGTTTCAGACTTCAAGGCTAAAAAATTAAAATATTCTTTCGTCTCTTCGTCAAAATAATCAGATTCTTTTCCTCCAGAAATTCCTTCTTTTTTTATCAGTTCCGCTATTTTTCTTGTTTTGCCGGAAAATTTTTCAAAAAGGAAAGACCTTGAAGAAAAGGCTTTTATTGCTTTAGGGCAGCGAATGAGCAGACAAATGATTCTTTCTTCGAGCTTTTCTCTTCTCGACTGAGGCTTTATTTCCGCGATCATTTCTTCCTCTCTCTTGTTCTCACTTTTTTCTTTGTATTTAGCCGTTTCCTCTTCTATCGCCCTTTGAGGAATGCCCAATTCTTTGGCTAATAGTCCGATCCAATGAGCCGTTTCAACGCTGTTAGAAATTTTTTTTATGACGGGGGTGAGAAATTTAACAATCCCCTTTTTTCCATCGGCCGTATTTTTATCAAATTTTAAAAACGCGTTTTCAAAATAAAACTCGGTTATTGATTTGGCAGAAGAGATGATTTTTTGCCAATTTTGAGGGTCTTTTTTGATTACATCTGCCGGATCATCGTCTTTTGCCATAACAAGAACTTTTACGTTAAAATTTTCCCTTTGCGCCAGATCTATCCCTCTTTTGGTCGCTGAATCTCCCGCAATATCCATATCAAAAGCCATCTTCAAGTTTTCGGTGTATCTTTGAAGGATGCTTAGGTGGAAAGGCGTTAAACTTGTGCCGGAAACTGCGACTATGTTTTTAATGCCTGCCTGATGAGACATTATAACATCCGTATATCCTTCAACAATAATGCATTCGCCCGCTTTTCTTATTGCTATTTTTGCCCCGTCAAGCCCGTAAAGAATCCTGCTTTTGTCATAAAGAGTCGTAGCCGGAGTGTTAATGTATTTTGCCGCCGCCTCTTTTGCCGAAACATCTCCGAAAATTCTTGCCCCAAAACCGACAATTTGGGAGTTCAAATCAAAGATGGGAAACATTATTCTCCCTCTAAATCTGTCATAAAAATCCTTTCCGCTTTCTTTTTTCACAACCAAGCCGGCCTTGTCTATTGCATTGCCGGCATATCCGGAATTTTCCAAAAAATCAAGCAGGGCCCTCCAGCTTTCCGGAGAGTAGCCGATTCTCCATTTTTTTATTGATTCTTCGCTTATTCCCCTTTCCAAAAGATATTCTTTCGCTTTTTTCCCTGCTTCGCTGGAAAAAAGTTGTTTTTCAAAAAACCTAGATGCCCGTTCGCAAATTTCATACAATCTTTTTCTTTCGGTTATCACCCGGGGGTCCTGTTTTTTTATTTCAACGCCCGCTCTTTGCGCAAGCATTCTCAAAGCATCTCCGAACTCAAGACCCTCTATCTGCATTATAAATTTAAAAACGTCTCCCCCTGACGCGCAACCAAAACAATGCCAAATTTGACGCGCGGGGGAAACAAAAAAAGATGGCTTTTTTTCTGCGTGAAAAGGACAAGTAGCCCTATAATTGGCTCCTGTTTTTTCAAGTTTTATATAGCTTGATATTAAGCTTACAACATCAACCTTCTGTTTTATTTCATCTATTACCGGGTCCATAATAAAAAGTTTATTCTCAAAACAAGATTAATCATTAACATTTGAGAAAACATTTTGGTCCGGGCGAGCACTCCCTCCCAAAATCCGTATTTTTTTTCTTTAACAACATGCTTAACGCCCCTTAGAACTACTTTTTTTAAGCTAAGGTTCCTTTTTTTAGCGTAATAACTAAGCGCACTCTCAACATAATACCTTTTTTTATATTGGTCGGGAATGCTTAGCCAAAAATCCCTTTTTAGAACGCGCGTTCCGCAAAATGGCATTTCCGTTTTTTCAAAAAACCATGAAAAAATCTTCCCCAATTTGCTCCTGTCTATCGCGCCCAACGACATTTCCGCTTCTCCCAAAACAACGGGCTCCAGCATTGAATTCACGTGGGCGGAATTGAAATTAATCAGATCGGCATCAATAAACATTAAAATCGGGGCATCTGTTTCTTTCGCTCCTCTTTCCATTGCTCCCCCCTTTCCTGCGTTTTTTAAAATTTTTATAACCTTTGCTCCCGATTTTTTGGCAACATCAAAGGTGTTGTCGGCAGAACCGTCATCTACGACAATTACTTCTGAAATCAAGGGGTTTAATTTTACCTCTTTTATAATCGGGGCGATAGTCTTTTCCTCGTTGAATGCGGGGATAATGGCCGATATCTTCATTATCAAAAATTGCCCGAAAGTTTTTCTAATGATATAATTATAATCAAACCTTTGTATTAAATCAAATCATGGAAAACCAAAGTCAAGCCGAATCAAACAACCAAAAAATAAAAATTTTATTCGTCGCCTCGGAAGCGGCGCCTTTTGCCAAGGCCGGAGGGCTTGGAGACGTTGTTTTTTCTCTGCCGCTTGCCCTCAAAAAAATGGGTCAGGATGTTCGGGTCATGATCCCCCGCTATGGCACCATTGATCCTCAAAAAAATAATTTGAAAATAGAAAAACAGGGATTAAGGGTGCCAACCGATCAGCCCGGAGATTACCCATATCTTGTATGCAATGTCAAAAAATACGCCGGCAAAAAATCTGTCCCGACGTATTTTTTAGAAAATATGGAGTATTACGAAAAAAGGGCGAATGTTTACGGATACTCAGACGATCATATAAGATGGGTGCTTCTTTCAAGAGGCGCTCTTGAGTTTATAAAAAAGTCAAAATGGAAACCGGACATAATAGTCGCTTCCGACTGGCAGACGGGGCTAATCTCTAATTATTTAAAAACAAAGTATAAAGAGGATCAGTTTTTATCAAAAATACCCGTTGTTTTTGTCATTCACAATCTCTATTATCAGGGAATGTGTGATTTTAGATTTTCTCAGGAAAGCGATCGCGATTCAGGGATAGAATCCCTGCCAGATTTTTTTAATCCGCGGCTGGCTAAACTCAATTGGATGTTAAGAGGCATAATGCACAGCGACGCGATAATCACTGTTTCTCCAAATTACGCCAAGGAGATTTTAACCCCGGAATACGGAGAGGGATTGGACAAGCTTTTGTCAGAAAAAAGAGACCGTCTTTTTGGAATTTTAAACGCCATTGATTACGAAGTTTATAATCCGAAAACAACTACGCACATTCCCTTCAATTACGCCTCGGAAAAAATCGAGATGAAGGAAAAGAATAAAATTGAATTGCAAAAAATATTGGGCCTGCCCCAAGATCCCGCGATTCCATTGATCGGAATGGTATCGCGAATGACAGAACAAAAAGGATTTGACTTGCTTGAGAAGATTATTAAGCCAATTTTGAAATATTTGCCGGTTCAGATGGTATGCGTAGGAGACGGGGAACCAAGATATAAAGAAATGCTCAAAGGGGCAATTGAAAGATTCCCTCAAAAAATAAGCTGTCGCTTTGAATTTGATCATTTTTTGCCCCATCTTGTCTTTGCCGCATCAGATATTTTTTTAATGCCTTCCAAATTCGAACCCTGCGGACTAACCCAAATGCAGGCGATGAGATACGGAGCTATCTCTATCGTCAGAAAAACAGGCGGACTGGTTGATACGGTAATTGATTTTATCCCCGAAGAAAACAAGGGAGATGGATTTTTATTTGAAGATTACGAATCTATATCTTTATTCGCCACCATTTGCCGCGCATGCGCCTGTTTTTCATTTAAAAAAAGCTGGAAAAAATTAGTAAAAAGGGCGATGACAAAAGATTTTTCTTGGAAGCATTCTGCCAAGGAATATCTTCGGGTTTTCAAAACCGTCTTGAATAAAAAAACTCAATAATCATGTATTGGATCAATTTTTTACACATTTACCAGCCCCCCCATCAATACAGGGAGCTAATCAGAATACTGGCGGACGCTTCTTATGGAAAAATTGTTGAAGCTCTAAAAAATAATCCTCAGGCGAAGTTGACGCTTAACATATCCGCCTGCCTTACGGAACAACTGGCAAAACAGGGCTATTCTTCTATTATCAGCGGAATAAGGGATTTGGCGGAAAAGGGCCAGATTGAATTTACCAACAGCTCAAAATATCACGCTTTTTTGCCGCTTCTGCCAAAAGAGGAAATAGAAAGACAGGCAAAGCTGAATTACAAAACCAATAAACTTTACTTCGGAAAGATTTATCAACCGAAGGGATTTCACCTTCCGGAAATGGCTTATTCCAAAAAGGTGGCCGAAGTAATCAGCGGGCTTGGATATTCCTGGATAGTCTTAAATGAAGTCTCTTTCAAGGGAAAACTTTTTTCCAAGATAGACACTTCTGAAGTTCACACCCTGAAAGGATTGCCAAAAATAAAAGTTTTTTTCCGGAACCGTAAAGTTTCCGACCTGATTCAAAGAGGGTTTATTTGGAACGCCGAAGAATTCTATTCCGCGGCGAGAAAAGAAATAAAAGAAAATGAATATCTGATCACTGCCGTTGACGGGGAAACGTTTGGCCATCATAGACCAGGATTGGAAAAATTCTTAGAGGAAGCCTACAAAGACAATCGGATAAAATCAAAGACCATAGCCGAGTTATTGGAATTACTGCCCGAAAAGGAAGAAATTGAACCCATCAACGGAAGCTGGGCGTCGGTTGAGTCCGAGATTAAAAAGAAAATTTATTACGCCCAGTGGAAATACCCTAAAAATCCCATTCAAAAAAAACAATGGGAGCTTACTTATCTGGCCATTGAATCGGTAAACGGAAACAAAGCAGACCCTAATTACAAAAAAGCGAGAAAAATGCTCGATCAGGCCCTTTTTTCTTGCCAATATTGGTGGGCGGGGGCGGTTCCTTGGTGGGAAATAGAATATATAGAAAAAGGGGCTTATTTCTTAAAAGAATCTATATGCCTTCTGGTTAATGCCAATCTTAAAACAAAACACAAAGCCCAAAAACTTTACCACGAAATTGTTTTTACCGCCTTTGATTGGGAGCGCTCCGGTCTGGCCCATGAAAAATCGATGCTTTACACAAAAAAAATCATAAAAGAGCTTAAAGAAAAAATACCCGTGTCCCCTTTGTTCCAGGAAAAGTAAAAAATTATGAGCAAAGCGGTTAATTATTTCAAATTATTCGAAAAAAGACCTTCGGAGCTTGAAAAAAAACTAATTCTTATTTTTAAAAATAAAAGGCTTAAAATAAGGAAGATAAAGCTCTTAAAGAAAAAGTTAATCATCAAGAACCAATATAAAATTTCGGTTCTTTTATCTCTAAAAGACAATTTACCGCAGAAAATTGCTTTGGAAATTCATGATAATGATGATTATTTTAAAAAAAATATTTTTGCTCTGACAAAATTAAAGAGTAAAATAAAACCGGCCTTTTTCTTCGGGAAAATTCCGGCAATGAAAATTATAGCAAGAGAATATTTGGAAGGAGATTTCTTTTCTGATTTGATTTTAAAGAAAAAAGTAAGCAAAAAATTTCTTTTTCTTTCAATAAAAGAAATTTCAAACTATTTATCTTTTCTCCATAATTTAAAAATAAAAGCCAAGCCAAGATTCTTAACTAATAGATTGAATGAAAAAATAGAAAAAATAATCCTAATAAGAACTTTGGAATTTATCAAACCGGACATAGAACACCTAAGAATCCAAATTAAGAGAAATTTAGAATCTTTGCTTAAAAAAATAGACTTGTTGGGCGAAAAAAATCGGATCTGTTTAATCCACGGTGACTACCAAGTAGCCAATTTTATTCTGAAGAGGAAAAAGGAAATAGCTTTAATGGATTTTGATACTTTAGAGATGGGAAACCCGACCAGAGATCTGGGAAGATTTATTTTCCAATTGAGTTATTTAATGAAAACAAGCGGTTATAATTCCGAAGAAATCAAAAAAGCGGAAAATTTGTTTTTAAAGAATTATCTTCATAAAAAAAAGATGAAGTTGTATCCCGATCTGAAAACCAATATCAACCTCCACAAAGCAGAGATGATTCAATATATGATTTTAGGAAAAATTTGGGAAGAAAAAATCCCCTCCCTAAAAGAAATTAAAGGGATTGAAAAACTTCTCAATATTCAATCTAAACTGTTAAATTTATGAAT
>CAZXXF010000022.1:0-9615 GCA_964644805.1 uncultured Candidatus Saccharibacteria bacterium | reverse complement strand
TGGCATGTTCGTTAAAAGCGGAGGAGGAGGAACTAACGCAGCCGCTACGTTTTCCATGCAAGGATTTAGAACCGCTTTTTGCGGATGTGTCGGAATGGATTGCGGAAGCTCTTTAATAGTGTCTGATTTGAAAAATCTTGGAATTGGAAAAGAATTCCTCGGCGTTCTAAGGAATGTTCCCACTAATAAATCGGTGGTTCTAAGCGGCAGAAAAATGGGAAGGGTGATTTTAACCTATCGCGGAGCTTCCGGGCATTTGCCCCCAAATTTTAATTTAGAAAAAATGTCCGCCCGATGGTTTTATTTGGCTCCGCTTTCCGGAATTATGGCAAAAAAAACATGGGAAATTATTAAGTTGGCGAATAAAAACAACATTAAGATCGCCATTAATCCCGGAAAAGAACAAATAAATTTTTTGAAAAAAAGCGTTAAAAGATTATTATCAAGCGTTGATGTTTTAATTTTAAACAAAGAAGAAGCGAAAGATTTGTTTGGCGGCAATAATCAAAAAGAAGTTTTTGAAAAAAAATGGCATAAAGGTTATGTGTCAATCACAGACGATAAAAGAGGGGCTATTCTTTTTAACAAAGAAAACATCTGGGGGGCGGGAATATTTAATGTTAAAGTGGCCGACAAGACCGGCGCTGGCGATGCTTTTGGATCCGGTTTTGTCTCCGGATTGATGAAAAGCAACGATCCTGTTTATTCAGCGCAATTGGCGGTTGCAAATTCCCACGGTTGCATCCAAAAATGGGGCGCAAAAGAAGGGCTTTTGAGGAAGAATGATGTCTGGAAAAAAATAGCGATAAAAAAAATATGCTGATATGGCTTTTAGAAAAAGTCCAAGATTAATCGCGATTTTAATTCTTGTTTTCTATACCTTTATTGTTCTCGCCATTAACATAAATTTCCGATTAAAAATCGGCCAGCCGATATTCGGAAAAGATATATTCGGATGGGCTGTTTTTCTTAAATATAACGATGGGGGAATTAAATGCGACGATGGAAGTCAATGCATATCCGGATTATGCGCAGTTGTAGAGCCGGAAGACGAAAATTCGTTCATGGGGGAATGTATTAAATATTCTGCCTCTCACTCCGGTTCGCTTTATCTGCAAAATGGAAAAATACCGGTTAAAAATGGATTACCAATTTCATGCTTTGATTGCAGCGGCCGCCATAATTACCGCCCCTGGACCGCTTTTTTTATTTTTCCCCATATTCCGCTTATTTTTTGGGCCATATTTTTCTTAAATTTAAAATTAATGAAAGATAAAAAAAATTAATAACAAAGAATGAATAAAAAAATTGTTCTAACCGGAGATAGGCCAACCGGCCGCCTACATTTGGGCCATTTTGTCGGCTCGCTCCAAAAAAGATTAGAATTCCAAAAGCAATATGATTGTTATTTTATTATCGCTGATTATCAGGTTTTAACTGATCAACTGGAAAAATCAAAGCAAATGGAACGCTATATCAAGGAAATTGTTTTAGACTACCTTTCCGTAGGAATAGATCCCGATAAATCAACGATATTCGTTCAATCCCAGATTCCTCAAATTTCGGAATTAAGTTTTATTTTCTCAATGCTTGTTAGTTTCGCCCGCGTTCAAAGAAATCCAACGGTAAAAGAAGAGATCAAGCATTCCGGAACCAAAAAAGCGAGCTTGGGATTTATAAGCTATCCTGTTTCGCAGGCGGCAGATATTTTGTGCGTCAGAGCTAATTTTGTGCCTGTAGGGAAAGATCAGCTGCCCCACATTGAATTGACAAGAGAAATTGCATCTAATTTTAACCGGCTATTCGGGAAAACATTCCCTATCCCGGAGGCAATTTTAAGCAAAACGCAAATTTTACCTGGACTTGATGGCCAAAAAATGTCAAAATCAAGGAATAATGCCATCTTTCTTTCTGATTCTCCAAAAATTATTAAGGAAAAAGTGATGAAAGCGATCACCGATCCCAAAAAAATTCATTTAAATGATAAAGGAAACCCCGATATTTGCAATATATATCAATACTATAAGGCGTTTTTTCCGGATAGAGCCCAAGAAACTAAAGATTTATGCCAAAGAGGGGAAATTGGATGTGTAAAATGTAAAAAAGAATTGGCAAAATTATTAAATCAATTTTTAAAACCAATAAGAAAAAAAAGGGATGAATTTTCCAAAAAGCCGAATCTAATAAAAGAAATTTTGGAGGACGGAAGAATTAAGGCGGAGAGAAGAGCAAAACAAACGCTTGAAATAGTTAAACAAAAAATAGGATTTTTAAAAAAAATTAATTAAAAAAAATGAATAAAAAATCACTTTGCCTTTCCTTCATAATTTGTTTTCTGTTGTTGGGGCTTTATTCGGTTAACAGTGCCGTAAAATTTACTTCTCCGACAATAGACAAAGATTTTCCGGAGATGGTTTCCAGAATTGGAAATTGGCTTTTTACAATTGGATTGGTGCTGACTGTTTTAATGCTGGTAATCGCCGGCTATGTTTTTGCCACCTCCTCTGGCAATGCTCAAAAAATACAAAACGCGAGAAGAATAATCTTATTTACCTTAATTGGTTTTTTGATTATTTCTTTAAGCTCCGGAATTATTGCTTTAACAAAACTAATTCTCAATCTGGAAACTTTTCAAAAACAGAACGGATTATGGCTTGTCTTCACGCCTCCCGTTGATAATTCTGATGTTTTGATTTCTATACCAATCAATAAAAGCTTTGATTCCCCAAAGGATAATATTTTTACCTGGAATACTCAGCCAATATTCTCCCTTGCAATTACTGGAAAAGCAACGATTAATAGTCATGACGGATTTGCCAGAGTGATTTTAACGGATACAAATAATAAAAAATATCTTGTCTATGAAGCAATAGGGCCATTTGATCAAGGAAATAAAACATTTGAATATTTTTGTCATGAAACATGCACACTTGGCGGCATTACACCAAAATCCCTTGATACGGAATTAAAAGGATCTTCTATTAAGATAGATACGATTTTTACCCTTAACAACTTTAATGATTTCAGCAACCCGGTAAAAACTCAAGGAATCGCAACCTATACTTCAAGTCTTCAAAAACAGCAGGCAACATCAGTCATTGACAAGATCAATTCGCATAATAAATCAAAAGGTTTAAGATGGACTGCCGGAGAAACCGGTATTTCAAGCTATACTTATGAGCAGAAAAGAGCTCTGTTTGAAGTCAAGCCCTCGGAAAATCTTCCAAATACCCAAGGCCTCGAATACTACAAAGGAGGTATATATGAATTAACCCCTGCTTCTTCTGTCCAAATGTCTGCAACTTCTTTTCTTCCCCCTTCTTTTGACTGGAGAAAAAGACACGGAAAAAATTGGATGACGGAAGTGAAAAATCAAGGAACTTGCGGATCTTGCTGGGCATTTGCCAGCCTCGGAGCGATTGAATCGGTGTCAAATCTATATTTTAATCAAAATTTGAATCTAGATCTTTCAGAGCAAGACCTTGTTTCCTGTTATAAGGGCCCGGGAGCGTTTGGATGCGAAGGATTAGTGGTGGATAGATTTGCTTATTTATATCAATATCTTGCCAATACAGGCGCAACCAGCGAAAATTGTTTTAAATATCAGGCATCGCACTTGAATTGTTCAAATAAATGCAGTTATTGGCAAAATGAAGTTGTTAAAGTAAGCGGAGGACAATTAATCAGCGGGGAAGAAAATATAAAGAATGCCCTTATCAACCAAGGACCAATACAGGCGGCCGTGTTTGTCCAGGACCCTACTGGCACTTATGCCCATGCCGTGGTTTTAAGCGGATATGAAAATGATTCATCAGGCGCCACCGTCTGGATTTTCAAAAATAGTTGGGGAACAAGCTGGGGAGAGGGAGGTTATGCTAGAGTAAGATCAACCGGTGCTCCGGAACTTCCATGGTATGCGATTAAAAGCCCTATCTCTATCGCCAAACAGCCTAATTTATCAATTAATTGTGAAGATTTAGACGGGGATCAATATTGTAATTGGGGTATTCGCAAAAATAAGCCCGAGCAATGTCCTTCATTTTGTAATTCAAAGCCCGATTGCGACGATTCAAACCCAAATCTTGGACCATTCGACGCTAATTATAATTGCACATCAGTCCAACCGCCTCCTCCCTCTCTCAAATACACTCTCTCGGTTTCTAAATCGGGCAATGGAAGCGGAACCATAACAAGCAATCCTTCGGGAATTAATTGCGGGTCAACCTGTTCTGCTAATTTTGATTCTGGTAAATCAATAACATTAACGGCCGCCCCTTCTTCCGGCTCTAATTTTGTCGGCTGGTCTGGAGCGTGTTCTGGAACGAGTTTAACCTGCGTTGTCATCATGAACTCCAACAAGTCTGCGACTGCTGAATTTGTTTCGGGCTCCACACCACCGCCAACATCTTGCATTGGCAGCCTTTCGTGTCAATCATCGGGCGATAATTCAATAGTGGTTATTAGATATGGATTCCTCAACTGCGTCAATAAAGTAGAGTTATATCAAGATAATGTTTCAAAAAGCGATTTAGGATCCGGCACTGCCCTAGGTCTTTATGTCAGCGCGGGGTTAAAACCCGATACTTCTTATAATTTTTCTTTAAAATCAGGGGGCAAGACTATCGCTGAAAAATCATGTTCGACTCAGCCGTCTGATCCTCCTCCCTCTCTCAAATACACTCTCTCGGTTTCTAAATCGGGCAATGGAAGCGGAACCATAACAAGCAATCCTTCGGGAATTAATTGCGGGTCAACCTGTTCTGCTAATTTTGATTCTGGTAAATCAATAACATTAACGGCCGCCCCTTCTTCCGGCTCTAATTTTGTCGGCTGGTCTGGAGCGTGTTCTGGAACGAGTTTAACCTGCGTTGTCATCATGAACTCCAACAAGTCTGCGACTGCTGAATTCAAAAAATCAGAATCTACAGTTGTGTGTCCGGAACTTAAATATCCAAAAGACAGATGGCAGAGGGTTTGGTATGAATATAATGGTAGCCAAGGAAACTGTTTAGGAGAAACTCCTGATGAATATAATATTTTCTTCGATAACAAATGGCCGAATGCGTTGGCCTATGGAAGGTCAAATAACATAATGTTTAAATCAAGCAGAACGATCAATCTTCCTTCTTCGGGGGAATATACTTTCAAAATCGGCTCTGATGACGGAGTTAGAGTTTGGATAAATGATGCTTTGGTGCTGGATAGATGGATGAATAGAAGTTACCAGATTGATACTTTCAAACAAAACTTAAACGCCGGTGATCATAAATTTAGAATTGATTATTATGAAGATTATTATGACGCTAGAATGGATTTTTACTATTCGCAAACAAAAGTTGATCCGCCGTCAGAATACACTCTTTCGGTTAAAACAGCCGGCGACGGATGGGGATACATAGTCTTTTTTAACAAGAATTTAAGCGGATTACACTGTTGTTGCCCTGGCGGCACCTCTGGCTGCGCCGGCGGCTGCATCGATTTCAATTGTTCCGATAATTATCCAGCTAATTCTTCTATCAGCATTTCAGCTACTCCAGCCTCTCATGCTACGTTCGTTGGCTGGTCAGGCGCATGTTCCGGAACAAATCTAGAATGCGTTCTCACCATGAATTCCAATAAGTCAGCGACTGCTACATTCAGTGCATCAACCCCTCCCCCTTCCTCTTCCTGGATCCCCTGCGATCCGACAAATAACTGGAGCTGCGGAGAAACAAAGACAGGAAGCTCTCCCTATTGCGAGGGAACGGCGATCGGATGGGGAAGCGGAGATGACGGGGAAGTAATGTGTCCTGAAAACACAATAGCTGTCAGCGGATTCTGCGGAAAAAAGAATGACGACTTTGTAAAAACCTCTGAATCCAGGATAAAGATGGTTGCTTCTCCCCAGACATTTTCCAGCGCCACCATGTTTAAGCCCAGAAGCTATTGGTATTGCAATTTCGGATGCAATGGATGGTTCTGCGGAGCTGATGGTTGCGGATGGGCTTCCTGCAAATCAGGCCAGGTTGCAATCTCCCGGGTAGAGCTAAAGATATTTGACCTTGTGGGAAGACTAATATATTCAAATTCATTTAATAACCAGAGCGCCGTTACATGGGATGGGAAGAATGCCCAAGGCCAGCAAATGGCAAACGGGGCATACATTTATACGACTGACGCATATCTTGCTGACGGAAGAAAATTCACCACCAAGGATACGGTATATATTAAGAGGTAGGGGGAAGCGGGGGCTTGATATGGAAAAAGAGGGGGCGAGAATTATTTAAAAATTAATATCAAAGATTGAATAATTATGAATGAGGATAAATTTAACTTCAATACACCAATACAGATAACTACTGATCAGCCATCTCAAAAACTTCCCGATGCAGGGAACTTATTGAAAAGAAGTCTGTAAGTATATAAATCGAAATTTTGGGTTTTGATGGGAATAAACCTTATACCCGTAATTGCTTTTAGCATTTTTGAAGCTGCAATGAGCGCATCTTTGGCTTCGCCATCATTAAAATTTATATCGATAGGAACGCTTATTGTGCCAACAATTATTATCTTTTTGTGGGGTACAGCCAGTTTATGCTTTGCAATTGACCGAAGAAAAGAGAAAATAGGCATTAAAAAATCATTAAAAATGGGTTGGAAAAAATTATTGCCCTATTGCGGAGTATCTCTGCTGGTTGGATTATATTTGATGGTGGGCGCTTTTCTTTTAATTATTCCGGGCATTATATTTTTGATTTGGTATGCATTTGCTAATTATGTGATAATATCAGAAAACATGAAAGGAAAAGAAGCGCTACATAGAAGCAAAGAATTAGTGCAAGGAAGATGGTGGGGCGTATTTGGACGAATGTTATTAATTATTTTTATTGCCGCATTAAGTTCCATCATAATCGAACTTTTAACTGCCATTTTTTCTGATTCTTTAAGAATTTTGCTTATTCTAAGCGGCATCTTAAACCCAATGTCTAAGTTTTCGACATTTCAATTTTCACCTTATATAGCAGAATTTTTGAACCCATTGATCATCGCGCCGCTTATGATCGCCTATTCGTTTCTCCTTTACGAAGATCTTAAAAATACTAAAAAAGAAACGATAGGACAAGAAATTTTTACATAATCTCTATTGTTTTAATTGACATCATCCTGCAGAGTAAAAACAGGTATTTTTTTAATTTTGATTTATTTTTTGTTTTGATGATAATTTTATCAACCTCTGCGTTCATTGAAAGATTATGGACGGATTTATATTTTCTAATTTGCGCAATGGCGTCAACGACCAGGTCAAAATTTTTGGCAATCGCCAAGAAGCAAAGTTTTTTATTCAACTCAGGGAGTTTGGTTAGATGAATGCTTTTTTCTTTTTCAAGCGCTTTAAAATATGCTTGATAAATCTCTTCTGTAATATGAGGCATAATTGGCGCGTAAAGTCTTAAAACAGAATATAGAGTCGTATAAAGAACGAACTGGGCGGCTCTGAAATTTTTCTCATCTTTATTCTCATAAACGCGCAGTTTTACAATCTCCAAGTAATTATCGCAAAAATCTTTCCAAAAGAAATTGTCCAGCGCTAATTTCGCGCCGGCATATTCGTATCTTTCCATTCTTTTTATGTATTCTTCTGTTATCCTGTAAAGTTTGGTCAAAATCCATTTATCCTCATCGGCTAAATATTTTTTTTCTAATTTACGCGGAGCATAATCTTTAAGATGTTGAAGGCAAAATTGAGAGGCGTTCCAAAGCTTGATAATTGTTCTTTTGCCAATTTTTATTCCTTCTTCAGAATATCGCAAATCATCTCCTAAGTTTGATTGCGCGGCCCAAAATCTCATCGCGTCCACCCCGTATTGTTTAATTATAATTTCTGGTTCAACAATATTCCCCCTTGATTTGGACATTTTTTCTCCTTTTGGATCCAAGACAAACCCTGAAATCATGACGTTTTTCCAGGGTTTTTCTTTATGATGCAAAAAAGAGCGCGCAAGAGTATAAAAAAGCCAAAAATTAATAATATCGTGCGCTTGAGGCCTTAGAGACATTGGAAATATCTGCTTTTTGATTTTTTTATTAGATATGAGATCAGCGGCAATTTGAGGCGTAAGAGAGCTTGTCGCCCAAGTGTCTAAAACATCGCTCTCGGGAATAAATTCTTTTGAACCGCATCCGCAGCTCTTTTGAGGTTGAGACTCCAAAGGATCTATCGGTAAATTTGAGGCCGGGGGAGTCATAATTTTTCCGCATCTTTTACACTCCCAAGCCGGTATTGGAATGCCAAAATATCTTTGTCTTGAAACGCACCAATCCCATTTAAGTCCCTTAATCCAATTATCAATCCTTTTCTTCATATGAGGAGGGTGCCATTTTAATTTATTGGCTTGACGCAAAAATTCTTTTTTCAGGTCAAGGTATTTTATAAACCATTGATTGGCGGTCAGAATTTCAACCGGAGTCAAGCATCTCTCATGAGCGTTGAGAGTATGATTTATAGATTTTTCCTGTTTGATCAATCTTAGCTTTTTAAGATCTTCAATTATTTTTTCCCGGGCCACTTTTAAGCTTAAATTCTGGAATTCTTTTGCTAAATCATTCATTTTTCCGTTTCGCTCAATTGATATCCGGATGGGCAGATTATGCTTAAAATACCATTCAACGTCTCTTGCGTCTCCAAAGGTGCAACACATGACGATTCCCGATCCTTTTTGAGGATCAACGCTTGCATCTTCTAAAATTTTTACTTTTTGATAAAAGAGGGGGATAGTGGCAATTTTTCCTATCAGATCACGGTGCCTTTCATCCTTCGGGCTGACAAAAATAGCGACACAGCTTGGTAAAAGTTCCGGTCTGGTCGTTGAAATAATAAAAATTTTTTCATCAAGCGTTTTAAATTCAATATCATAAAAAACAGAGCTCATTTCTTTGTCTTCCATGTCGGCTTGAGAAATAGCCGTCCGACATTCGGAACACCATAAAACCGGAGCATGTTTTTTATAAATCCTGCCCGCTTTAAACAATTCAATGAAATATTGTTGGCTTAATTTCTGAACTTTAGGACTGATTGTGGAATAAGCGTTGGAAAAATCGCAAGAAATTCCTATTTTTTTCCAATCGTTTATAAAATTCGGCAATATTTCTTTAATTGTTTCTTGACAAAGCTCAATAAAACCCTTCCTGCCAACATCAAATAATTTGACCTTTTTAATTTTTTCTATCAATTTTTCTGTGGGCAATCCGTTATTATCCACTCCGAAAGGATAAAAAACGCTCTCTCCTTTCATTCTATGGTAGCGAGCGATAATATCTTCGTGAGCATAAGAAAAAACATGCCCTAAATGCATTCTTCCGCTTAGAGTGGGCGGAGGAGTGTCTATTGAAAATATTTTTACGTTTTTCTGATCCTTAAATTTAAAAATGGATTCTTTTTCCCAAAATTCCTGCCATTTTTTCTCTTTTATTTTAAAATCGTAATTCTTATTCATAATTTTTGTATTATAGCCGATCTTTGGTTTTTTCTCAATTGACTCTTGACATATTTTTTGCGCTGGCATATAATGAAAATGAGGGTAAGGACGGACTCTAACCCCTCAAGCCGAACACTCGGCTTTTTTAGTTTCTTCGACT
>CAZXXF010000021.1:0-10483 GCA_964644805.1 uncultured Candidatus Saccharibacteria bacterium | reverse complement strand
CCCGATCGCAAAGAACATCTCCCATTCTGCTAACTTAACCGTTACTACCCCCTTTGTATTGGGGCCCTCCGCTATAATCCCGCCCATCGCTTCCTCCTCTTGTGAAGACGGATCACAACCCCGCTTCCGCCCTCTGGCTTTACCACAAAGGTCTCGGTCTGCGAGATTGAAACACCGGCTACAGGGGGAGCAGTTTCAATTTCTGTTATGGTCTTGATTTCTGCAATTTCATCAGTTTCGGCTCGCCTGAGATCTTCAACATTCTCTTGAGCAGCCTTGATTTGCCCCAAGAGCCTTGCCGCTTCTGATTCGTTTTGCGGCACCAAAACCAGACCAAAAGGCTTTCTCCTTCTCTCGCTCACGCTTTCCACCTCCTTGGCTAAATCTGTTCAGATTTTACATTATTTTTAACTAAAAATCAAGGCCGCCGGTTTATGACCGGTCAGGCAATCAATTAATTTTTCTGAATTCGCAAATTTCTTTAAAATCGCAAAATTTGCAATTTCTTCCCGGAGTCGGAGAAAAATCGCTTTTTTCAATTTGAGCCAACTGTTTTATTAAATTATTTTTAAAAATATTTTTTTCTTTTTGATCAGGCATAAATTCAAGCTTTTTTGAGGCGTCAAGATAATAATAAGAAAGCTTTTTGGGCCTTACCTTCAAAATATCCTCTGCCGCAATCAGATATATCAAAAGCTGGTCTTTTTCTTCTTGCTTGAGTTTTTCTTTCATCCGGCCGGTTTTATAATCGATTATTTCGGCACTTAATTCCCCCAGATCGTCGATCCTGTCAATTTTTCCCCTAATCGTGTATTTGTCCAATTTCAAAGAAAAATCTTTTTCAAGACAGGGATTGCCATCAATAACCATTATCTTCGGATTTTTTTCTTTCAATTCCCCGATAAAATTTTTAAGCGATTTTTTCCCGAGTTCGTAATATTCTTTCTTTTGCTCTTTTGATTCATACCACTCATCAATCCATTCTTGTTCGTAAATTTTGTATATTTCGCGCAGATTTAGTTTTTCCGAAAAATAGCATTCTTTCATAAGTCTAAAGAGAACATTATGCATTGTTTTTCCAAAGCTTAATGTTCCCGAACCAAATCGCGGAATTTTTAAAATATGCGCGAATTTATACTGCAATGGGCAATTTTTAAAAGCGGCAATCTGGGTGTATGAAAAATGCAAGGGAAGAGAAATTTTTCCGCTGGCTTTTCTTTTGAATTCTTTTAAATTTAAATTCGTTGCCGATAAGCGCCTTTCTTTCGTTTTTTCGAATCCTAATTCATATAAAAATCTCGAAAGCTTTTTCTTTCTCTGCCCGCCGTAATCGCGAGCCGAAGTGAAAAACAATCCCTTTTTTGCCCTTGTCATTGCGACATAAAACAATCTTCTTTCCTCCTGCAAATGAGCGTCTCCGAGGGGTGTTATGTCTTTTCTTAATTCTTTTGGTATTTCTATTGCTTCACCTCTTTCAATCGTCGGAAATCTTTTATTAACAAGATTAACCACGAAAACAAATGGAAATTCAAGGCCCTTCGCGGAATGAATGGTCATTATTTTTACGGTGTCGGGACCGTCTTCCAAATTCAAATTAATTTTTCCTTCATTGCCCGATTCCATCTCCCAATTTAATTCTTCCAAAAAATCCTGAATGGAAAAGTTTTTTTCTTTTTCTTCCAATTGTTTTATTTTGGCAAAAAATTGATTTAAAAATTCAATTTCTTGCGATTTTTCTTTTCTGATTAAATATTTCAAATATCCCGAATCATTTAAAAAACTAAGAAAAATATTGCTTATACCTGAAATGGAAGAATGCTTTTTAAAAAGGGAAAGGAAAAAAATAATTTTTTCTTTTGATTTTGGCGTTAATTCTCCGGTTAAAGATTCGTTTTCAAGCGATTCGTAGAGAGAAACGGTTTTCATTTTTGAAAAAACGGATATTTTTGAAATATCTCTTTCCGAAATTTCAAAAATTGGAGATTTCAAAATACGATAAAGAGCTCGGCTTTCGTGAGGATTTTCTAAAGATTTAAAATAAGAGATAATATCCAAAATCACCGGCTGGTTATAAAGCCCGACAGAAGCCAAAAACCGATGCGGAATTTTTTTTCGTTCAAGTTCTTTTACGAATGGAGGCGCATAGTCATTGGCGCGCACCAAAATAGCAAAATCTGAAAATGAATCGGCCGATTTGTTTTTTAAAATTTCTTCAATTTTTTCAATCACCGACCTTGTTTCCTCTTCCTGAGTCTCAAAATGAAGATGCTCAATAATTCCAGCGCTTTTTTTATGGCTTATCAGTTTTTTGCTTATTTTTTTTATTTTATTCTTGCGCGACAATTGATATTCAAGGCGATCGGGATTGTTAAGCTGGATAAATTTATAAGACAAATCAAGAATATTTTGGCAAGATCGGTAATTTTTTACAAGAAATATCTCTTTTGATTTCGGATAGTCTTTTTTAAACCGGATAATATTGTTAAAAGAAGCTCCTCTCCACCTGTAAATCGCCTGATCATCATCCGCGCAAACGGTCAGATTGTTTTTCGGAGCGGCTAAAAGCTTGATAAGCTCGTATTGCGCCCAATTCGCGTCTTGGAACTCGTCCACCAGAATATATTTGAATTGATTCCTGTATTTTTCCAAAATGGACGGTCTTTTTTTCAAAAGAAGCAATGAATAATTTATCAAATCTCCGAAATCAAGAAAGTTTTTTTGGAGAAGAATATTTTGATAAATTTTAAAGGAAATGGCTATTTCCCGGATTCTTTTCTTTTCTTCTTCGTTTTTAACTCCATCGGCGCATTTCTGATATTCATCCGGACTTATATTCTGATCTTTTAGTCTTGAAAAATGATCAATAAGCGCTTTTATAAATTTAGCGGGATTTCCAAGAGGTTTATAATATTCAAGATCAAATTTATCCAGATTTTGCCTCATTAAGATCCAGGCGCTGTCCTGATCTAAAACTTTGAAATCGTTAGACAAACCGATATTAATTGCATTTTCTTTTAAAATCCTTTGACCAAAAGAATGAAATGTTGAAATCCAAAGGTCTAAATATCCAATCGGCAAGATATTTTCAATTCGTTCCTCCATTTCTTGAGCCGCTTTTTCGCTGAATGTAAGGCCGAGAATTTCATTCGATTTGGCAATTTCATTTTCAATGAGATATCCGATCCGCTTGGTAATGGCGGTTGTTTTTCCGGTTCCGGCTCCGGCAACAATCAACAATGGACCGGTTTTAAAATTGATTGCTTCTTTTTGTTCTTTGTTCAGGCCGGTCAAATAATTTTTCTCCATATTGTTTTATTCTAAGGCTTATTCTTATTTTTTAAAAGCAAAGATTTGGCATAAAAATTAGCGGCGCTATATACTAAAAGGATGGAAGGGATTTTCGCTTTTTACAAGCCCAAAAACAAAACATCTTTTGACGTTATCCGTCTTTTAAAGAAAAAATTCCCCGATAAAAAAATCGGCCACGGAGGAACGCTTGATCCGATTGCCCGGGGAGTTTTGGTAGTCGCCATCGGCAGAGAGAATACAAAAAAACTCCATCAAGTTTTAAAAAAAAGCAAAAAAGAATATATTGCCACTATTGTCTTGGGTTTGGAATCCGACACTTGCGACGCAACTGGAAAAATTAAAAAAAACCGGGTTCAAAAATGGCCCCGAAAAAAAGAAATTCTCCAAACCGTTAAGAGCTTTAAAGGAGAAATTTTTCAGACTCCACCTGTTTTTTCTGCGATTAAAATTTCCGGAATGCCCGCCTATAAACTTGCCCGCCAAGGAAAAAAACCCGCAATCAAGCCCAAAAAAGTTTCTATTTTTGAAATAAAACTTTTAAGCTTCAAAAGAAAAAAAGATCTCGTTGAATTAAATATTAAAATGCTTGTAAGTTCCGGATTTTATGTCAGAAGTTTCGCGAATGATCTCGGCAAAACGCTTAAAACCGGAGGGATTTTAAAGGATTTGATTAGAACAAAAACAGGATCTTTTTCTCTTTATGAATCAATTTCTTTTAAAGATATTTAAAATCTTCCCAGCGCGATTTTTTCTCTTATTTTTTCAAGCGCGGTTTCAAAAAAATATAAATTGTGAATTGTCAGAAGGCGGCCGGCAAGCTGCTCTTTTGATTTAAACAAAAAATTAATCTGCGCCATTGAATAATTCTGGCAAGCAAAGCATTTGCATTTTCTTTCTATGGGGCTGAATTTATCTTTAAAAATATTTTTTTTAATGTTTAGATAGCCATTTGAAGTCATTGCCGTACCGTGTCTGGCAATTCTTGTGGGAAGGGCGCAATCAAATAAATCAATTCCAAGCTTTATAATTTTTTCCAAAATTTCTAAATCTCCCATTCCCAATAAATGATGAGGCCTCGAAAAATCAATTTTTTTATTTATCCATTCAATTATTTTATACATATCTTTTTTTTTCTTCCCCAGCGCCCCTCCGATCGCAATTCCAAAAACAGGGAGATTGTTTACAAAGGTCGTTGATTTATCCCGCAAATCCCTATAAATTCCACCCTGAATTATTCCAAAAACTCTCTGGCGGCTGGGGATTTTTTCTTCTAAGAACGTTTTAAACCATTGATGGCTTAATTCCACTTCATTTTTGGCGATATTCCTGTTATCAAGGGGTGAGCCGCATAAATCCAGAAGATAAATAAAATCAGCCCCTAATTTTATTTGGGTTTGACGCGATAATCGAGGCGTTAAATAAATCTTTCTGCCGTCGCGCGGCGATAAAAAAAATATGCCCTCCGGGGTTATTTTTTTAACAAGCTTTCCGGAAATATTTTTATTTTCACGGATATTTTTTCCGGGAAATATGGATCCTGTCTTCCCAAGACCGAGTTCAGCTCCTTTCCCAAGGCTAAAAACCTGAAAACCGCCGGAGTCGGTAAAAATCGGTTTCATAAAATTAAAGAACTTATGAAGCCCTCCGGTTCTTTCAACTTGATTTACGAAATTTAAATCAAAAAAATGAAATGTATTTGTTATCTGGCACTGCACCTTTGACTCTTCAAGATCAAAAGAATCAAGCCCCCCCTTCACAACCCCAAGCGTCGCCACAGGTATAAAAGCAGGCGTCCTAATTTCGCCATGAGGAGTTTTAATCAATCCAAGGCGTGCCCGGCTTTTTTTAGATTTTTTTAATATTTTAAAATCAAACATGTCATCTGAATTTTTTTCCTTCCAAATCACGAACCCTTCTTTCTTCAATCCCAAAATGATGGGCTATTTCGTGCCAAACCGTTTTTTTGATAATATTTTTTAAATCGTTTTCGTCTCGAGAAAGTCTTTCTATCGGAATTTTAAAAATAGTTATTTTGTCGGGCAGAACATTCGCATAATGGTGTCCTCTTTTGGTTTTCGGAACTCCTTCGTAAAGACCAAGCAGGCAATCGCCGCTTTTAGAGCCTGTTTTTTTAAGCTGATATTCGCTTGGAAAATCGTCTATAACAATTTCAAGATTATCAAATAATTTTTGAAATTTTTCAGGAATGCCCATTATCGCTTCTTTTACTAATTTTTGAAATTTTTCATTTTCCATAATTTTTTAAATAAGGAAATGGACGATACTTCCATCTTTTATTTCGAATTCTTTTCCCGCTATTTCTAATAATCCTTTTTCTCGGGCCTTATGCCAGGATCCCGCCTCGATCAGCTTATCCCAGCTTATTGTTTCCGCTTTTATAAAATTTTTCTCAAAATCTCCGTGAATCTTTCCTCCGGCTCTGGGAGCTTTTGTGCCTCTTTTTACCTCCCGAGCTCTTATTTCTTTATCGTTCATCGTAAAAAATGTTATTAGATTTAAGACGCCGTAGCCCTCTTTTATAAGATCAAAGATTTTTACCTCCATTCCCAAATCATCAATCTCTTTCTTATTCATTTCGCTTAAATCAAGCTCTGTTTTAGCGTCTAAAATAATGTGTTTTTTATTTTTTAATTCTGGAGGCAAATCAGGGCTTTTTCCTGAAAAATTATAAAGATAAATAATCGGCTTTAACGTGAGCAAAAATAATTCTTCGGCTGTTTCGATTTCTTTGTTTTCTAAATGAACCTCAATCGCCTTTTTCCCCGTTAAAAGAGCTTCTTTAAATTTTTTTAGAACTTCATATTCTTTACGCGAATTCTCATCTCCGGTCTTCGATTTTTTTTCCGATTTTTCCAATCTGAAATTTATTGTTTCAAGATCGGCCAATATCAATTCTTTCTCAAGAATGTCTATGTCCCTTGCGGGATTGACCGTTTCATTGATGTGGCTTATGTTTTGATCATCAAAAAAACGCACAATTTCTACAATAGCGTCAACTTCTCTGATGTGCGATAAAAACTTGTTTCCCAGCCCCCGTCCTTGGACTGCGCCCCCCACAAGACCGGCAATATCTATAAATTCTATTGCCGCCGGAATAATATTGGCGCGGGGAAATTTTTCAGCAAGATTTTCTAATCTTTTATCCGGAATCTTGACAATGCCGATATTAGGATTAATGGTGCAAAAGGGATAATTTGAAATATCAACGCTTTGTTTCGTAAGCGCTTTAAAAATAGTAGATTTCCCAACGTTTGGAAGCCCGACAAGTCCTATTTTTAACATGAATTTTTATATGCCTGCCAGCCGCAAAATCCGCACCGATTGTTTGATTTCGGCTCCAATCCCCTAAGAAGAGACACCGCGCTTTTAAAAACCTGATATGCTCTTTTGGAATCCGTGGCCATTTCTTTCGCTTCAACGCTAAATTTTACAATTCCGTCAGGATCAATTTTTTGAGGAATATAATAAATCAAATATCCAAAAGAGAGATGATTATATCCGTTTTTTTCAAGCAACATAGTATAGCAATCAAGCTGATTTTGATAATATGAAAGGGAATCTGGTTTTAGGGCGAATCCTCTGGTTTTATAATCAACCGGGATATAATGTTCGCCCAGAGTAAAGCATTCATCAAGCGCTCCTCCAAGTTCTGCGTTGATTTCTCTATCGTAATATCGAAGACCGCTGCGCCAGTTTCTCCATAAATTAAGTAATTTCTGGTTGCTCATCGGCAAGCCCTTGGTATCTTTTTCAATTTCCGGAGGAAGCTTGGAAAGGGCTCTGAATTTATCAAAATAATCCTTGATTAAATAATCCATTCCGCGAGGCAGAGTTGATGCCGGCCCCTCCGGTCTTTTTATATTTTTGACCTCTTGAAGCCAAAAACAACGCGGGCAATCTTGAAAAAGATTAAGCTTTGAGGGCGAAAGGAAAATAATTTTCTTCTCTGGTTTGGTGTTATATTTCTCCTTTAATGAAATTTTCAACTGAGCGGTCATAAGTTTTTTCTGATTTTTCATTAAAAAAACATCCCGGGATCTGATTTTTCTGCCGATGATATTTTACGCATTCGCAGCAAATTCCTTTTCTCGGACATCCCGGATATGTGCATGAGCAATTTTTTAAATTCTTTTCTTTTTTACATTCCATTTCCTATATTCCAATTTTTTTAATTTCATCTCCCACCTCAATATTATTTTTTTGCGCCCATCCGGCATTCACCTCTAATACGCTATTTATAATTTTTGATGGAAAATATGTTTTTAAGTTTTCTGGATAATGGGACGCTTGCGCGTTTTCCGTTATTTCCACGATTTTATTATTATGCATCCATATGAAATCAATGTCAAAGTTCATATCCTTCATCCAAAAACCATAAATTCCCGGCTCATTAAACAAAAAAAGCATTCCTTGATTTTCTTTTAAGTGTGAAAGGCCGGAAAGGCCTCGATCTCTTGCCGCTGGATTATCTGCGATAGCGACAAAAATCTTGGCATTTTTTATCATAATTTCCTCATTAAAAAAGATATCTCCAGATTCTTGGATGTTCGGCTTTTCTGTGTTTTCTAGGATTAAAATGATAAAAATTAAAAGAAGAAAAAAGCAGGTTAAAATAATAAAAATCCTCCCCTTTCTCCTTTTTGTATTAATATTTGCGCCGTTAAAGATTATTTCCTTAAATAGCATGCTAAATTTTGTCTTTCTGGCAACCGCAATCGCATCTAGAACCGCACCCGCAAAAACATGCGCAAAGATTTTCCTCACAACCACAGAATTCATTTTTATCATCAAGCGGCATGTCGCATTTTTTGCATTTTTTAATCATGCTTATATTTCAATTTTTTTAATTTAATCTCCAGATGGCAAAATTCAAAAAAGCGGCGAAAAATACCCAAACAATATAGGGCAAAAGCAAAATTCCGGCCTCTTTGGAAATTTTATAGAACTTAGAAATATTAATAGCGATAAGCGCTAAAAGAATAATAATGGTTATCAATCCAAAGAGGGGCGATTTTAATCCAAAAAATGCCGCTGACCACAATGTATTGAATAATAATTGAACAGAAAAAATTAATACAGCGCTTCTTTTTTGTTTTTCTGGCGCTTCTTTTCTCCAAATGGAATACAGAGAAATTCCCATCATGAAAAACAAAACGGTCCAAACCGGGCCAAAAATCCAGTTTGGGGGATTGAAAAACGGTTTATTGATGTTTTGGTACCAGCCGGGGATCGCTTGGGAGGTAAAAAAAGAACCAATTCCTCCGGCGAGAAAACAAATTCCCAAACTTGCTAAAAGTTTAAAAAGATTTGCCATTTATTTAATTTATTTCCAACAACTCCACCTCAAAGATCAATGTTGCATTCGGGGGAATGACATCCTTAACCCCGCTGCTGCCATAAGCCATTTCTGACGGAATAATCAGCTTCCTTTTTTCTCCGATGTTCATTCCCAATACTCCTAAATCCCAGCCCTTTATGACATTCCCGATACCGAGCACGAATGAAAAAGGGGTTCCTCTGTCAATGCTGGAATCAAATTTTTTTCCGCCTTCAAGCCATCCGGTATAATGAACTGAAATATTATCTCCGCTTTTCGCCGCTTTGGTTCCCGATCCTGCGACAATCGTCTCTATAACAAGACCCTTGCCAACTATTGAGGCCGGCGGATTGTTGTTGTCTTCCTTTTTGTCCATATTGGCGGTAAAAATAAAAACGATAAAAATGATTATAATTATTGTGACAATTGCTCCGATTATTATTTTTTTCATTTTTTTATTTTAATAATAAATTATTATATCAATTTTCCGAAAGAATTGCCAAAAAATTACGATATTTTTAAAATTTCATACTTTTCCTTTTCTTTTGCTATTTTCAATTCTATCTTCGCACCCTCTTTTTTGCCCAAAATAAGTTCTCCTAGCGGAGAACGATAAGAAATTTTTCCTCTCAGTGGATCTGCCTCCTCCGGCTCAACAATTTGAAATTTCTCTTCTTTCCCGCCCGATCCGAGAATCACCGTTGATCCTATTTCAACCCGATCGCCAAGACTTCGCTCCATTATTCTTGATTGAGAGATTATTTTTTTTAATTCCATAATTCTTCCCTCTAAAAAGCCTTGGGCGTCTTTTGCCTCGTGATAAGCGGCGTTTTCTTTTAAATCGCCAAAAGAAGCCGCATGTTTTAATTTCTCGGCCACCTTTTTTCTTTCAACGGTCTCAAGATTTTCCAATTCTTGCTTAAACTCTTCAAGCGCTTTTTTGGTTAACCTTTTTATCTCCATAATTTTTAATAAAATTAATTATCTCCTGCGTGCTTTTAAGGGGCGTTGAGGCGCCGGCGATGATTCCCGCGCTCCTCGCTTTCTTTAATTTTTTTTTATTTAAAGATTTTATATCCGCAATAAGAATGGAGGCGGTATTTTTCTTCGCAATTTTTAAAAGGTTTTTCGTATTTTCGGAATTATTATCCCCCGCTACGATCATTAAATCAACTTTCTTGGCCATTTTTTTTGCCTCATCCTGCCTTATCTGAGTTTCAAAACACCTTGTTTCAACGTAAATGAATTTTTTAGCGCGTTTCTTTATTAATGGCAAGATGGTTTTTATCGTTTCAAGGGTTTGAGTAGTTTGCGAGAAGCAAGCGATTTTTTCACAAAAAGGGATATTTTTTATTCCCGATCTATTGTCCGCAATGATGGGGTTTCTAAGAAAACTTTTAATGTTTTTTATTTCTATATGGTTTTTTCTTCCGATAATTACAATCTGATAATTTTTTTTCTCAAGCGTCGAGGCTTTTTCTAAAAAATTTTTAACAAAGGGGCAAGTCAGATCTAAAAAATGAATATTCTTTTTGTCTAATAAAGATCGGTCGCTTTGGCTTATCCCATGAGCCCTAATAATAATTTTTTTATTCTTTGTTTTTTTTAAATCGCCTATAAAACCGATGCCTTCTTTTTTTAAAATTCCGCACAAGGCTTTATTGTGTCCTAACTGGCCATACATTAGATATTTCTTCTTATCCCTTATTTTCAAACATTCGTTAAGCGCTCTTTGAATCCCGAAACATGGCCCTAACAATTTCTTATCCGGAAGAATTAACCTTTTGATATCAGTTTCACTTGTAGTTTTCAAGCTCTTTTTTTATTATTTTAAGC
>CAZXXF010000020.1:0-10695 GCA_964644805.1 uncultured Candidatus Saccharibacteria bacterium | reverse complement strand
TTTTGAAAAACTACTTATCTGATCTTAGAGCCGGCAGCAGGATTTGAACCCGCGACCGACGGTTTACAAAACCGTTGCTCTACCACTGAGCTATGCCGGCAAAAACACTTAAGGTTTATTTTTTCTTGAGATTTTCCCAGTAATCGGGGCTAAATTTTTTAGATTGAGAAACTTTTTTTAACCAAGCATCAATTTTATTCTCGCATTTCAGAAAAAAGATTTTCGCGCGCATAAGAAATTTTTTAATCAATTTTTCTGTTTTAATCGATTTGAAATTTGATTTTTCTTTTATCCATTCTTTCAATTGAAAAAGATTTAACGGCTTATTGGCCGGTTTTGTTATGTCTTTTTGCGAAGATATTTGTTTGGCTGAAACGCCCATTCCCACAAGGCCTATCGCAATAAAAATTAATCCGGCTAATTGCATCATATTTCAAACCTAATAAATTTTTTAACGGATATGTTTTCTCCGATTTTTGAAATCGCCTCGTTTATTATTGCCTTCACCGCCCTGGAATCATCCTTGACAAACGGTTGGGTCAGGAGACAGATCCCCTGTTTGAATTTAGCCATTTTCCCTTCTATCATTTTTTCCAAAATTTGGGGCGGTTTTTTTTCATTGGCGAATTGTTCCCGGCAGATTCTTCTTTCGTTTTCTAAAAATTCCGGGCTGATTTCTTCTTCGGAAATGTACAATGGATTGAACGCCGCTATATGCATCGCTATTGCATGCGCCAAGTTTTGAAAGTCCCGATTCCGCGCCACAAAATCAGTTTCGCATCTCAACTCAATTAAAACCCCGATTTTTTTGTTTGAATGTATATAAGATTCAATAATTCCGGCCGAAGTGGCTCGCGTGGACTTTTTTTGAGCCACATCCTCCCCCCATTTTTTCAATATTTCTTTCGCCCTTTCCAAATCTCCGCCCGATTCTTCAAGCGCTTTTTTGCATTGGTTCAGAGAAACGCAGGTTTCTTCTCTCAATTTTTTAATTTGCTCCATCTGGTCCATATTTTTAACCTTATTAATTCTGATTAATTTTCCGGCTTTTTAATTGATTTGATTGTTTCCTTAATTTTGCCAAGAATATATTTAACGGAACTGATGGCTTCATCGTTGGCGGGAATGGGATAATCGGCCAAAGTCGGATTAACGTTAGTATCCGTTAAGGCCACAACCGGAATGTTTTTCTTTCTTGCTTCTTTTACCGCAAGTTCGTCTTTTTCCATATTCGCTATGAAAATAACATCTGGAATTTTTTCCAATTTTCTTATGCCCTCAAATTTTCTTCGCAAATCCTCTATTTCTTTGCCAAATTGGCCCTGTTCTTTCTTGGTGTATTTGGCAAGCTCCCCCGCCGCTTTCCTGCGCTCAAGTTCTTTAAAATAATCAATTCTTTTTTTAACTATGGAAAAATTGGTAATGGTGCCGCCGATCCATCTTTGGCTAACATAAGAATGTCCGGTTTCTTTCCCGGTTTCTTCTATCAGCGGTCCTATTCCCGGTCCGGTGCCGACAAAAAGCATATTTTTATTTTCCAACGCTGATTTTTTCATAAAATCCAGCGCTTCGGAAAGCTTTTGGGCGCTTTTTTGAGGATCAATTATGTGAATATGATCTCCGCCCTTAACTCCAAGAATGTATTGCTGCATTTTAGGATGCAATTTAGATGCGCGATGCCCGAAGTAAACTCCGGCTTTCTTCATCGCTTCGATCTCCGCCTTCAAGTCTTTGGAATCTTTTTTAACCATTTTTTTTAACTGTTTGGTTTTTTAAATTTATAAAATATCCGACCGGCAGGTCTAGACATGCTTTTTTTTATTATTTAGCATATAATGATAACTTATCATAAAATTCTGGGCAAGTCAAAAGTTGATTATTATCTTCATTTCTGATAGATTAACTTTATTAGATTATTAAAAGAAACCAAATGGCGAAAAAAGAAAACATTCATCCCCGGTATTTTCCCGCCGCGAAAGTAAAATGCAGCTGCGGAAGCGAATTCAATGTTGGCTCCACGAAGGAAAAAATTGAAGTGGAAGTATGCTCGCAATGTCATCCTTTTTATGCAGGCACCGCCAAAATAGTGGATTCAATGGGCCAGGTCCAAAAATTTAAGCAAAGACTCGAAAAACACGCCGCTGTAAAATCAACCAAAAAAGGAAAAAAGAAGTAATTTTTCCTTTTTTCTACGAAATGAATATTTTCGGGGAAATTGAGAAAGAATATCATCAATTGCTTGAGACGCTTAAAAAAAGCGAATCTTCTTTTGATTGGAAAGAAATGGGCAAAATTAAAAAGAGTAAAGAGGGTCTTGAAAAAATAACAAAAAAGATACAAGACCTTAAAATCATAAAAAAACAGGCGGAAGAAACGGAGGAAATTTTGCAGACAGAGAAAGATCCTCAACTCCTAACCCTTGCTCAAAAAGAAAAAGATGCGCTCTTTAAAAAAGAGACGGATTTGTTAAAAGAGATTGCTTTGGAAATAAAAAAGAGGAAAAAAGTAATGGAATTTGATTCTTTAATTATGGAAATAAGGGCCGGAACCGGCGGAAACGAAGCGGCGATATTCGCCAATGATCTTTTTAATATGTACGCCCGCTATGCAAAATTAAAAAATTGGGATTCAAAAATACTCAACAGCCACAGAACCGAATTGGATGGGCTAAAAGAAATAATATTCGAAATATCGGGCGAAGGCGCTTATTCCAAATTAAAACACGAAGGCGGAGTGCACCGAGTCCAAAGAATTCCGGAAACTGAAAAATCGGGAAGAATCCACACCTCAACCGCCGCTGTAGCGGTTTTCCCGAAGCCCAACAAATCCCAAATAACCATCAAACCCCAAGACATAGAGGTTGATACCTATAAAGCATCTGGCCCGGGAGGACAATATGTAAATAAAAGAGAGAGCGCGGTGAGAATTACGCACAAGCCCACCGGGATAGTGGTAGCTTGCCAAACTCAAAGAACGCAAATAGATAACCGAGAAACAGCTTTATCCATACTTGAGGCCCGTCTTTTAGCATTGCAGGAAAGATCTCAAGCCCAAAATATTCAGGAAAAAAGAAAAGATCAGATTGGCACAATGGAAAGGGCGGAAAAAATAAGAACCTATAATTTTCCGCAAGACAGAATCACCGATCACAGAATTAAAAAGACATGGCATAATGTCCCCGATATAATGGCCGGTAATCTGGATAGCATAATTGAAGAATTAATAGCCGCCCGGTCGGAAAAAAAATAAAAAGCCCAAAACAAGGGCTTTGCAGAACATCGGATAGAAAATCTCCTCTATTTGTTAAAAACTCCCTGATCAATCCATTGCTGCCACTGGTTTGTTTTTCGCATTACTTGCGATCTGTAAGTTTCTCCCCCGGCTTTCTTGCATGTATTTGTCATATAGCTCGTGCCGCATAAATAAGCTGTTACAGCTCCGATTTCATTGCTTAATTTTTGAGTTTTGGCGTCCCAATCAGACAGATAAAGGGCCGCCGCCAAAAAAGCGTCTCTCACTCTCCAGGGATTCGCCGGCTTAACTCCGGTGATTTTTTCTATTTTTTCTTTATATCCCAGCTTCAACCAAGTATTGGGCATAAATTGGGCAGGCCCCATCGCTCCTCCCCACTGGACTTTTCCGCCGTCAACCGAGCAGGAAATGGGAGTTGAATTTATATCCAAACCGAGCTCACTTGTGACTTGAGCGAATGCGTCCCAATGGCTTTTTGGCATTACGTCCTTGTAGGTGACATTCGGATACCGGCAGTTTGTTCTCCCCTTGCAATTACATTGTCCCACGTTTTTTCCAATGGCGGATTCCACCTGCAACAAACCGAGTATCAAAGCAGGCCTCACTCCAGTAAGGTCGCCGGCGTTTTTTGCCAAAAGGTAAGCTTCTTCGTAGCTTGGCGCTTCGCTTCCGGGAATATGCGCCAATTCAAAAATTCTTTTTCTTATCTCCCGTGCTTTTTCTTCCGTCTCTTTCAGATATTGCTGGTATTTTTTTTCATCGCCCTTGGTTTTTTCCAGCAGATAATCTTTTTCTTTTTTTACATTCGCGCTTTCTTTAGCTTTAAGACTGCTGATTAAAACCGCTTTTTCAAACGAATCTTTTTCTTTATCAAGAGATGTTTTTTGACCTTCCAGTTTTATTTTTAAAGATCTGATTTCCTGCAAAAGCTCTTGATTCTTATAACCAAGCGCTTCAAGCGAAGTAAGGCTGTCAAAAAAACCGGAAAGACTTTCTTCCTCAAAAAGTATCGTAACTATTGATTTTTTGTCGTTTTCATCTATAAGGCGCAGGATTTCCGCTATTTTTTCCTGAAGCGATTCTATCTGACCACCCGTGGAAACAATTGATTTTTCGGTATCTTTTATCTGGAGGTTGAGATCCTTAATCACTATTTTATTGTGAGCGATTTCATTTTTAAGCTTGTTAATTTTGTCTTCCAATGATTTTATTTCTCCCATTATGGTCTTTGATTTTCGCTGGGTGGTTGATATTTCTTTCTCATAAGCGCCCTTTCTTTCTTCATAAAACTTAAGGCATTTATTGAGCAAGTCTTGGCAATTTTGAGGCGGCAATTGCTGGCACTGGATGTCCATGTTGCTTATCCCGCAAGTTTTCTCCAGATTTTCTTGGGCAAAAGCGAAAGGAAGCAAAAGGAAAATAAAAAAAACGACCGTCCCCGCGAAAAAAAATACCGCCTTTATTTTGAGATTTTTTATCCGCATTGAGCTTGGTTTTGAAATTAAGTTTTTTATTTGTCTTTGGATTTGTTTTCTTCGCCCAAATCATCCTCAATCTCTTCTTCCTTGTCTTTCTTCCTGACAAGCTCTGGTTCCTTCATTTCTTCTTCAAGCGGCTTTGCCAGCTCTTCTTCAACCTTGGTAGGATGGGCAACGCTTACTACTATTTCTTCTTGATTCTTAAGGATTTCAACGCCCCGAGGGACGACTAAATCTTTCACTCTTATCGCGTCTTCAAGGTTTTTTAATTTTTCAATGCTTATTCTGATGTCTCTCGGCAGATTCATCGGCAGCGCTTTTATTTCAACCTCTGATATATTTTGTACAATCGTGCCCTGAAAATCTTTCACCGCCGGGGACTCTCCCTCCAGAATCAAAGGCAAATGAGTTGTGACTTTCTTTTCCAAATCCGGCTGGTAAAAATCAACATGAACCGCCCTGCTGCTAAGAGAATCTCTCTTAATATCGTGGATTAAGACTAAAAATTTATCTTTTTTGCCGTCAAGCGTAAGATTGATAAGAGAACTTTCTCCCGCTTTATCAAGAATTTTTTCAAATTCTTTGCCGTTTACAAAAAGCGGCATATTTTGGACATTTGGCCCGTATAAAACCGCGGGGATCAAATTTACCTCTATTTCCCGGCGCATCTTTCTGCCGAATGTTTCTCTTTTTTTTGCCTCTAAATAGATTTCCGATTTTCCCTTTGTCATATATTTTTTCCAAATTGAAAATTACCTGTAAAGATTTGATACGGTTTCGGTGAAAACAACAAAAAGAGCGATCAAAAAGAAAATGATTGTTGCCAAGTCTATTAATTTTCTCATAATAGTCGCATTATATCAGAAAAAAAAAATCTTTCAAGTGATCTGGCACAGGCAAAGAGAGCGGCTTTGGCCGCTCCCTTTTATCATCTTTTGTTTTTCTTTAAAAATTAGGCGCCCGGTTTCTTT
Organism: uncultured Candidatus Saccharibacteria bacterium; assembly: GCA_964644805.1. Lineage (GTDB taxonomy): Bacteria > Patescibacteriota > Minisyncoccia > Minisyncoccales > PEYH01 > JBBIKX01. Next base: position 4,994 of record CAZXXF010000020.1, on the reverse strand, counting down.
TTCTTCAAGAAGAACCATGCTCCGCCCGCTACCAAAATCGCAACTATAATAAGAATTATCGCTGTTGTCATGATTTTGAAATGATTAAGGCTCTTTTTTATTAACAACGACCTTTCGCTATTTAATTATAACCCCCCTCCCACGCGGAGGTCAAGGGCGTTTAAAAAATCTTTGCCGAATTATAAATATCTCCCGCGCCCATAATCACAAGAATTTCTCCGTCAAAATTTTCTTTTAGATATCTGTTCAGCTCTTTCAGGCCGGAAAGATGAAAAGCGTATCTTCTGGTTTTGTTTATTCTTCTGACTAAAATTTCTGAAGACACCTTCTTTTTTACCGCCGAATTTTCTCTCCCGGCGACATCATAAATCGGCGGGATAATAATTTTCTCCACAGGAAGAGATGATAAAACTTTCACAAAATCTTTGAAAAGATAAAAAGTCCTCTGGTATTGATGCGGCTGAAAAATAAGCCAAATTATTTTTTGGGGATATTTCTCCCTGATCGCCTTAACGGTGGCTAAAACTTCTGTCGGATGATGGCCGTAATCGGAAATAAGGATCGCTTTTTTCCCCCTAATCTTTATTCTCTTTTCCTCCATTCTGCGCCACGCTCCATTATATCCGGCGAGCGCTTTAAAAGAAATTTTATCGGGTACCTCAAGCGCCCTTGAAAGAGTTAGGGCGGCTAAAGCGTTGGAGGCGTTATGCCCGCCCTTTATCTTTAAAAATCCCCCCATTTTTACAGCGTCTTTTGATTTGAGCGAGTATTTGTAAATTCCAATTTTTTCTTTTTTCGCATAATCAAAAATGGCTTTTAACGATTCGGCTCCGATATCGTTGTTAGCCACTAAAATTCCTTTTTTGGGAAGATGGGATATAAATCTTTTAAAAGCGGCGCGGTAATTTTTAAAATTCTTGTAGTAATCGAGATGATCCGGTTCAAGCGTCGTCAATATTATCGCCCTGGGCCAGTAATTCAGAAAAGAAGCCATATGCTCGTCAGCTTCAATAATTAAAAAATTTGATTTGCCCAATCTAAAATTGGAGTTTTGAAATTCTTTTAATTTCGTGCCGATAATAACGGTTGGGTCAAAGCCGGCCTTGATTAAAACCAAAGAAATCATCGCCGTAGTGGTGCTTTTTCCATGCGTTCCGCAAACGGCAATGGTGAAATATTTTTTTGTTAATTCCCCAAGCGCCTCCGGATAACTCTCTAAAACCATTTTTAGTTTTTTTGCTTTCTTAATCTCCGGATTATCAGTCTTCACCGCAGGACTATAAATTACTTTATCCGCATCAGAGCTTAAAAATTCAGCATCATGAGAGCCGATATAAATTTTTATACCCTCTCTTTGAAGGTCTTCTGTAATTTCAGAGGCAGCCAAATCAGACCCGCTTACCATCCACCCATTTTTTGCGTAATATCGGGCAAGAGAAGACACTCCAATTCCCCCTATGCCGATAAAGTGAGCTTTTTTCATAATTTAAAATCCTGTTATTATGCTTCCTGCGATATTCTCGGCATGGTCGGATATGCGCTCAACATTGTCAAGAATTTCAAGATATATGGGCCCCGATTGGCTGGCGCAAAGACCGCGCTTCAGTCTTTCAAAGTGGCTTGCTCTCAAAGACTCATCAAGCTCGTTTACTTTTTTCTCCTTCTCAAGGGTTTTCAGCGCGGATTCTTGATCGTTTTCTTCAAGCGCTTTTATGGAAAATAAAAAAGATTCAATACTTTCAGAACATATGAGACTTAATTCTTTTTTTGCCGTCTCGGAAAAAACTATTTTATTTTCCGATATGAATTCTGATATTTCGGATAAGTTGTCGGCATGATCGGCAACCCTTTCAATATCCGTCACCGTGTGCAAAAGCAGGGTAAGCTGTTGGGATTCCTCCCCTGACAAATCGGCTTCGGAAATCTTTGTTAAATACTTATCTATAGAATGATGCAGTTCGTCAACGGCCTCTTCTTTTTCTCTGATGATTCCTATCAATTCTTTTTTCCCTTCTGAAATAACCTCTTTGGCTTTTTCTATCATTTCGCCGGCTATTTTAGCCATCCTTAAAATCTCTTTTTTTGCCTGCAGAATAGCCGCTCCAGGAATATTCAAAATGTTATCGTCTAAAAATTTTATTCCTTTTTCAGATTCCGCGGGACTGACGCGAAAAATCTTTTCGGAAAATTTAACCAATAATCCGATTAAAGGAATGCTGGCGAACGTGACAATGATGTTAAAAATTGTATGCGCATTGGCTATTTGGCGGGGAAGATTATCGCTGGTCAGGCCGATAATCCGGCTGTAAGGCAAAATAAGCGCGCCAAAGAGAATCACTCCGAAAATATTAATCATAAGCTGGGTAAAAGAAAGTCTTTTCGAAACAGAACACGATTTTATTGAGGCAAAGGCGCCGGTGATGCAAGTGCCTATGTTGGCTCCCAATATCAGGGCGATGGCTGAAACTAAGCCGATCAATCCTTCCGCGCTCATCGCGACCACAAGCCCAATGGTGCCCGAGCTTGATTGGATCGCGGCTGTGAACAAAGACCCGATTATAATGCCCAAAAAAGGATTTTTCCCGAATTGAGCCAATAAGTTTATCGCCTCCGGTATTTCCTTTATCGGCCTTGCGTAATTGGACATCATCTGCATTCCTAAAAAAATCAGCCCGAAGCCAAAAATTATCTGGCCCGCCCGCTGAATCGTTTTCTTCTTGAAAAAGAAAAGAAAAACCAACCCAAGAAAAAGAATCGGCGCGTAAAAAAGCCCTATCTTAAAAACTATGAGCTGGGCGGTTATTGTCGTTCCTATTTCCGCGCCAAGCATCACCCCGATTGCCTGATGAAGTCCCAAAAGTCCGGCGTTTAAAAGGCCTATCAAGGTTACCATTGTAAGACTGGAGCTTTGTATCACAGAAGTGATGAAAGCTCCAAGCCCTATGGCTTTGAAACTGTTGCCGGTCAGTTTTTCTAAAATTCTTTTTAATTTCTGGGAGAAAACTTTTTTAAATCCTCCGCTCAAAATGAAAAGGCCGTATAAGAAAACAGCCATTCCGCCTAGAACGCCAAAAACCATGGAAAAAACCTGCATAAATGTTTTTAATTGCTTTTTAGCCGAAAAGATTCCAAAACTTCATATTTCGCGCCGCCTCTTTTAAGATAACTTTCCATCAGGTCAAAAGAAGAAGCTTCAAAATCAAGATTGATTGATTCTTCAATGGGTGGAATTTCTTCCAGCCTCCTGAAGTCCCATTGTTTTATTCTTGCAAGGGTAATGTGGGGCTTATGGGGCTGAATTTCTCTGCTTTTGTATTTATAGCCCGGATTTTTGTAAATTGATTCTTCAAGATCGGCCTGAAGATTGGCAAGTTCTTGGGATTTTTCCCCCTGCGCCCAGATAAAACGGGGCGGAAATTTTTTATCCGGACCAAAACAATTTTTTTCAAAACGGATTATAAACGGAGAATGACGCAAAGAAACTCCTTGCGCGGAGGAAACGGTTTCTTTCAGCTGATTGTCATTAAGGGCTCCGATAAATAAAAGAGTCAGATGAAGATTTTCTTTTTTTGTCCATTTAAACGGTAAATCAAGCCATTTTTCCCGAAAAGAGAATAATTTTTCTTTTATTTCTTGGGGCGGATTTATCGCTAAAAAAACACGGTGAAGCATTTTTTTAATTTATCATAATTGTTTTTGGAAAAGAAGAGAGGGGGACAGGCTGAGAGCGAGCCCCCCTGTTGGATCACCATCACAAAGTTTCGGCTTGATGGTCATCGCGCGGCAGAATGAGCTGAACTTAAACATGCAAAATGACTGCGACAGCGCGGTTCATAACTTTCCAGCCCGCCGATCAAGACTTCCGGGCCTCCGATAACCGGCTTGCCGTCCACCAACCGTTGGGATCGGGTAGCCGGCTCTCCGCATACCGTACAGACAGCAGAAAGCTTGAGAGTTTCGTCTGCAAGCGCCAGCAGCGCAGGCATTGGTCCGAACGGCTCTCCGCGGAAGTTGAGATCAAGACCGGCTACAATCACCCGCTTTCCAAGATACACCAACCGCTCGCAGATCTCCGGAAATGACGGACTGAAGAAGTGCGCCTCGTCGAACGCGAACACATCAATAGCCCGATCCGGGATTTTTCCGACAAAGTCGGACCAAACGATATCAGCGGCTAAACGATTGCAAGGCAGCGATCGTCCGTAGTGAGTAACCACTTTCTCTGTCGCGTAACGGGTATCAGTCTCCGGCTTAAATAGGAGAACTTCTTTTTTCGCGATGCGCGCTCTTTCCGCGCGGCGAAGAAGCTCCTCGGTCTTACCGGAGAACATGCATCCGGTTATCCCCTCTAATCGTCCAGCCATAGCTTCTCCCTCCTTAAGCAGAATGTGCGAAGCTTCAATAAAAGCTTAATCAAAAAAATTTTTAAAGTCAAACCAGAAAATAAAAAGCGCCTCCTGCTAATTTTGCTGTTTTCCAACAAAATCAACAAAAGACGCAACTTCTCACCTCCGTCCCGCCTTGGCGGAACTACCTCCCTGTGGCAATATGCCACTTATGCCCAAACACCATCTCCAGCTTCTTCGGGCACGGTCCGATGTATTCCAGAAAACGCTCGACATCAGCAAAGGGTAGTATGATTTTGCATCCTGACCGACCCTGATATAAGCTCGGATGAAATCCGATCCCCTGCAGCTCTCGGAACAGGCATTGGATGCCTGCGTGAGAGTATCGGGCAACGGAGAAATAGGTCCTGGGATGTTTCTTCCACACATCCAAGGAGCCAAAAGAGAAATAACCGCTCCGGAGATACCACAGTAAAGCCGCTTTGGGCGTAAGTTCAAAGTCCTGTGGTATGTCCTTCGCTCCCTTTTCATACCAACGTTTCTGAATCACGCGCAGTTCGTAGTATGAACGGCTTGAATATCGCCAACACTCGTGCTCTTTCCTTCTCTGCCTCTTTGCCACCATGGAAACGATTTCTCCCTCTGGCT
>CAZXXF010000019.1:0-10755 GCA_964644805.1 uncultured Candidatus Saccharibacteria bacterium | reverse complement strand
TTATCTTTTAACAAAAAATGTTTCATTTTTTTATTTGATTTTTGTTTGTTTTTGAGCTAAAATAAACATATTAAAATGGACTTAAAAGACATCATAATTGAAGCGAAAAAAGAGATCGAATTGTCCAAAAACAGTGCTGATTTAGAATCAGTTTTTCAAAAATATCTTGGGAAAAGGGGTAAAATTTCCCAAGCGTTTGATTTGTTTGTTAATCTGCCGGCCGAGAAAAGGAAAGAAGCGGGAATGGAGATAAATCAAATCAAAAATGAATTAAAATTTCTTATTGAGAATAAAAAAAACGAATTTAAAAAGAACGGGGAAGGCGCAGAAAAAAATGAGATATTTTTTGATGAAACCACGCCCGGTTTAAAAATAAATTTGGGCCATCTTCACCCGATAAGCATAGTTCGGAGAAAAATAGAAGCTATCTTTGAGCGGCTTGGATTTAGCGTGGTTGAAGGGCCGGAAATTGAAGACGAATGGCACAATTTTGACGCTTTAAATATTCCAAAAGACCATCCCGCGAGAGACATGTGGGACACTTTTTGGTTAAAAGAGCCAAAAAGCTCAAAACTTAAAACTCAAAAGTCAAAATTATTGTTGAGAACCCACACTTCTCCGGTGCAGATAAGATATATGAAAAAAAACAAACCGCCCTTAAAAATTATTGCTCCCGGAAGAATTTTCCGCTACGAAGCAACGGATGCGTCCCATGAAATAAATTTTTATCAAGTTGAAGGGCTGATGATTGACCGGGGAATTAATTTCGCCAATTTCCGAGCCGTAATGGAAGAATTTTTCAGGGCCTTTTTGGGAGAGAAAGCAGAGATTAGATTTCGGGCGAGTTATTTTCCTTTTACGGAGCCAAGCGCGGAAATAGACGTTAAATGCACGATATGCGAAGGATTGGGCTGCGGTGTTTGTTCGAATCGAGGATGGATAGAAGTTGCCGGCGCGGGAATGGTTCATTCAAACGTTTTTAATTCTGTTAAGATTGACCCTAAAAAATGGCAAGGATTCGCTTTTGGAATGGGGCTGGACAGGTTGGTCATGATGAAATACAGGGTTGAAGACGTTAGAATGTTTTATAGCGGAGACATAAGATTTTTAACCCAGTTTTAATTTTAGATATGAAATTTGTTCACAGTTGGCTTCAATCATTCTTTAAAGAAAAATTGCCGTCCCCGGAAAAATTAGCCGAGCTTTTAACCCTTCATAGTTTTGAAACAAGGACGATAAAAGAAGATGGGCGGGGAAAAACGTCAGTGTTGGATATTGATCTTCTGCCCAACAGATCCGACTGTTTTTCTCATTTTGGCATTGCGCGTGAGTGCGCGGCCATTATGGGCCTTAAAATAAAAAAATATGAACCAGAAACGATAATCAAAAGAGGTCTTGAAGAATTCGTTGAACTGGAAATCAAAGAAAAAGATTTTTGCCCGCGCTATATTGCGGTTTTGATCAAGGGGGTAAAGGTGAGAGAATCATCTCCGCAGATTAAGGAAATGCTTCTTTCCTGCGGGACGGAGCCGATAAACAATATTGTTGACGCGGCCAATTATGCCATGCTGGAAACCGGGAATCCGATTCATATTTTCGATTTTGATAAAATCGGCTCTTGCGGCGGCATAAAGAAAAAAATTACCGTTCGCTTCGCAAAAGACGACGAAAAAATAAAAGCGCTTAACGGAAACGAATACTCGCTTGATAAAAATGTTTTAGTTATTGCCGATCAATCGGAGCCGCTTGCTATCGCCGGGATCAAGGGGGGAGAAAAAACAGCTGTGAATGAAAACACAAAAAACATTCTTATTGAATCGGCCAATTTTGAATTCAGGACAATCAGGAAGGGGTCTAAAGTTCTTAATCTTTGCACTGATTCTTCCGTCAGGTTTGAACACGGCCTTGATCCGAATATTGCTCAAATTGGAGCGGAAAGAACAGTTGAATTGATAAAAAGAGAGGCCGGAGGAGAAATAGCCGGAAAGAGCGATATCTGCTCAAAGAAAAGATTGCCCAAAAAAATATTGTTTAATATTGATTGCGCAGAAAATTTTTTGGGGAAAAAAATATCGTTTCAAGAAATAAGCAGAATTTTAAACCTTCTTGGAATTAAGATCAAAAAAATTAGTCTCAAAAAAATTCTTCTTGAAATTCCAACATCAAGAAGCGATCTTGTTGCGGAATGCGACATATTAGAGGAAATATTGAGAATTTATGGAATGAACAGAATAGAGCCAAAAATTCCGGAAGCGAAAATAATAATTCCGCCCCAAAACAAATCGATTTGCGTGGAAAAAAAGATTAGAAGCATCTTTAAAAAGACAGGCTTTTTTGAAAGTTATAATCATTCATTTATCGGCCGGAAGGACGTCAAAGAGTACAATGGCTTGGTTGAAATAGAAAATCCAATAAGCCGAGATTTTCAATATTTAAGGCCTAGTTTGATTTTCGGACTGGTCAAGAATATTGAAAAAAACAAGGGGCTTAACTTTAACGAATCGACGGAAGCGTCAAATATTAAAATCTTTGAAATCGGAACGATTTTTTTTAAAAAATCGCTTAATTTTTTTGAGGAAAAGGCATTTGCCGGAATTTTATTTTCCAGGATTGCAAAAAATAATCCTGTTCCGTCATTTTCTCTATCGGACGAAAACAGTTTTAGCTATTTGAAAGGATTGTTAGAAATCATATTGGACCAATTAAATATAAGGAATTATCAATGGAAAAAAAACGAGAAAGACACTATCTTTCAAAAGAATGCCTCGGCAGAAATAATTATTAACGGGAAATCAGCAGGATTTGTCGGGAGGTTATCTCCAAAAATGTTTAACAATTTTAAAACCATAGATAAAATTTTAGCCCTTGAAATAAATTATGGTAACATTATAGATTCGGCCGAATTCGAGAAAAAATACGATCCGATTTCAAAATTTCCTTCGGCCTGCAGAGACATTTCCCTGCTCGTTCCCAAAGATATTAAAATAGGCGCGGTAGCGAAAGAGATTATCGCATGCTCGAAAAAAGAAATAAAAAAGGCGGTCCTTTTTGATTTGTATGAGGGAGAAAACATTCCAAAAGGGAAAAAAAACTTGGCCTTTCGGATTATATTCCAATCTGATAAAAAAACGCTTACAGGTCAGGAAATAGACCATTTTCATCAAAAAATAATTCATTCTTTGGAAAATAAAAATTGGCAAGTAAGAAAATAGTTTAAATATATGCCAAAAAAACAATCTGAATACACGGCAAAAGATATATTTGTTTTGAAAGGGCTCGATCCGGTGAGAAAGCGCCCAGCGATGTACATCGGCTCAACCGGCATAGAAGGATTGCATCATTTAATCTGGGAGTGCCTTGACAATGCCATTGACGAGGCGATGGGCGGGCACGCGACAGAAATCGAAGTTATGCTTTTGCCCAAAAACAGAGTCAAGGTTTCTGACAATGGAAGGGGCATTCCGGTAGAAATACATCCTCAAACCAAAAAATCAGCCCTGGAAACCGTTATGACTACTCTTCATGCGGGCGCTAAATTTGATAAAAAAGCTTATCAAATATCGGGGGGTCTGCACGGAGTGGGCGTTTCCGTCGTTTGCGCACTATCATCCTGGATGAGAGCGGAAATATGCAGAAACGGATATCTTCATTTTCAAGAATATCAAAAAGGGATTCCAACCAATAAAGTTAAAAAAGACGTTTCTTGCAGGAAAACCGGCACGACCGTTATTTTTGAGCCGGATCCGGAAATTTTTTCCCAAATTAAATTTGACCGTAAAAAGATAATTTCTCACTTAAGAAGACAAGCATATCTTACCAAAGGCATAAAAATAAAATTCCAGGATTTCAGAGAAGAAGAATTTAATTACGCATTTTATTTTGAAGGAGGTTTGCGGTCGTATATTAAGTTTTTGATAGGGGATAACAATCCTCTTCACCAGAGTATTTTTTATGCTCAAAAAGAAAAAGATGGAATGATGGTGGAAGCTGTTTTTCAATATACTCAAGAAAGAGAAGCTTGGGAGGAGGGGTTTGCCAACAATATTTACACGATTGAAGGGGGGAGTCATTTGACCGGATTCCGTTCCGCCCTGACGAGAAGTTTGAACGATTATGCCAAAAAGAATAATTATTTAAAGCCGGAAGAAGAGGGTTTTTCGGGCCAGGATGTCAGAGAGGGTCTGAACGCGGCTGTTTCCATAAAGATAAAAGAGCCGCAGTTTGAGGGTCAGACAAAAACCAAGCTGGGAAACCCGGAGGCAAAATCAGCGGTAGAATCGGTTCTGGGCGAGACGCTAGTTGACTTTTTTGAGAGAAATCCCCAAGATGCGCGCTTAATAGTGGAAAATTGCCTCTTAGCCGCAAAGGCCAGAAAGGCCGCAAGAGCAGCACGACAGACGATACTAAGAAAAGGAATTTTAGACGGTCTTAGTCTGCCCGGAAAATTAGCAGATTGCATTATCAGAAAACCCGAAGAATCAGAACTTTTTATCGTTGAAGGAGAAAGCGCGGGCGGTTCAGCTAAAATGGGCAGAGACAGAAAATTTCAAGCCATTCTTCCGTTAAGAGGCAAAATTTTAAACGTTGAGCGGGCAAGATTGGACAAGATTTTGTCGTCGGAAGAAATTAAGGCGCTGGTTATAGCCTTAGGCACGGCAATCTCTCAAGACTTTGAAATAGATAAAATAAGATACCACCGCATTATCATTATGACCGATGCGGATGTTGACGGGGCTCATATAAGGACATTGCTTTTGACGCTTTTTTATCGCTACTTCAGGCCGATCATAGAGAGGGGTTATCTTTATATCGCTCAGCCGCCGCTATACAAGATTCAGATTGGCAAAACAATAAAATATGCCTATGCCGAAGATCAAAAAAATAAAATTATAAAAGAAACACAGAAATTAGAAGCAAAAAGCATAAACATACAAAGATATAAAGGATTGGGAGAAATGAATCCGGAACAGCTTTGGGAGACGACAATGAATCCCGCTCAAAGAATGCTTTTGCAAGTTAATGTTGAGGAGGCAAAAGAAGCGGACAAAATTTTTGACGTTTTAATGGGAAAGGAAGTTCTGCCCAGAAAGCGTTTTATTCAATCCCACGCGAGAAGCGTTAAAAATTTAGATGTTTAGTTTTTAAAAATTATTCTAAAAATGGCGCTTTCCGAGTCTTTTTTGGGATTTGTTTAGAGGGATTGACATAAGCTTTTAAGGGGAGTAATCTGAAAGATTAATGAGCCCCGAAAAAGGGGGCTTTTAAAAAATCATGGAAATAGCATCTTTGCCTCGCAAAATCATTCAATATTTTAAAGAAGTAAAAACCGAAACCAAAAAAGTTAATTGGCCGACAAGGAATGCAGCCCTTAGATACACCATGGTGGTCATAGTTATCGTTGTTTTTGTTTCGGTTTTTTTGGGCTTTTTTGACATTATTTTTACTTTTATAATGAAAACATTTATCATCTAAAATGCCAAAACAACAATTGCCAGAACAAAAAAAATGGTACGCCATTCATACCTATTCCGGCTACGAAGACGCCGTTTCCAGAAATCTCAAGCAAAGAATTGAGTCTCTTGGAATGGAGGATAAAATTTTTAACGTTATAGTTCCCAAAGAAAAAAAGATTAAAATAAAAAACGGCAAAAGATATTCCATTGAAGAAAAGATATATCCCGGATATGTTTTGGTTGAAATGATTGTAACCGACGATTCTTGGTATGTTGTAAGAAACACGCCCAATGTCACCGGTTTTGTCGGAGCCGGGACCACTCCCGTTCCGCTTTCCGAAGAAGAAATATCATTGCTTCAAAAGAGAATGGAGGGCGAGGTTCCAAAATACAAGATAAGCTTCAAGATAGGGGATCATGTAAAAATTACAGACGGGCCGTTTAAAGATTACGATGGAAAGGTCTCAGAATTAAACCAGGAAGAAGGGAAAATTAAAGTAATGATTAATCTTTTTGGCAGAGACACGCCTGTCGAATTAGATTCTTTACAGGCAAAAAAAATATAATAATATGAAAAAAATTCAAGCAAATGTAAAAATTCATATTTCGGCCGCTCAAGCGACTCCGGCCCCGCCTATTGGACCAGCACTGGCTCAGCACGGAATTAATATTTCAGATTTTTGCCAGAAGTTCAACGCCGCGACCAAAGATCTGGCGGGCTATCAGATTCCCGTTGCAATAACAATATATGAAGACAGAACATTTAATTTTAAGATAAAGCAACCTCTTGTATCCGACCTTTTAAAAAAAGCGGCCGGCATTGAAAAAGGGTCGGGAGCGCCCAATAAAAATAAAATCGGAAAAATAACGCAAGAACAATTAAAAGAAATAGCCCGGAAAAAATTATCCGATTTAAACACTCAAAAAATAGAAAATGCGATGAAAATTATCGCTGGTCAGGCAAGATCAATGGGAATTGAAATTAAAGATTAATATTCATATGACCCAGTTTGACGAGCAATATAAACAGGCAATCTGGGAAGTGATGAATAAGGGGACGGAGATTTATAGCGAAAGACAAAAATGTTACACCAGAGCTTTTCCGGGTGTAACTTTTAATTTAGACAATGGATTTCCGCTGCTTACTTTAAGAAAAATTCCCGTAAAAATTTTTGTCGCTGAGCAATTTTGGTTCCTGATGGGCGAAAAAGATCCCAATATTTTTTTAAAAAAATTTACCACCATCTGGAACGATTTTATTGATAAAGACGGGCTTGTTTCGGGCTCTTACGGCTATCGCTGGAGAAAACATTTCGGAAAAGACCAGATAGCAAATCTTTTAACGCTTCTCTCTCAAGATGCAAGCTCCCGCCATGGAGTTGTTATCGCCTGGGATCCTTCAGACGATGTAAGGCCCATTAATGCCAAGAAAAAAAACGTTCCCTGTCCTTATACATTTACGGTGAATATTATTGGCAATAAGCTTCATATTCACATTATTATAAGATCCAATGACATGATTCTTGGATGTCCGCACGATATCGCGGGATTTGCTGTTTTACAAAGACTTTTGGCTGGAAAATTGGGCGTTAGAACGGGCAAACTTACTTGTTCCATCAGCAACGCCCATATTTACGACATTCACTATAATGCCGCTTGGGAAATTTTAGAAAGAGAAAACAACCATTCCGAAATTTCTTTAGAGGCGGATCAAGATTGGTTTGACAGGGCGGAGAAGGGAGATGAATCGCTTGCTCAAGAAATTATAGACATTCTTTCCAAACAATATAAGCCAATGGGAGCGATTAAGGGCCTGAAAATTGTTCTATAATAATTTTATGAAAATCACGCTGGTAATGGCAGTTACTTTAGACGGCAAAATTGCCAAAAATAAAAATCATTTTCCGGATTGGACATCAAAAGAAGATAAAAAATTTTTTGCTAAAATTTCAAAAGAACACGGCGTGGTTTTAATGGGAGAAAATACATTCAATACTTTTAAAAAACCCTTAAAAGACAGATTAAATGTTGTTTTTACGCATAAGAAAAATTTGCCCGAAATGGAAAACGTTATGTGGGTTTCGGGCGAAATAAAAAATGTTTTAAAAGATTTAGAAAATAGAAAATATGGTTCAGCCGTTCTGGCCGGGGGGGCAATATTAAACGGAGTTTTTTTAAAAGAAAAGCTGATAGACGAAATTATTGTTACTATTAATCCCAAGATTTTTGGGTCCGGCATATCTTTATTCGATGGAGATTTTGATATTGATTTAAAGCTTATAAAATTGGAAAATATTAATGAAGACACAATAGTTGTTTACTATAAGCCGATATTCAATAATTAATTTTTATAGTATGCCTTTATCAAAAACAGAGATACTAGAATCAATCAGAGAAGAAAAAATAAAATTCGAGCCGTTCCTTGATAAATTTCAACTTCAACCTCATTCCATAGATTTGAGATTGGGCTGGAATTTCTACATATCCAAAAACTGGGCGATAACCGAGAAGGGGAGAGTCGGAGTAAGCGTTGATTATTTAGATCCCCGGTCCCAAAAGGATAATTTTGATTTGATTAAAATAAAGCCGGGTCAATATTTTGAAATACTGCCAAAAGAATTTATTATTGCTTCAACGATGGAAAAAGTGATCATAAACGATGACAAATTAATGGCGCTTCTATATCCGCGGAGCTCTTTTACCAGAAAGGGGCTATTTATCGCAAGCGGGATTGTCGACGTAAAATACAGCGGCTATCTGGCCCTTTCTGTTTTAAATAATACGGAGACGCAGATTATAAAATTATATCCCGGAGAAAGAGTTTGCCAGCTTGTTTTCCATTATTTAAGCTCCGCCCTTTCAACAGAAGAAGCGATAAAGCACGGAATGAGCGATTCCAAGTATTTAAAAGCGGCGCCATATTCTCTTGAACCCAAAAGCGACAATCAAGAGGAAATAAATTTAATCAGAATCGGCAAAATTGCAGAATTAAAAGAAAAATTCAAGCTGTAGGAGCCAAAAAAAGATGAAAAAAAAGAAGATAGATTATCCCTATTTGCCCCAAGGAAGAGAAATAAAATTCGTTTCAGGGGAAAATATTTTTATTAACGAGGCGAGAAAAATTTGTCAAAAAGAGGGATGCACAGCTCATCCAACGGGCGCGGTCTTGGTTAAAAATAAAAAAATTATAGGGAAAGGAAGCAATGCCGCAAAAAAAGTAAAAACCTGCCCGCGGGTTTTAAAAAAAAGCAAAACAGGCCAGCACTATTATTTATGCCGAAAAGTTTGTTTTCAGGAGGGGCATGCTGAAGCGATGGCGATCAAAAGCGCAAAAGAAAAAAAAGAAGAAATCAGGGGAGCAGATTTATATCTTTACGGACACTGGTGGTGTTGCAAAGGTTGTTGGGACAAGATAATTAAAGAAAAGATAAAAGATGTTTATCTGATTGAAGACGCTTTTGGTAAATTTAGCAAATAAAATGAAAAAAAATCCTTATCTCGGAAAATTTATAGTTTTTGAGGGGTTGGATGGATCCGGCCAAAGCACCCAAGCCGCAAAACTTCTTGAATATTTTAATGAAAAAAAACAGACATTCAGATTCGGTCGCGTCGGCGCGCATCTTACCAAAGAGCCGACATCCGGAATTATTGGAGGATTAATCAGGGGCCAGCTATCTTTTGATTGGAAATCTTCTCAAGAATGCCTCCAGCTTTTATTTGCGGCTGACCGCTCTTATCATTTAGAAAAAGAAATCATGCCTCTCTTAAAAAAAGGCGTAACGGTTATTTGCGACAGATATTTTTTTTCTTCTTGCGCTTTCGGGGCGCTAGAACTGGATCAAGAATGGCTTTTGAAGGTTAACGAGAATTTTCTATCGCCCGATTTGATATTCCTGCTTGAAGTGCCGCCAGAAATTTGCGTTGACAGAATCAAAAGGAGTCGCTTTGCAATCAATCTTTTTGAAAAGGAAGAAATTTTAAGAAAGGTTTGGACGCAGTATCAAAAGTTAGCCCGAAAAAACAAAAACACTTATATTATTAACGGAGAGCGCTCCATAGATGAAATTTTTGAAGATATTAAACAGATCGTCAATAAAAAGTTCAGTTTAAAACGATAAATTGATATGTTCAAACCGGTTATTGGCCTTGAAATACATGCGGAATTGAAAACCCGCTCAAAAATGTTCTGCGAATGCAGGAACGACTCCCAAAAAGAAGATCCGAATTTGAATATTTGTCCTGTCTGCGCGGGGCATCCGGGAACTCTGCCCGTTATAAATAAAAAGGCGCTGGAATTTGTTATCAAAACCGGCCTTGCCCTGAATTGCAAAATAGCCCCGCATTCTTATTTTGAAAGGAAAAATTATTTTTATCCGGATCTTCCCAAAGGATATCAAATTTCCCAATACAAAGAACCGCTTTGTTTTGACGGTTATTTAAAAATAAATAATAAAAAAATAAGGATCAGGAGAATCCATTTAGAGGAAGATACCGCCCGGCTTTTGCATTTTGAAAAAGAAAAATATTCTTTGATTGATTTTAACCGCGCTGGCGTTCCTTTGATGGAACTTGTGACGGAACCGGACATAGAATCAGCAAGAGAGGCCTCCGACTTTGCCAAAGAGCTGCAGTTAATTTTAAGATATTTGGATGTTTCCAGCGCGGATATGGAAAAAGGACAATT
This sequence comes from uncultured Candidatus Saccharibacteria bacterium, assembly GCA_964644805.1. GTDB lineage: Bacteria > Patescibacteriota > Minisyncoccia > Minisyncoccales > PEYH01 > JBBIKX01. The sequence goes on along the minus strand of CAZXXF010000019.1, from coordinate 618 downwards.
GCGCGTAGAGGCCAATGTAAGCTTATTCCAAAATCCAAATCTCAAATCTAAAAACTTGGGAACAAAAGTTGAGATTAAAAACCTAAATTCTTTTAGATCCGTTGAGGGGGCGATAGAATATGAAATAAAAAGACAGGGCAAAATGCTTGGCAGAAGGGAAAAAATAATCCAGCAAACGATGGGATGGGATTCTCAGAAACAAGAAACGTTCGTTCAGAGAGAAAAAGAGGATGCTCATGATTATCGCTATTTTCCAGAACCGGATCTCCCCTTGCTTGAGATAAGAAAAGAAGAGCTTGAGGAGATAAAAAAAACGATTCCCGAGCTTCCACAAGAAAAGAGAAGAAGATTAAAAGGCGAATTCGCGATAAGCGGACAGGCGGTTGAAACCTTAATTTCCAACAGAGATTTAAGCGAATATTTTGAGAAGTCGATAAGCGAGCTTTTAAAATGGGCAAGAGATAAAAAAATAAAGCCCACTGAAGAAAAAAATCTTATTCAGGGAGCGTCTAACTACCTTCTGACAGACGCTTTAGGCCTTTTGGGGGGCAGGGATTTCATTAAAAAAGATTTTCCCATAACGCCTGAAAACTTCGGAGAATTTATCGCCCTTGTCCG
>CAZXXF010000018.1:0-10778 GCA_964644805.1 uncultured Candidatus Saccharibacteria bacterium | reverse complement strand
TCGAAGAAACTAAAAAAGCCGAGTGTTCGGCTTGAGGGGTTAGAGTCCGCCTCCTTTGGTTTCATTATTATAATTTAAACTTATTTAAAAGTCAAATTAACGAGACCAAAGGAAGAAAAACCAAAATCTGGCTAAGCAATCGGATATTTTGTGCAGTAATCCTATCGCCTGCACTGTTTTAAAAATTTATTGAGATCTTTTTCCAAAATTCGCCAAGTTCTTTTGTTGAACCTTATGGCCTTTAATTTCCCTTCGCGAATATAATGCCAAACGGTCGCCCTTTTCAGTCTTAGTCTTTCCGAAACTTCTTGGGGCGTCAGAAGAGTGGCTACGTTTATTTTTCTTGCGTGCCTTGAAGTGTTAAATAACGAAATTTCTTTGGCCGCTTTTTTATTGTTTTTCATTATTTTTATCAGTTATATGATTATACTCCATTTTTAACCCCGATCAAGGAATAAAACTCCCTCCGCAAAATGGAGGGAGTCAATTAATTTTATCTCTTTGACCACTGAGGAGCGCGCCTTGCTCTTTTTAATCCGAATTTTTTTCTCTCTCTTTCTCTTGAATCTCTGGTAAGAAAACCTGCCTGTTTTAATCTTTTCTTATAATCACTATTAATTTTGACAAGCGCGCGGGCAAATCCGTGTCTTATCGCTTCCGATTGAGCGTGAACACCGCCTCCTTTAACCCTGACGATAATTTTGAAATCCTTTTCGATATTAACTAAATTCATCGGCGATAAAAGTATCGTCTGCATCTCGTTGCTGGGGAAATATTCAACATAAGGTCTTTCATTCACAATAATTTCTTTCAACCTTTTTTCACTAAAAAACCTCACTCTCGCGATTGCTCTTTTTCTCCGGCCGATTGTTTCGGTATATCTTTGATTGATCGTTTTGGCTAATTCTTTTTTAACTTTCTTCCTCGGTTTTTGGATTGTTTTGGATCTTTCTTGTTTAGAAGAAACCATATATTATTAATTAGAATTTATTTCAATTTTTAACCGCTGAATCATTCTTTTCCTGAGTTTGTTTTTTGGCAGCATTCCCAAAACGGCAAGTTGAATCATTTGGCGGGGGTTTTTTTTGATTAATCTTTGGACGGGAACTTCTTTTAACGCCCCGGGATAACTCGTATGGTAATAATACTTCTTTTTTTCAATTTTTTTGCCGGTTAATTTTATTTTTTCGATATTTTTTACGAAAACAATGTCGCCGGCGTCCTTGTGTGGAGCATAATCGGCTTTATTTTTCCCCTGAAGCAAAATGGAGATATCGGAAGCTAATCTGCCTAAAGATTTTCCCGATGCGTCAATATTGTGTTTTTTCCTTGAAATGACGTTCTTTTTCATATAAATTATTTAACAAATTCAATAATCGCCATCTCGGCCCCGTCTCCTTTGCGCGGGCCAACTTTCAAAATACGAGTATATCCCCCATTTCTTTCTTTATATTGAGGAACTACTTTATCAATCAATTTTTTAGATGCTTTGTAAGACAATTTTTTCGACGCCTCCCTTCTAGCGCTTAAACTTTGAGATTTTGCCCTGGTAATTAATTTTTCCGCAATGCCTGAAATTTCCTTAGCTCGCGCAAGAGTTGTTTTAATTTTTTCTTTCATTATAAAGGCTTCGAGCAATGATTTGATAAATGCCCTTCTTTGATCTGTTTCTCTATGAAATTTTCTCCCCTTTTTTCTTTTCCACATAAATTTAATCGGCCTTAATTTCCATTCCCATCTTTTTCAGCGCTTTTTTAATCTCTTTTAATCCTTTTTCGCCCAGACCTTCCATTTCTAAAAGATCTTTTTCTTTCTTCTTGATTAGCCCGCCAACGGTTTTTACCCCGGCGCCCTCTAAGGAATTAATCGTTCTTTTGGAAATTTTAAGATCGGCCACCGGTTTTTTAAAAATATCTTCCGATGCCTGCTTCTCTTTCTGGGCAGTCTCTTTTTTAATTTCTTCGCCTCCCGCAACTGGCAAATTAACAACTTTAGCGCTTTCTTCGTTTATAAATAAAAAATGTTTAATTAAAATATCATTTGCCCTCAGAAAAGCCTCTTCGGGCTGAATGGTGCCGTCGGTTTCAATGCTTATAAAAAGGCGGTCAAAATCGGTTCTTTCTCCAAACCTTATATTTTCAACGTGAAAATTAACTCTTCTGATCGGCGTATAAATCGCGTCCAGCGATATCAATCCGGCAGGCAGTTTCTCTTTAAGTCTCATTTCTCTTGTCTCGTAGCCCACCCCTTTTCTGACAATAATCTCAATTTCAAGGACCGCATCTTTTTTCGTCAAGGTGGCAATATGCTGATTTTTGTTTATTAATTCCAATTGAGAGGGAAAATCAAAATCTCCGGCCTTCACTTTTTTTTGGCCGCCCGCCCTGAGGGTCGCTCTTATGGGTTCATCTCCGAACATTTTAAATCTTAATTTTTTAAGATTAAGACAGATGTGAATTACATCTTCTATTACTCCCTGAATGGTCGAGAATTCGTGCTGTACTTCCTTTATTTTCACCTCTGTGACCGCGGCCCCACCCAAAGAAGAATAAAGCGCTCTCCTTAGGGTGTTTCCTATTGTGATCCCATATCCCGGATAAAGAGCCTCTAAAACAAATTGAGCATAGTTATCTTTCTTTTCGGTAATTTTAAAAACGGTGGGCAAAGGAATCATATTTTTAGAAAAATTTAATTTTAAAATTTGACGATGATTTTTTGGTTTTGAATAAAATTCAAAAACGGATGTAATATTATTTTGAATAAAATTCAAAAACAGATGTAATATCCGATGGCAGCGCGGCGATTTCAACAGACGGCATGCCGATAATTTCGGCCTCCAGGTTTTCCGGGCTTAATTTCAACCAGGCGGGCGGTTGGTATTTTTTAATTTTAGCGCTCAAATCTTTAAAAAATGCTTTTTGGATGGAATTCGTCTTAACGCTTATTTTGTCGCCCTTCTTTAAATAATAGCTTGGGATATCGACTGCCCGGTTATTAACAAAACAATGGCCGTGCGAAACTATCTGCCTTGCCAAACGCCTTGATTGAGCTATCCCCATCTGATAAACAACATTATCTAGGCGCAATTCTAATCTTTGAACTAAGGATTCTGTGGCATCTTGAACTTTTGCAGATCCTTTCCGGCTTTTTTCAAGAACTTCTTGGACATATCTTTTAAGCTGTTTTTCATTCAAGCCATACCAATTCTTAAGCTTTTGCTTCTCCTGAAGCTCTTTGGCGTATTCTGAAAAACCGCCGATTCTTCTTTTCTTTTTGTTTCCGGGCGGATAGGGTTTTTTAATCAGGGGGCATTTTTGACTGTTGCATTTTTCCCCTTTGAGAAAAAGTTTTTTACCCATTCTCCGGCAAATTCTGCATTGTGATTTCTTTTCCATTGTTAATTAAAATTGATTTTATTTTTTATACTCTTCTCGGTTTCCGTCTTTTGCACCCATTGTGAGGAATCGGTGTAACATCTTCTATTGATGAAATATTGATTCCCTTCGTCGCCAAAGTCCTTAAAGCCGATTCTCTGCCCGTGCCTATCCCTTTTATTTTTACCGCAATCTCATCAAGTTTTATTTTTTCTATTGTCTCGGCTAAAACTTCGGCTGCCTTCGCGGCCGCATAAGGAGTACCCTTCTTAGTCCCCTTGAATCCTATTTTTCCGGCGCTAACCCAAGCTAAAACATTACCTTCGGAATCAGCAAGCGTTAAAATCGTATTGTTGTATGTTGAGGTAATAAAAACCATTCCCCTGTTTACTTTTTTCGTTGCTTTAAGCGGAGAAATTTTTTGAATTTTGGTTTCAAGCTCTTCTCTTTCTTTTAAAGCCTCTTCTTCTGTTTGCTGAATGACTTTCTTTTTTCCCATAATAATTTAAATTAATTTCATATCATTTAGGTTGGAGATGGCGGCGGCTTCCTCCCCGAGCCGACTGTTTTCCGCAAATTACCCCTAATCGTTCTCGAATTTACCCTGGTCGTTTGGCCCCTGACCGGCAGTCTTTTAATGTGTCTTGTTCCTCGCCAAGTTCCTATTTCTTTCAACCTTTTTATGTTCATCATGATCTCTCTTCTCAAATCACCTTCGACCTTAAACTTTTTTGAAATATAATCTTGAATTCTATTGGTTTCTTCAGGGGTCAAATCTGCAATTTTCTTTTGATGGTCTATTTTATTTTCTAAAATGATTTTTCTGCTCAATGCCCTGCCTAAACCATAAATGCGGGATAGACCTATTTCCACCTTTTTATTATCCGGAATATTTACGCCCGATATGCGCGCCATATTGAATATCTTAATGCTTTTTTATTTTTTTTATTACTGCCGAAATCAACCCTGCCTCTGTTTGTGTTTTTTGTTCTCGCAAATAACATAAATCCGCCCTTTTCTTTTGACGATTTTACATTTTTGGCAAATTTTTTTTGCTGATGGCCTTACTTTCATAAAAAAATCTTTTCTAAACGTATCTTATTATTTTTGGCGATAAGTAATTCTTCCCCTTAAATCATTCGGGGTGGGAAGCTCTAATGCTACTCTGTCTCCGGGAAGAATTTTTATCCTATAAATCTTTAATTTTCCGGCCAAATGGGCCAAAATTTCTTTGCCGTCTTGCAACCTCACTCTAAAAGTGGCATTAGGCAAAGATTCAACCACTATTCCTTCAGTTTTATAAGTTTTATTTTTGGGCATTTACCTTTATTCCGCTAAAATATCTCTTTAGCAGAAATTGCTTTTTTAAAGACAATGTGAAAAAGTATAGCAATATTTTATCAGACGGTCAAGACTTTATCAAATGAATAATAATATTTTATTCAAATTTGATTTTAATCTCTATGTTTTCGAGATTTTGAGGCGCTTTCCTCATAAATGCCGGATGAAATTGTATTTTCGGCTCTTCCCTCATGAAGGGGTATATCTCAGATAAGTATTTTTTAATATCTTTCTTCCTTTGAGACTTAGCCAATTCTTTTATGGTAAATTCGTCTATCTTTGAAAAAATTGGCGCGGAAAACAAGACTTCAAGAGTGGCAACGTTTTCTTTATCAATGTTTTCCGAAACATTGCTTATCCTAACTTTTGTTCGGTTTATATCTTGATCTTTTTGAATTTTTAGATCTAGGTATTTTAAAATAAAGTTAAAAAGCTGATTATTTTTAACAGCCAAGGCGTTGCCTTTAATTTTTATCCTATATAAGAAACTTTCCTTCTGATCTCCCGTTTTTGCGCCCACGGGAGATGCCTCTAATATTTCCGCATTGATGCTTTCAGATAAAATCTTAAACTCCCCTCCTGCCAGATTAATTAGCTCTCTTGAAATTTCCTTTCGAGCTTCTTTTTTGGTCTCCTCCTCGGCTTTAATTATTGATTCCTGATCAATTCTTGGCACATCTTCTGTTTTTCCTCCAGACATCGATTCTGTAGATTTTCCGTAGATATTGTAATAAAGCTCTGGAGGAGAGAAATTTCTCAAGCCGGGGATTGAAAAAGTAGTGGGACTGATATTATAATCGCTACCGTCTTGGCTGGCAACTACTTCAACATCAACAAATCCCTTTATGGGAACGGTGAATCCTTTAACAGCCATAAATTGTTTTGTTGGCTCTGTGGCCGATAAAAATCTCGTATTGGCGACAAGCGTTACGGGCAAATGATGTTTGCTGTGAACGCGGATTGTGCCTTTTGATTTGCTTCCTATGCTGATTTTCGGAGATTGGAACTCCCTTGTTACTAAAATTTCTTTTTCCAGCATAAAGGCCGGGATTTTTTGGGCGATAACGTCTATTTCTTTTTGGTTCTGATCCGCTGTTAACGCGACTTGATATTCAACCTCCCTAACATCCGGCCATATCTCAATTAACGCTTTAGAGGCGCTAACAACTTGAATAATAATAAAAAATAAAATTATTGCGCCAAGAAAAATAAGAATAATTTTTTTCCGAGTCGCAAAGCTCAAGCGAGATATTTGTTTTTTAGCTTTTATCCGCGCCTTTTTGTTTCCGCGGTCAGCGTTTTCTATTTTTTTGCCATCATTTTTTTTATCGCCCAAGCATTCATCGCCGACGCAACCTGGATCGCCATCAAGCGGCTTTATGTCATAAGCTTTGAATTTAACCATGTTTTTATTTTTTAAATCTTTTTAGTTTAGTATTGCTTTTATTCTTCTTATCCCCGCCCCGACAGCTTCTTCTTTTATTACCTTAAAAACTCCTAACGAAGACGTTCTTTCAGCATGAGGACCGAGACAAACTTCCAGCGAAAAAATATCTTTTGATTTATCGTCTCCAATAGAATAAACACTGACATTCTCTGGATATTTTTCTTCAAAAAAAGCCATCGCCCCCATTTCCTGGGCTTTTTTAAATGGTATTTCTATTTTTTTAACGAAAAGATCGGCTTTTATTTTTTGATTTACGATTTTTTCTATCTCTTTTTTTTCGTCTTCCTCAATCTTTCTTTGGAAAGAAAAATCAAATCTTAATCTTTCTGGATTAATATCAGAGCCCATTTGTCTGACTTCAGCTCCCAAAACTTGCCTTAAGGCACCTTGTAATAAGTGCGTCGCAGTATGTAGTTTGCTGATTTTCTCTCTATCCGTTCCGCTGGCGCCCTTTTCTGGACCAATCCCGGAAAATTTTTTTTCAGCTCCTACCCTTGAAATCTTCTGATGTTCTAATTGCGCTTTATAAAAATCATTTATATCGATCGACAATCCCCTTTCTTTCGCCAGTTCAACAATAAGCTCTAATGGAAATCCATGGGTTTCGTACAGAAAAAAAGCTTTTTTTCCGCTTATCTTTCTTCCATGATTTATTTTTTCAAATTCTTTTAATCCTTTTTGAAGGGTTCTCGCAAATTTTTCTCTTTCTTCAAAAATTATTTCAAAAATTTTTTGAGAATTTTCTTCCAATTCGGGGTAATTTTTTCTGTAAAGTTCTATGATGTTTTGAATCGCATCGTGCCAGCCCTGTTCGCTTAGCTCTATTATTTTAGCATAACGAACAGATCTTCTCAAAAGTCTTCTTAAAATATAGCCCCTATCGCTCTTGGAGGGCGATATTCCCTCTTTGATTAAGAATGAAGCCGCTTTTAAATGGTCCGCGATTATCCTCATTGACCGTGAATGGAGGCTGAAATGGTTTTTGGGAATAAAGGAATTCTTTTTGAGAGATTCGATAATCGGGCTAAAAAGATCGGTTTCAAAAATAGAATCTTTTTTCTGGATAATCATAACAATTCTTTCCAAGCCCATGCCCGTATCTACCCCCCTTTTTTTAAGGGGCGTCAATTTCTTGTTTTCGTCTTGATAATATTCGTTGAATACCAAATTCCAAATTTCCAAGAAACGACCGCAGCCGCAATTTGGAATGCAGTTTTCTCCTCTCTTGCACGGCTTATCAGTCAAATCAAAATATATTTCCGTAGTTGGTCCGCAGGGACCTGAATTTCCAGTTGGCCCCCAAAAATTATAATTCCTGCCAAAATCGCAAATTCTGTGTTTCGGAATTCCAATATTCTCCCATATTTTTTTTGATAATTTATCGGGCATTAATAATTTTTCTCCCCTGAAAGTAGTTACCCAGAGATTTTCAATATCTAACAGGCATTTTTTGGTTAAAAATTCCAAGGCCATTTCTATTGTTTCTTTTTTAAAATAATCTCCGAAGCTGAAATTTCCAAGCATTTCGAAAAAAGTGAGATGGGTTTCATCGCCAACACTTTCAATATCAGAAGTTCTTACGCATTTCTGACAAGTAGCGACTTTTGATCCGTAAGGCGAATTATTCCCTAAAAAATAGGCTTTGAATTGCTGCATCCCGGCGGTGGTAAAAAGAACGGAGGGATCTTCGGGAATAAGAGAAGAGCCGTCAACAATAATATGATCCTTGCCGGCAAAAAAATGAAGAAAATTTTTGCGGATTTTTTCGAAAGATTCCATAAACCGTTAACCGTTAAAATTATTAAGAATAACGATCTGCGACCACAGTAGCCGCAAAAGATTCTGGCTTAATTTTTGCTTCAAAACCATTGCCCTTTATTAGACCGATAACCTCTTTAACCATATCTCTGGTTAATCCGTTTGTTCCGACGTCTGCGTGTATGTATTTAAATTCAAGCTTCAGCCCCGGTATTTTGTTTTTTATTTCCCCTTCTATTTCTTCCTTTAACACAAGCGCCATCCGACAAGATAAAAAAACTTCTTCTAAAATGCGCTGGTGGAGGTTATAAAATTTTCTTTGGCGGTATTTTATCTTTTTTAAAAAAAACCTTCCGCCCTCTCCTTTTCTAAGAAGAACTATCGCTACTGGAAAAAACGGCTCTTTCTCTGAAGAAGAATCGCAACCCAAAACAACCTCGTAAGATTTGTCTGATTTCTCTTTAAAATAAAAAAGAATTTCTTCAATCATTGACTGGAAATCCATATATCCACCTGTCGGATTAAAAAATTTTCCAAGTTTTATATCTTTCATAAGAATATAGTCCGCGGTTATATCTTTTTTATTATTTGAGAAAATCCTTCGGTTAAAGATTCCGCCCCTATCAATAAACCATGCATAAGCGCTTTTTCTATATAATCCTTTCCATTCGCCGGATTAACGCTTCCTCCATAAATGATCCTCATTTTTTGAACCGATTGTCTCCCGAAAAGTTTTATAATCGTTTTTTTGATAAAAATATGTATGACCATTGTGTCGTCAACCGGACAAAACTTTCCCGTACCTATTGACCAAACAGGCTCATAAGCAATGATAATATTTTTCATGCGCGCCCTGGGTAATCCAGATAATCCTTCTTTTAATTGGCTGTATATTGTTTCAAAAGTCTTTTTTGTTTTCTGAGCGTTTTTATCTTCGCCAACGCAAAGGATGATGTTTAATCCGCAAGAAATTGCTTTTTTTATTTTTTTGTTTATGATTTCGTTTGTATCCCCTGATTTTCTTTTTTCGCTGTGCCCGACAATCACGTACTTGCATCCGGAATCTTTAATCATCAACGGAGAAATCTGGCCGGTAAAAGGCCCTTTCTTTTCAAAAAAAACATCTTGGGCGCCTAATGCGAGCTTATTTTTAGAAATATTCTTTAGAGGCCAAAGATAAACAAAAGGAGCACAAATAACCATCTCGGCCTTTTTAAGGGAGCTCGCTTCTCTTTTTATTCTGTTGAGAATATTTATCGCATCTCTCAGGGAAGAAGGATTACATTTCCAATTTCCGACTATTAGTGGCTTCATGTTTTTTGACTTCTTAAATATTCAGCCGCCCTTTCCGGTTCTATGGTGGAAATTTCGATTCTAGTTCCTATTTCGAATCCGGCCCAAGTTGACGTTTTGGGAATAATGGTCCAGTGCCAATGATAAAAGGGGTATTTTTTGCTGTCGCAGGGGGCGGTATGAAGATAAAAATTATACGCGGGATTATTAAGGCCCCTTTCCAATTTGGCAAAAACCGACTTAAAGGCCCGAGCTAAGTCAACTTTTTCTTTTTCGGTTATCTGCTCAAAATAAGAAAGATGTTTTTTTGGTGAGATGATGGCTTGGAAAGCGGCCTTAGAGGCAAAAGGACAAACTGCGATAAAATTATTGTTCTCAAAAATAATTCTTTTTTTCACCCTTGTTTCCCATTTATTCATTTTGCAATAAACGCACTCTTTAAATTTTTTAAAATAGTTGCGTCCGTTTATAAGAGCTTTTCTTAGATCGGAATCGATAAGGGGTGTTGTAATTATCTGAGAATGAGGATGTTCCATTGAGGCGCCTGCCTGCTGTCCATGGTTATGAAATATGGAAATGTAATTTACGAATTTCTTCTTCATCAAATCAAGATATCTTGCTTGATAAACGTCAATCAGCTCTTTGATTTCTTTCAAAGAAAATTTCGCTATGCTTTTAGTGTGGCTCTTGGTAATGACGACCTCATGGAATCCGACAGCGTTCATCGTTTGATAAACACCTCCCTCTGTTCTTTTATTAAGCTTGGGATGAGGCAAAAAAGCCGGGTATTTGTTGGGAATCACGGCGGTTGTCCAGTTTTTGTTTATCTTTCCTTGTTTATTTTCAAGATCATGCCTTATGCCGTCGGCAAAAAGAAGAGTTGGAGGCAATTGGGTCTCTATATGGCAAAAGGGGCAATCTCTGGAATGAATCATCCTTCTTTGCTCTTTTTTTTTCTGTCTGAAAAGCTGTGGTTTTTTCGCCCGGCCCGTGGCGATGACAACCCAATCTTTTGACACCAAATCATATCTCAATTGAGACGGAAAAGGATTGGATTCACTTTTTTCCATATTTTCCGATGATTAAATCCTTTCTAAGCTTCAACATTTCAATAAACATCTTAAAAACATGCTTTAACTTTACCTTTGATTCCAAGTCATTAATCCAAGTGATCGGCACTTCTTTTATTTTATAATTAAATCGCCTTGAAAGCTTTAAAATTTCGGCGTCAAAAGCAAATCCGTCGATTTTTGCCCTGGAAAAAATATCATCCGCTGCTCTTTTACTAAAGCATTTAAATCCGCATTGGGTGTCATGAAGATCCCAGAGCCCGATTATTATTTTTCTTATAAGTTTAAAACCATTTCCGAAAATAACTCTTCTGAACCATGGTTGGGGCGGATTTAAAACAGAACCCTTAACATCTCTTGATCCTATGACGACATCGTATTCTTTTTCAAACCAGGGCCACATCCTTTCTATATGATCAATGCTGGTAGAATTGTCAGCGTCGCTGAAAATGCGATAATCTCCTCTTGCCTCAAGCATCCCCTGCCTTACGACAT
>CAZXXF010000017.1:0-11485 GCA_964644805.1 uncultured Candidatus Saccharibacteria bacterium | reverse complement strand
CGTCGGTAGTCTCATAAGGAAGATTACCTACGTAAAGCTTCTTCTCCATTAGATTGGAAAATAACTCTGGAGAAATTACATTTATCCCCCCAATGGGGATTATTCCCAAAATTATTTCTATTTTTCTTTCAATTTTAATTTTGAGGAGCCGACCGCTCAGCTAACCCTTTTAATAATATTAACCGAGGAATTTTCCCCAACTGAACACTATAATACTCCCTTATCTTAATTGTGTCAATAGATGGCTATTTAAGAAACTTGGCCGTCCAAGTTCCCGATTTTTTCAATTGATCAACCGTCCCTTGAAAAACTATTCTGCCGCCTTTTTCTCCCCCCTCCGGGCCTAATTCAATTATCCAATCTGATTCCTTAATAACGTCTGGATTGTGCTCTATTACCAAAACGCTGTTTCCTTTTTGGGATAATCTTCTTAAAATATTTAACAATTTCTTAATATCCTCAAAATGGAGGCCAACTGTTGGTTCGTCTAAAATATAGATTGTTTTTCCGGTTTCTCTTTTTGACAACTCATATGCCAATTTTATTCTTTGAGATTCTCCGCCCGAAAGGGTATTTGCGCTTTGACCTAATTTAAGGTAGCCCAATCCGACATCACATAGAAGCTGGAGCTTATCTTTAATGACCGGAATGCTTGAAAAAAAGTTTTTTGCTTCTTCTATGCTTGAACCAAGAACATCGCTTATGCTTTTAGAGTTGTATTGTATTTTTAAAACCTCTGGGGCAAATCTTTTTCCGCCGCAAACATCGCATTCTATATAAATATCGGGCAAAAAATACATTTCAATTTTTTTAAATCCTTCACCGGCGCAAATGGGACATCTGCCCAGCTTTGTATTGAAACTAAAATAAGTTTGATTATAGCCCTTCATTCGCGCCTGATGGGTTTGAGTGAACAATTTTCTAATCGGAGTAAAAACGCCGGTATAAGTTGCCGGATTGGAGCGAGGAGTCCTGCCAATCGGGCTTTGATCAACCATAACAATTCTATTTAAAAATTCCCTGCCCGCTATCTTCAGATAATTGCCGGGCATTATCCTTTTCTGCCGATAAAAATCTCTCAAGAGCGCCCTGGCAAGGGTCTCGATCACAAGAGTGCTTTTGCCCGAACCGGAAACGCCGGCAACGCAAACGAATTTTTCCAAAGGAATTTTTAAATTAACGCTTTTCAAATTAAATTGATTGGCGCCCCGCAATTCCAACCAATTTATTTTGGATTCTTTTTCGTCCTCTGTTTTTTTGGTCTGAACTTTTAATTTTCCTGAAAGATAAAGCCCGGTGATTGTTTTTGATCTGATTATTTCTTTATATTTTCCTTCAAAAACCAGCTTTCCCCCTGATATTCCCGCTCCCGGGCCTATTTCAACAATCCAATCGGCTGATTCCATTATTCTTCTGTCGTGTTCCACGACTATAACTGTGTTTTTTTGATCGACCAAGCGCCTTAAAACTCCTACGAGACTATTGATATCTCTTTGATGAAGGCCTATCGTCGGCTCGTCTAAAACATAAATCACCCCTGAAAGCCCGGAGCCGAGCTGACAGGCTAAACGAATGCGCTGGTTCTCCCCCACCGAAAGACTGGCCGCCTCCCTTTTCAAATTGATATATTCAACGCCGACATCAATCAAAAAATGAAGTCTGTGGATTATTTCTCTAATCAACGGTTGAGAAATTTTCTGCTCGGAAAAAGACAACGATTTTGGCAGTTCTTCGAAAAATTTCAGATTTTCGCTTATCGAATCCAGGGCGATTTCGTAGATGTTTTTATTTTTAATTTTTATTGATAAAGACTCTCTTCTAAGCCGCGCACCCCGGCATTTCGGACAAACTGTTTCCTGCATATATCTGGAAAGTTCTTCGCGCACATAATCCGACGCTGTTTCGTGATAAACTTTTTCCATTCTGGGTATAACCCCGTCATGATTCGTTCTTTCTGATCTTTCCCCGTAAAGAATAAGATTTTGATTTTTTTCTGAAATTTCGGAAAAAGGCTCGTCCAGAGAAAAATTATGATTGTGGGCCAATTCTTCTATGGCAAATTTTTGGCTATAAACATTAAGCGAGCGAAGCGAAAATCTGCTTAAAGCAAACCAGGGCAAAATAGCCCCTTCGTTGATTGAAAGAGATGGGCTGATGATAAGATCGGGGTCGGCTTTCAACAACATTCCCAACCCTTGACACAGATCGCAGGCGCCATAAGGGCTGTTAAAAGAAAACAAGCGCGGTTCAATTTTTGGAAAAGAGACGTCGCAGTTTGGACATGAAAGGAGCTGAGAAAAAATTTCTTCTTTTGCCTGATTGTTCTGGCCGAAAACGACGCTAATTCTCCCCTTGCCGATTTCAAGCCCCTTTTTAGTCGAATCTAAAATTCTTTCTTTCTCTTCTTTGAAGATTTGCTTTATTTTATCGTTTCTTCTGGAAATAGCTTGTTTTTCTTTTTTCCCGACCGCGCCCTTGTTGGATAATGAAATTATTTGATATTCTTTCAGAGTTGTTCTGTCAACCAGAATATCAATGTTGTGAGCTTTCTTTTTGTCGAGCATCTTTTCCCGCGCCTCTTCAATCGGGTATAAAATTCCGTTAATCCTGATTTGAGGCCAACCATCGCGATCAATTTCTTCAATTATTCCCTTGTGCTCTCCTTTTTTACCCGAGACAACCGGCGCAAAAATAGAAACCCATCCGTTAAGAGCTGCATTGTAAATTTTTTCTGATATTTGATGAGGCGCCTGCGAGGAAACCGGACGATTGCATTCTGGGCAGTAAGCTTTTCCTATGTGAGCGAATAAAAGTCTCAGATAATCGTATATTTCGGTAATTGTTCCGACCGTTGAACGGGGATTGGAAGAAATTGTTTTTTGATTAACGGCTATAGTCGGAGAAAGGCCTTCAATTTTATCCACGTCGGGCTTTTTTAATCCGCCCAAGAATTGTCGCGCGTAAGAGGACAAGCTTTCTAAATATCTCCTTTGTCCTTCCGCGTAAATAGTGTCAAAAGCCAAAGAAGATTTTCCCGATCCGGAAATGCCGCAAATAACCACCAATCTGTTTTTGGGAATCTTTAAATCAACCCCTTTTAGGTTGTGCACCCTTACTCCTTTCAGCTCGATGAATTCTTGTTCCATAAAACAATTTATTATACATCTTTTTGCGTCCTTTTTGAAGATATGTCAGGCGCGATTCTTCCTTGAACTCCAGATTGGTGATAGATTTAAAAATAATGGAAAACATAAAAAGAAAAATTGAAAAACTTCCCTCGTTGCCCGGCATATATTTATTTAAAGACGCGAATGAAGAAATTCTTTATATTGGAAAGGCAAAGGATTTAAAAAAAAGGGTTGCTTCTCATTTCAAAACTGAAAATAAAAAGTTTTGGAATTTCGTGCCAAAAATTCAAAACTTTGATTTTTTTGAATGCAGAAATGAGAAAGAGGCGATTATTTTGGAATCTGAAATGATTAAAAAATATCAGCCAAAATACAATATTGATTATAAGGGCGGAAAAAATTATATTTTTATCGCCGTCACAAAAGAAGATTTTCCCAAAATATTTTTAACGCACGGAAAAAAATTAAGAAATCAGAAATTAAATCTAAAAACTACAAACTTTTTAGGTCCGTTTGTGGGCGGAAAAGAATTAAGGCGTTTTTTGAAAGAATTAAGGAAAATAATTCCGTTCAGAAGCTGCGATAATTTGCCGGACAAGACCTGTATTTACCATGACCTTGGTCTGTGTTTCGGCCCCTGCGTTAAAAAAAAGAAAAAGGAGTATCAAAAAATTATTCAATCTTTTAAGGTTTTAATTGAAATCTATTTGGGGAGAAGCAAAAGGATCGAGGCATACGACATTTCAAATCTTTCCGGATCTTTGGCGGCCGGCTCAATGATCGTTTTTGACGGAGATCGCAGAAAAAAATCTGATTATAGAAAATTTAAAATAAAAACTGTAAAAAATCAAAACGACGTAAAATCGTTGCGGGAAATAATTTTAAGAAGAATGGGACATTTTGAATGGAAAATCCCCGACCTTATTCTAATCGACGGCGGGAAACCGCAGCTTAAAGCGGCCAAAAAAATTAATATTCCTGTCTTAGTTTTGGCAAAAAATAAAAAACATTCGGGAAAAATATTTTCTCCCTATTCCAAAAGATATGTTCTGATTGATGATTTTCCTCCGATCGTCAAAAATTTGTTTTTAAGGATAAGGGGCGAAGCGCACAGATTCGCGATTAATTATCAAAAGAAAAGGAGGATTAAAAATTTGAAAATTCAATGAATTTTAGGATATTGTCAAAATTTAAGCCTGCGGGAGACCAGCCCAAAGCCATTAACGGCTTATCGACCGGACTGAAGAAAGGACATAAATTCCAAACTCTTTTGGGCGTGACAGGATCGGGCAAAACATTCACAATGTCCAAAATCATTGAAAAAACCCAGCTGCCGACTCTCGTTATCTCCCCGAATAAGACTCTCGCTGCCCAGCTTTACGAAGAATTCAGGGCTTTTTTCCCAAAAAATAATGTTTGTTATTTTGTTTCTTACTATGATTATTACCAGCCAGAATCATATATTCCCCAAACAGACACTTATATTGAAAAAGACGCAAAAATAAATGAAGAAATTGATCGGCTGCGCCACGAATCGGTTCAATCTCTTCTTTCAGGGGGCAAAACCATAGTCGTCGCCTCCGTCTCCTGCATTTACAATCTCGGATCTCCGATTAATTATCAAAAAATCTCTTTAATTTTAAAAAGGGGCCAATTAGTGAAAACGGATCAGTTAATATCCCGCCTTCTCGATCTTCAGTATGAGCGAGACGATTATCAGCTTTGGAGGGGAAAATTCAGAAAAAGAATAAATTTCATCGATGTTTGGCCTCCCGGGAAAGACCAGATAATAAGAATTGAAATTGAAAAAGAAAAAATAAAGAGCATGTTTGTCGGAGAGATTCCCTTCGGAAAATTTAAACCGGTGGCAAAAATGGAAATATGGCCCGCTAAGTTTTGGCCGGCAGAAAAAAGCGGAATCAATGCGGCGCTTTCCAACATAAAGATTGAATTAGAAAATCAATATTTAAAATTAAAAAAAGCGGGTAAAATAATTGAGGCGGAGAGAATAAAAAGAAGAACCGATTATGATTTGGCAATGATTAAAGAGACTGGATGGTGTCCCGGCATTGAAAATTATTCAAGGCATCTTGAATTGAGAAAAAAAGGCGAAGCGCCATTTACCCTGATTGATTATTTTCGTCGCCCGGGCGGCAGGAAAGAAAGAAAATTTTTAATTTTTATCGATGAATCGCATATTACCATGCCTCAAATTCGCGGAATGTATTTTGGAGACAAATCCAGAAAAGAAACGCTTATCCAATATGGATTTAGACTTCCCTCTGCGATAGACAACAGGCCCCTTAGTTTCGATGAATTCCTGCGAAGAATCAATAAGGCGATATTTGTTTCGGCAACCCCATCATTTTTCGAAAAGAAACATTCGGCGCAGATAATAGAGCAAATTATAAGGCCGACGCATCTTCTTGATCCTTCAATCGAGATAAGGCCGACTAAAAATCAAATTGAAGACCTGTTAAAAGAGATTGATCTAAGAAAACAAAAAAAAGAAAGAGTTCTGGTGCTGACAATAACAAAACGGCTTGCTGAAGCGATATCTGACTATCTAAAGAAAAAATCCATAAGAGCAAATTATCTTCATTCTGAAATTAAAACCCTTTCAAGGCCTAAAATCTTAACTGATTTGAGAAAGGGGCGTTTTGACGCCCTCGTAGGAATAAATCTTTTGCGCGAAGGGCTCGATTTGCCTGAAGTCTCTTTAACCGCGATACTTGATGCCGACAAGGAAGGATTTTTAAGAGATGAAACCTCTTTAATTCAAATAATAGGGCGAACTTCCAGACACTCCGAAGGACACGTCATAATGTATGCCGACAAAGTTACTTCTTCTATGAAAAGAGCGATTTTAGAAACTAATCGCAGGAGAAAAGCGCAAAAAAGCTATAATGAAAAAAATAATTTAAAGCCTAGGGCAATAGTAAAAGAAATAAAAGACACTTTGTCCTTGCTTTCTCCCGATGAAAGAGAAAAAAAGCTTCCCAAAGAAGAGTTTAAAAAGGAGTATTTAAGGCAATTAAAATACCAGCTCGATTTGGCAAGGCGAAATCTCCAGTTTGAGAAAGCTTCTAAAATAAAGGGGGAAATTAATAAAATAGAAGCACCCTAATTGGGCGAGGAATTAACCCCCTCTAAGCTCGTCCAATTCTCTTTTCAGGTATTTCTCTATAAACTCTCTAACGTTACAACCAGACGGTCCGAGAAATATTTTCATTCCTGCCGACTGAAGTATGCGGAATAAATCGGGGTTTATGTCTTCTACAATTAGAGCCGT
Organism: uncultured Candidatus Saccharibacteria bacterium; assembly: GCA_964644805.1. GTDB lineage: Bacteria > Patescibacteriota > Minisyncoccia > Minisyncoccales > PEYH01 > JBBIKX01. The sequence goes on along the minus strand of CAZXXF010000017.1, from coordinate 5,065 downwards.
AATGGCATTTTCAATAAGAAACTGGACGGCAAGCATTTCGGAATCTTCGGGCGAATGAGCGTATGGATTTTTAATAATTTGATCCTGGCTCCCCGCCTCATTAAATGTTTGAAAAAATCTCGCTCTCCAGAATTGAGGATCCACAGGAGAGCCAAGAGTTTCGCCGAGGCAAGGAATGGCAATTTTCATGTTTTTAATTTTTTAATTTTAACAACAAAATTAATTATTTGATAAAAAAATCTATCAAGGTAACGATAATAAAAACGATATAAAGAGCCAAAAGAAAGATGCTTTCTTTCTTGGTTATTTTATGGCCGGTTCTAGAAATAAAGAAAAAAGAAACCGCAGAAATTATGAGAAAAAATCTTGCTAAAAAGAAATAAGAAAGATCATAAATGATTATCGGGGTTATAAGCGCCACAATGCCCAAAACTAACGTTGCCGGAACAATAACAGAACCCATCAGGTTGCCCAGAATCATCCACGTGTCTCCGCGCTTGGCGGAAATTGCGGAAAAATAGATTTCTGGCAGGGCGTTGCCAAAGCTGGTTATCAAAATTCCAACTAAAATCAGGGGGAATTGTAAAGCGGCGGCAAAAACTTGAGCCGATCTCACAATACCCTCTGCGGCGGCAATAAAAAGCAATATTCCAAAAATCACTCGTCCTAAATCCTTTAAGAATGTTTTAAACCCCAACATCAGGGGTTCTTTATTGCCGTCGTATATTCTGGTAAACCTGTCTTTTCTAGAAAAAAGCCACACATTATAAACAACAAAAAAACTTATTAATATTAATCCGTCCGGACGGGAAAGAATCCCGTCAAGGATTAAAATAAAAGGAAGAATCGCGGCAAACATCGTGAAAAGAGACGTTGTTTGCACAGTCCTGCTTTGGGCCGGTAGCCCTTCTTTTGTAAGCAAAGCGCCTATCGCTACCGCTACCGTCATCGCAATTAAATTATTCCCCGCGATGTCGCCAAGCGACAAATGTGGAATTTTATGCAGAGCCGAAGAAATTCCTACAAAAAAATTAGGAAGGGAGGCGGCGAACGCCATGACAAAAAAGGCGACTACAAATTCGCGCCAGCCCAAAAATCTTGCCACTCGCATAAGGGCTCCTACGACCAATTCTCCCGCAAAATAAAGCAGGGCGCAGCTTATTAAAAATATCAAAATATATATTATTATCATAATTGATTGCTTAAAAAATATTTTATTTCATAAATGATGCCCAAAATAAAAATCAAAATTAGCGGATAAGCGATGATTTTTCTGGGCTCGATCTTTTTATGCATCAGGAGTATTAAAATACCCTCTATGCCAAGCATTACTCCGCCGAAAAAAGAAATTACCAGAATAAAATCTTTAAATCCTAAAAGATAAAGAACAAGAGGAGCAAAACAGGCGATGGTCCAAGAAATCTTTTTTTCTATTTTTAAATCGTACCAAAATATCTTTTTTAACGTCAGCCCCACGCTTATGAAAGAGGTAAATATCGCCAAAAAACCGAAAATATATGCCAAAAAAATTATTTTTTCTCCGACAAAGCCCCTTATGCCCCCTATCGCCGAAGGCGTAGTATCTGCTCCGCTTATCCCTAAAATAAGGCAGATAAAAGCGACGTAAACAATCGCGGATGCGGCTATGGAAACAAGAATTACTTTTTTAAGCGCTTTTTTGTCTTCCCTGAGTATTTCTTCTATCTCCGGTATTATCGACCCGCCCCATAAAGAAAAAAGGATAGCTCCATATGGCAAAAAAATGAATTTAAGATTTGTAGAATTAAAAAAATTGGAAACATCGATTAGCCGATAGTTATAAAAGAACATCCCGATCAATATTATAAAAAAAATGACCAAGCCCCAAAAGGTAATCTTTGATATCGCCCCTATATCAAAATAAATAAGGACAGAGCCGATAATAAAATATATGAAAATATAAAAAGGATAATCGCCGCCAAGAATGGGCGAAAATAAGTCATGCAAAAATTCGCTGCCGACGATTAAATAAGCTAAAAGCGCGCCCAAAGATCCGAATATGGTTGTGAAATAGGCGATTTTTTTGGCTCTTTTTCCTAAATAAAATTCGACAAAACCCGGCAATCTCTTGTAATCTGGCGCTCTTAAAGAAAGCTCTCCCAAAAATAAATGGATTATGGCTACTAGAGAGCCAAGGATTAAAAAATAAAAAAGCATAGCCCAAAAACCCACTCTTAGGGCGATATATGGCAAAGAAAATATGCCAACGCCGATAATGGCCCCGCAGAGAGTTGTCGTGGCGTAGACTATTCTTTTAATTCTTGCCATTTTTATTATCAAATCTTTTCCTTTTTATGATGAAGTAATATTTTATCCCCTCAATGAGAATCAGATTTATCATTCCCAAGACTAAAATCAAAAACCAGTGGAAAAAATTTAAGGGCGTCGTTTGCAGAATTCCCTGAAGAGGAGCGAAATAAACGGCCAAAAGAAGCATGATAAGACTGAATATTATAAATCCGGTAAGATATAAATTGGAAAAGGGATTATATTGCCATAAATTTTTTCTCAAGTTCCGACACGAAAAAGCGTAAAAAAACGTGTTTATGACAAGAGCGGCAAGGATAATTGTCCTTATTCCCGGCAGTCTTAATGGGCCCCAATTTTTGTATAACCACAAAAACATTCCAAATAATATAATGGAGGCCGTAATGCCAAAACCGAGAATAATTGTCTTCATTTCTCTTGTCAAAAGGGAGCTTTTGGGATCTTCGGGAGGAAGATTCATCAGACTTTTATCGCCCTTCTCAAACCCAAGAGCTACGCCCTGAGGACTGCCTTCTATTAAATTCGCCCATAAAATTTGAGCTGGCAAAATGGGAAGGGGCAATCCGCTGACAACGCAAGCGCCTATCAAGATTATTTCTGAAGAACACTGAGAAAGAAGCAGTGTAACGGTTCTGCGAATGTTCTCGACAATGCCCCGCCCTTCTTCTATAGCCACAACGACAATAGAAAAACTATCGCTTAATAAGATCAAATCGGAAGCTTCTTTTGCCACATCGGTGCCCGAGCCAAGAGCCACTCCAATATCGGCTTTTTTTAATGCCGGAGCGTCATTAATTCCATCTCCGGTCATAGCCACTATTTTTCCTTTCTTCTGCCAGGCCTCAATAATCCTCATTTTGTGTTGCGGCTCTACCCGAGCGTAAATTTTTATTCTTTCTATTTTTTCATTTAATTGACGATCATTCATGTTTTCCAGGTCTTTTCCTTCTATTATGCTTTCGTCATCCACCCTCAGGCCCAATTCATGAGCCACCGCCTTGGCAGTAAGTTTGTGATCGCCCGTAACGATAATTGGAACCATGCCTGCTTTGCGGCAGGTATCAATCGCCTCTTTTGCATCTTTCCTCAGCGGATCGTGCAAGCTAATCAATCCCACAAATGTCATTTTTTCGCACAATTGGCCTAATCCCTGATCTTTCCGTTCTTTTATTTTTCTATAGGCGCCCGCTAAGACTCTTTCGCCTCTTTGAGCCAGCTCTTGAACCTTTCGCTTTATTTTCTCTTTTTGATCTTCCGTTAAGGCTTGCGACATTCCTAAAATTATTTCTGGGGCGCCCAAGGCATAAAGGACAACTTCTTTTTGTTTGGTTTTATGAAGACTGGCTGAATATTTTCGGCCGGAATCAAAGGGCATAATCTCAATTTCCGGATATTCTTGATTCAATTTTTCTTTATTCAAGCCAGATTCAATGCCGGCCAATAAAAGCGCCCTGTCTGTCGGCCTTCCCCTAACCAGCCATTTATCGGAAGAATCATTCGGATTTTCAACAAAAGCGTCGCTTCTTAAAAAAGCGATTTTTAGAATTGCGTTTTCTCTTTCATTGGGAATCGTTTTGAATTGTTTGTTTTTAAAAATAGCGGACGCTTCGTAGACGCCGGCGACTTTCATTTTTCCTTCGGTCAGCGTACCTGTTTTATCGGTGCAAATAATAGAAGTGCTGCCGAGCGTCTCTGCTGAAACCATTTTTCGAACCAATCCCCTTTTTTTCAAGACTCTTTGCATACCCGAAGCCAGGATAACCGTTATGGCGATAGGCATGCCCTCTGGTATCGCGGCTACGGCCATTGCAACCGATGTTAAAAACATTTCCAAAAGATCTCTCCGGTTAATCGCACCCAAAATAAAAACAATAAAAGAGGCGCAAATTATTAAAATGCCGATTATTTTGCTTAAACGAATGACTTTTTTTTGATAAGGCGTTTTTTCATCCCTGCTTCTTTTTATGAGCTGGGCTATTTTCCCAATTTCTGTTTGAATGCCTACTGCTGTCACAACCGCTTTGCCAATGCCCCTTTCAATAACGCTGCCCATATAAACCATGTTATCCCTGTCAGCCAAAGGAATGTCAGGGGGCAGAGTTTCAGAATGTTTCTTGGCGGGCAGCCATTCTCCGGTTAAAAACATTTCGTTGATGCTTAAATCTTGGGCAACAATTATCCTGCCGTCAGCCGGAACCTTTTGTCCCGCTTCCAAAAAAATAATATCTCCGGGCAATAAATATTCCGCATCTATGATTTTTAATCCCCCCTTTCTCAGCACTTTGGCTTCTTGCTTGACGGAAGTTTTTAATGCGCTCAAACTCTTGGAGGCTTTTTTTTCCTGAATAAAGCCGACCGTCGCATTGAGCAAAACGGCGCCGTATATTACAACCGCGTCGGAGAAATGCTTAAAAAAAATCGTTATCGTCCCGGCCGCAATTAAAATATAAATAAGGGGGCTTTTAAGCTGGTGTAAAAATATTTTCAAAGAAGAAAGCGGCTTCTCCTGCGGAAGCTTATTTTTGCCATAGATCTTTTCTCTTTCCCTAATGAAGCCCTCATCAAGCCCGAAGTTAAAATCCGCTTTAAGAATTTCTGCCGCTTCTTTGGGCGATTGAGCGTGCCATCTGATATCTTGCATATATTTAGAGCTAGTTTTAATTATATCATAAAAATTTATGTTAAAATAAAATAATGATTGAGATTGACGGAGGTTATTTGGAAGGGGGCGGGCAGATTATAAGAAGCGCCTGCACTT
>CAZXXF010000016.1:0-12178 GCA_964644805.1 uncultured Candidatus Saccharibacteria bacterium | reverse complement strand
GAGTCATTCCCGCGCCCGCCTGCGCATTCACGATAACGGCTGTATCGCAGGACACCGTCTCACCTCCTTTTGGTTATTTTTTCAACCTATCAGAATCAAAAAAAATTTCAACCAAAAAAACAGGGTTTCTCTCTGTGTGATTAAGTCCAAAATTTATCCATAATGCCGATTAATAAACTCTGAAATATTTTGCGAAAAAATTTGCTGGCGGACCCGACCGGATTTGAACCGGCGGTCTCTTCCGTGACAGGGAAGCGTGTTGACCGGGCTACACCACGGGTCCATATTTTTAATTTTTATGCCAGGGGTGGGAATTGAACCCACGACCTCTCGCTTATGAAACGAATGCTCTAACCGCTGAGCTACCCTGGCCCAAGCTGTTTTATTCGTTTTTTTTTAAATTGTTGCGGGGGCTGGAATTGCACCAACGCTTCGGGCTTATGAGACCCGCGACCTACTACTGGTCCACCCCGCTATTATGAAAAATATTTTATCAATAACAAAAATGTATTGTGAATTATACATTAAACATAATGCAAATCAACCCTTTTAACCGCGGACGCGATCAAATATTTTTTTATATACAGCTATGGCTTCTTTAACCTTAATTTGGGAAACTCTCCTTTTTTCATTGATAAAAATCTCTTTTAATAAATCTCTTGATTTATTTAATTCTTGGATCTCTTCTCGGCTAATATTGTAACCGTCCATTATTTGCTTTATTCTTTCATCGATATTTCTTCCGCTTATTCCGGATTTCTCCAATTTTTTATTCAGCAATCTGTCCGCATCTACAAGCGCCAATCTGCAATCAATGTCTCGTGAACTTTCTGCTTTTTCAAAAATCCTTTCCCATTCTCCAAGCGGCTTTAATTCATCAAGAGGTTTATGCGTTATTTTTTTCTCTTCTTGTTCTTCGCTGATTGACATGGCTTTGATTTTTTCTTTTCCCGCCTTTTTATTTTTAGGGCCCCCTTGATAAATTGTCTTCCAATTGGAGTATTCATCCCATTGCTCAAAATATCTGTAATAAAAATAATTGGTAAAAACGGCAAAATATAAAATTCCGGCCAGCAATATCAATGAAATTATTATAAATGGTATTTTCAGGGATTGAATAAATCTTAAGACGAAATAAAAAATGCCCCAGATGTCTTCCCCTAAAAATTGATTCATTGATTCGAGTTCTGACATATTTTTTCAAAAAATTTTCCGAATTGAAACATTTTCCCTTCGCTTTTCGGCGGAGCTACAAGCTGAATGCCTATCGGGAAAATATCTTTATTTTTAAAAGGAATTGAAATTGCGGGCAAGCCGGCTAAATTTGCGGGAACCGTTAATAAGTCGGCCAGATACATTGAAACGGGATTTGTCATCCTTTCCCCTGTTTTGAATGGAAAGGTAGGCGAGGTTGGCATTAAAAGCAAATCCGTTTTTTTAAATACTTGGTCAAAATCATTAATAATTTCTATCCGGGCCTGTTGGGCCTTTGAATAATAGGCATCGTAATATCCCGCGGAAAGACAATAAGACCCCAGCATAATTCTCCTTTTAGTTTCGTTTCCCAAAAATTGTTTTCTCGTTTCAAAATATGCCTCTAAAAGATTTTTCGCCTCTTTGGCTGTTTTGCCATATTTAATCCCATCATAGCGGGCAAGATTGCTCGAAACTTCGGCTATCATCAAAATATAATAACAGGCCAAACCATATTCTAAATTAGGCAAACTTATCTCTTCGCAGATTATTCCCTCTCTTTCTATATTCTCTAACGCTTTTCTGAATACTTCAAGCACTTTTTTGTCTATTCCCTCGCCCAGAGATTCTTTGACAACGCCAATTTTCATTTTGGAAACATCAACTTCTTGAGATTGCGATAAAAAATCAAAACTGGTTGAATCCATTTTATCCGCTCCTTTTATGGAATCAAAAACACTCTCTGCGTCTTCAACGCTTCTTGTTAATATTCCTATTTGATCCAGCGATGAAGCCATGGCTATCAAACCATATCTGGAAATTGCCCCGTATGTTGGTTTCATCCCGACAACTCCGCAAAATGATGCCGGCTGCCTTACAGATCCACCGGTATCCGACCCGAGGGCAAAAGAACACATTCGCGCTCCGACTGCGGCGGCCGATCCGGAAGAAGATCCTCCCGGAACCAAACAATGGTCGAGCGGGTTTTTTGTCGGACCAAAAGCAGAATGCTCTCCGGAAGAGCCGATGGCGAATTCATCGAGATTTGTTTTTCCTAATATGATTGAATGTTTCTCTTTCAATTTTTTTACAACGGTCGCGTCGTACGGAGCTGTATAATCTTCCAATATTTTTGACCCCGCACTCGCCCTCTCCCCTTTTATCAGGATATTATCTTTAATGGCGCAGGGTATGCCTGACAATAAATTTATTTTTCTCCCTTGAAATATTGATTCATCTATTGCTTTAGCCAAAAAAAGAGCCTTTTCAAAAAAAGTTTGAAGATAAACGTTCATTTTTATATTTTCCGACTCGATCCTCCCTATATAGAAACTTATCAGCTCCTTGCAGGAAAGTTCTTTGTCGCCAAGCTTCTTATTTGTCTCCTTAATTGATAAATTTGATAAATTCATTTAAAAAACCGGCTTTATTTTAATATAGTTATTTTTTTTATCGGGCGCGGATTTTTTCAAAAAATCGCTCGAATCATCATCGCGCGGGATATCCTCCCTTGAAACGTTTTTTAGGGCGGTATAATTTCTTTTCTGATTTTTTCTGGCAATTTTAATATTCTTAAGCTTGTCGACATAGTTCAAAATCAGAGAAAGGTCTTTTCTCATTTTTTCCATTTCTGTTTCTGAAATTTCTATGCGCGATAATTTCGCAATATTTTTTACTTCTTTTCTGGAAAGCATTTTATTTTGGAATCTGTATCTCTTCTGGCTCAGTTAGCGTATCAATAAAATCATTTAAATTTTCTAAAACCATTCCCGCTCCGCGGACAACCGCGGTTAAAGGATCTTCAACTATTTTTGTAGGTATTCTGGTTTCTTTTGATATTAAAAAATCTATTCCCCTTAAAAGAGCTCCGCCCCCGGAAAGGTAAATATTTTTAGTCATAATATCCGAAATCAATTCTGGCGGAGTTTCTTCGATCGTATTTTTAACAGAAATTACAATTTCCCTGATTGACCTCTCAATGGCCCTGCGGACATCGTCTTGGGTTATAATCACCTCTTCTGGCAATCCGGTGATTAAATTTCTCCCCCTCATGGGTATTTCTTTTTTCCGCTGATCGCCATCTTTTTCTTTCAAAAAACAGGCGCTTCCAAGATTAACCTTTATTTGTTCCGCCGTCCGTTCGCCTATCAAAAGACGATATTCCTCCTGAGCGTAGTTAATAATATCTTCATTCAATTTGTCGCCAGCGATCTTTAAGCTTTTTGAAAGCACTATTCCTCCCAGCGATATAACCGCTATTTCGGTTGTTCCTCCGCCGATATCAACGACCAAATTGCCGCCCGCGTCATGAATGGGCAATCTTGCTCCGATGGCACTTGCCATGGGCTGTTCTATTAAAAATACATTTTTTGCGCCTGTATTGCGCGCGGCGTCGCGAACCGCTCTCCTTTCAACGTCCGTCAGTCCGCAAGGAATGCCGACGATAACTCGGGGGCGGGGAAAAATAATATTTCTTTTATAAGATTTTTGTATAAAATACTGAAGCATTTGCTCGGCCACCTCAAAATCCGATATAACTCCATTCCTTAACGGTTTCACGGCCGAAATGTGAGCGGGCGTCCTTCCAATCATTTTTTTGGCTTCCGCGCCAATGGCTAGAATTCGGCCGGTTTTTTGATTCAAAGCAACCACCGAAGGTTCGCGGATTATGATTCCCTCTCCCTTAACATAAACCAGTGTATTGGCCGTTCCCAAGTCTATCGCTATTTCTTTTCCGATTCTTGAAAAAAAATCTTTTATCATGGCTTTATTTTAGAAAGAATACTTTTTGATTTTACTATTTCTATTCTTTCGCTGTTTCTTTTTTTAAGTTCTACGCTGTTTAAGGCCGCTAATTTCTTGCTGATTAAAATCCGCGTGGGAATTCCCATCAAATCAGCTTCGGAAAATTTCTCGCCCGGGCTAGCCTGTTTTCTATCATCGTATAATACTTCAATCCCGCAATCCTGTAAATTTTCATATGTCTTTTCTGCCAATTTTTCAACCTCGATATCTTTGTTTTCAATGGCTAGTAAATGAACCTGATAGGGGGCGATTTTTTCCGGCCAAATAATGCCCCTTTTATCGTGATTAATTTCAACAGCAGTCGCCATTAAGCGACCCAATCCTATCCCATAGCAACCCATAATTACCATTTTTTTCTGGTTGTTTTCATCAACAAAAAATAGATTAAAATCTTTAGAATATTTGTCGCCTAACGGAAAAATATTGCCCACTTCTACGCCTCGATCTTCTCTCAAAAAACTGCCGCATCGAGAACATTTTTCCCCCTCTTTGCTTTCGGCGACTTCTTTATTTTGGGCGAAATCGCAAGAAGGACAAAAAATAATCCTATCTTCTCCTGATGGCGTTATCGCCTGAAATTCATGGGTAACGGATTCAGTAAATCCCTGCCCGGAGGCTTCTGCCATCAATATTTTTAATCCGCAATTTTTAAAAATATTAAAATAGGCATTTATCGTTTTTTGATAATACTGCCGAAAATCTTCTTCATCAGCATGAAAGCTGTATAAATCTTTCATCACGAATTCCCGGGCCCGGAGCAATCCGCCGAAAAAACGCATCTCGTTTCTGAATTTTGTTTGGATCTGGAAAAGGGCGAAAGGAAGATCCCGATAAGAAATCACTTTCTTCTTGGCAAGACTGGTAATAACCTCTTCGTGGGTCGATCCCAATGCAAATTTCCTTTTATGCCTGTCTTCCACCTTAAAAAGAGGCGGATCGATCGCGCTCCATCTTCCGGTTGCTTCCCAAATTTCTTTTGGCTGAAGAGTCGGCAAAAAGACCTCCTGAGCCCCGATTTTGACCATTTCTTGCCGGATTATATTTTCAATTTTTTTATGCACCAGAAGTCCGAGAGGCAAAAGACTGTAAATTCCCGAAGATAATCTGTCTATAAATCCGCCCTTGGTTAAAAAATCAAAAGAAAGCGCTTCTTTTTCCTGATAAACTATTTTTTCCGCTTTATAAAATAGTTGCGATTGTCTCATATTTTTATTTTTCCTATCTAAAGAATATATCTTTGAATTGGAATATATCCTTAAACGCTATGGCCAGAGAAAGCGTTATCAGAAAAATATAACCGGCTAGATTAAAGTTTTTTTCAAATTTAACGGGCGCCGGTTTCTTAAATATTGCCTCATATAATACGAAGACCATTCTTCCTCCGTCGGCGGCCGGTATCGGCAGGATATTAACCAACCCCAAACCGAGGGAAAGAATTGCTATAAGATTAAATATCTGCCATAGCCCTCCCTTGATAATGTCTTTGCTGATTGCAAGAATGCCGATCGGACCGACGGCTAAATTGGCCAACGGCTTAACTTCTCTTTCTCTTATTGATTCCTTAACCAAACTTTTTGAAACCTTGAAAGAATAGTCAATAATATTTGCCGAATGTAAAAATCCGGAAAATATTTTTTGCCCAAAAGATTTATATTCTACTTTTGCCATGCTCTGCAACATTGCGCCTAAAATGCCTTTTTGTCCCATTGTGCTCGGCAGATTAACCTCAACTTCTTTTATCAGCTTGCTGTTAAGATTTTCTGTCTTAATAATTATCTTTCTTCCCCTCTGATTATTTAAAAATTCAATGAACTCCTCAAAGCTGGAAAAATAAGAATCATTTGCGGAAATGATCAGGTCGTATTCTTGCAGACCAGCCGACTTTGCGGCCGAATTATCAAGAACAGATGTTATAACCAAATAATTCTTTTGTTCGCCCATCGCGAACCGATGACCGTAAAGAGATGGCATATAAAAAGAGAAGTCTTTTGCTCCAAGAAGAAAATAGAAAATTAATATTGCGACTAATCCGTTGGCAAGAACGCCCGCTAAAAGAATTTTAGTTTTCGTAAGCGGCTTTTGAATAGAAAAACTGCCTGATAAATCTTGGGCGCTGGAGGCCCGGTCTTCTCCTTTAATTTTTACAAATCCTCCGAACGGGATTATATTTATTGAATAAATAGTCCCTTTTATTTTTTTTCCGAAAATCCTGGGGGGATATCCGAATCCAAATTCCTCTACGATTACGCCAGATTTTTTAGCTGCCAAAAAATGACCCAATTCGTGAGCGAATATAAGAAAGCCAAGTATTAGAATTGCGAAAACGATATAAATCATGTTAAGATTCTAAGATTTCTTTTCTCTTTGCCTGACTGTGTTCTGAAAGTTTTTTATTGTATTCGTCTATTATTCTTTGAACTTCGTCCCTTGCTTTAAATTTTTCATCTTCTGTAATTCCTTTGTCTTGAAATTTCTGCTGTATTTCTTTTAAGATCCGATCTCTCGTTTTTCTGACAGATTCTCTGGATAATTCCTCTTTTTTTGAAATCTGGGAAATTAAATTTCTTCTGAACTCTTCTGTAAGAGGAGGCAGGTTTATTCTAACGCTTTGCTTGTCGGCAATCGGATTTATTCCCAAGTCTCTTGAGCTGATTCCTCTAATAATTTGTTCCGTAAGCGCTTTATCCCATGGCTGTATCAGAATTTGACGCGGCTCTGGACAAGAAATGGCCGCTATTTGTTTCAAAGACATTTTGGCGTTATAGCAATCAATCAAAATATCCTCCACTAAAAACGGGGTGGCCCGGCCCGTTCTTAATTTTTGAAGTTCGTTTTTAAAAAAAAGCGCTATTTTTTCCAATTCATTTCTAAGGTCGATGATGTGATTTTTATATCCGTTCATATTTCCATTAAAAATAATTCTAATGCCAATTGTTTGTTAATATTAGAAGTAACGAATAAATGTTGGATTTCCTGTAAATTATTTAAAATTTTTTTGACTTCCTGAACGCTCCAGATTGATTTTTCTTCATTCCGGATTATTTTTTTCAAGAATTGGCGGAAGAAAAATAGCCATGTTTCGACAACATCCGCCTCCTCTTTGTTTTTAATTATCTCCTTGGCATAGGAAAATCTTTCATAAAAACTTTTTTGTTTTAATTTTTTAATTGTTGCAATCTTTTCGTTTCTTAATTTGATTAACCGATCGTCTGAAATAGAATCCAATATAATACCGGGCTTTCCCAGCTCCAGCAACAAAGAGTCTTTAATTTCCGGAACAATCTTCAAAATTATCTTTGAAGCAACCGTTAAAAATCGTATCTTTTGACATCGCGACATCACCGTATTCAACAAACTATTCGGATATTCTGTTATCAGAATAATTACCGTTTGCCCTTTTGGCTCTTCAAGTTGTTTTAAAAGCGCATTTTGGGCGTCTTGAGTCATAAAGTGCGCTTTATCAATAATCGCTATTTTATAATTGTCGGAAACCGATGACAGAGAAAGACGCGCCTTCAAATTTTTCACCTGGTTTATGCTTATGACCGATTTTTTTTCCTCCGGCTCTATAAAAAATAAATCCGGATAGCTCTTTTTTTCAATTTGATGGCAAATCTGACACTTCTGGCAAGGTCCGTTAAAAGTTCTATTGGCGCAATTAATATATTTTCCAAATTCCACGGCCGTTTTTCTTTTCCCAACCGACGATGGTCCGTAAAATAAATAAGCATGGGCGATGCTTTTATTATCAGCGCTTTTTTTAAGATAATTCCATTCTTTTTCGTGGCCTATAATCATATTTTTGTCGCGCTCATCAAGCTTTTTTTGTATATTTCCAGATTCTCCAAAACAATTCCCGTTCCTTTTACGACGCAAAATAAGGGTTCATCGGAAACAAAACAGGGAACTCCGGTCATCTTGGCTATCAATTGATCTAAATTCCTGAGAAGAGCTCCTCCTCCCGAAAGCACCATCCCCTTATCCATAATATCGGCGGCTAATTCAGGCGGGGTTTCTTTCAAAACAATCTTTACGGCTTGCACAATCTGTTCTAAAACGCCGCCGATCGCCTCACAAACTTCATTAGCAGAGAATTTGATTACTCTGGGTAATCCTGAAATGAGATCTCTCCCTTTAACTTCTATTATCATTTCTTTTCGTTCTGGCAATGCTGTCCCGATTTTTATTTTAACGTCTTCCGATGTTTGTTCCCCTACTGCCAGATTATATTTCTTTTTTATATAATCAGCTATCGCTAAATTCATTTTATCTCCGGCCATTCTCACCGAATGAGAAGTGACCAATCCCCCCAAAGAAATAACAGCTACTTCCGTAGTTCCTCCCCCTATATCAATGATTAAATGCCCGGAACAACTGTTTATGGGGATTCCCGCGCCGATGGCTGCCAGAATCGGTTCTTTGGCCACATAAGCCGCTTTTGCGCCCGCCTCTATGGCTGCCTCTATAACTGCCCTTTTTTCCGTTGATGTAATGCCCGCCGGAACTGAAATAACGACCTCGGGTTTTAAAAATTGATACCACGGCTTTTTGCCGTTGATGAAATATCTTAGCATGACAAGCGTAACAGTATAGTCGGCTATAACTCCATCCTTGAGCGGACGATAAACTATAATATTATCAGGAGTGCGCCCCGTCATTTCTTTTGCCGCTTTTCCCACTGCAAGAATTTTATTGTCGTCTACTGAAACGGCTATAACTGTCGGCTCGTTGAGCACCAATCCTTTTTTTGGAATATAAACAAGCGAATTGCAAGTGCCGAGATCGATTCCTATTTTTTTTATTAACATAATTAATTTAAGACTTGATCTTTTTACTCCTTGACTCTTTTTATGTCTGCCCCTATCTTTTGAAGCTTTTCTTCAATTCTTTCATACCCCCTGTCTATCTGATAAACATTCTCCAAAATGGTCGTCCCTCTCGCGATCAACGCTCCGGCGATTAAAGAAGCGCCCCCTCTTATATCGGGAGTATTAATTTCTATCCCAAAAAGAGGCGTTGGCCCATTCACTATGGCTCGGTGCGGATCCGCAAAAATAATCTGAGCGCCCATTTTATTGAGTTCTTCCAAATATTTTAATCTGTTTTCATACAAAGGATCGTGAAGAAGAGTTAATCCCTCTGATTGAGTCGCCAAGACTCCGAAAAGAGGCAATAAATCCGTAGACAGGCCGGGATAAGGCAGCGCCTGCAGCTTATCCATTTTAAGATGCGTCCATGGCTTGATTCTTATGGTTTTTTCATCTGTCAAGTCAAACGACAAGCCGAAGTCTTTTAATCTCTTAAGCACAATTTCCAAGAACTGAAATTCAACGTTTTCTATTATAATATCTGATTTGGTGGCTGCCGCTAATAAAATAAAGGTGCCTGCCTCAAGCGGATCATGCATTATCTTGTGCTCAAAGCCCTTAAGTTCTTTTTTGCCCGCAATATTAATTTTATGAGTGCCCTCGTTTTCTATGGTTGTTCCCATTTTTTTCAAAACGGCAGATAATTCTTGAACCGGATAATCTCCATCGGCGTTTTTAATGACCACCTTTTTAGGATGAAGAGCAAGAAATAAGAGGGCGTTTTCGGTGGTAGTTACGCTACATTCGTTTAAGATCGCGCCGTCGCCGATATCATCTGCCGAAGATTGAAACGCGAATCCTTCTTCCTGAAAATCGACTTTTGCGCCAAGCTGTTGGAACAAATCAAGATGGGTAGAAATAGATCGCGACCCAATCAAACATCCTCCGGGCTGCGGGATTGTAACTTTTCTAAATCTTGCCAATAGCGGACCCACCATTAAAACCGAACCCCTTAATTTTTTTACCAATTTAGAGTTCAGTTTTTCGGGGGTTAGTTCATCGGAAACTATTCTTATCTTCCGCTCTCCAAGCCATTCGACGCTGGCACCTAATTCTTTAATAATTTCTATCATTTTTAAGATATCTTCTATTAGCGGGATGTTATCAACAACACAAGGTTCTTTGGTCAAAAGTGTCGCCGCTAAAACCGGAAAAGCGGCGTTTTTTGACCCACCAATGGATATTTTTCCTTTTAATGCCTTTCCACCGTTAATAATGAATTTATCGGGCATTATTAAATAATTTAGATTTTTTAATTCTAAACTAAAAGACATTTTTTGGCAATCATTGAATAAGAGATTTTTTATGGTAAAATGTTTTTAATGATTTAGAAAACAGAAGCGAGCGTAATGCAAAAAGATTTATTATGGAAAAAAAATCAAAGAAAATTCTTCTTTTTTTGCTTGTCATTTTTTTCCTTATTCTAACCCCTTTAACGATATTTTACGCGAATGGCTATCGAATAAATTTTTCAACGGGTGAAATTGTAAAACTCGGCGGATTATATCTGAAAATAGAACCACCATCGGCTTATGTTTATCTGGACAATGTTTTGGTTAAAAAAACGAGTCTTTTTTTTAATTCTGTTTTTCTGAATAATCTGTTGCTCAAAGAATGGTTGATAAGAGTTGAAAAAGATGATTACCATTCTTGGGAAAAGCACTTAAGAATAGAGGGATCACTCGTGACAGAGGCTAAAAATATTATTCTTTTTCCTAAAAATATAAACTTTGAGTTTAAAGATCGAGACATCAAAAATTCCTTTTTTTCACCGTCGGGGCGGTTGGTGATCTTAAAGAGATTCGAGAAAAACGGGTGGCGGCTGGAAATAATTGATAACGCGGAATCGAAAAAAAATGGATTTATTTTAGAAAGCGAAATAAGTCCTTTTTTCAAGCAGGATTCTAAATTGAAGAAAGCGAAGACTTCTATATCGTTGGGAGAAATAGTGTGGTCGTCTGATGAAAAAAGGATTATTTTCGAAGCCGGATACGGAAATCAAAAAAGAATTTTTTCGTTTGATGTGCACTCAAATAAATTATCTTTATTGGCGCAAGAATCTTTTTGGAATGGCGCGAAATTCAATCCTCAGAATTCTAATGAAATAATGTTTATTGACAATCAAAAAGAAGGGGGGGAATTAGTCCTGATGCGAATTTCGGATGACAAAAAGGAGAAAGTCCCATTGTCGGAAAACAATGGATCTTTAAAAAATAATTTTGTAGCTTTTTCTTTCTCAAACGGCAATATTGTTTTTCTGGATCAAAAAGGATTTTTGTATAAAGGCGAGATCAAGAATGAAAAAATATCCATTCTGGAGGCTCTTAATTTAAAACCCTTAGAGATTAAAAATAAAAATTATAAAATTTTTTCCCCCGCCCGTTCTCGTTTTTTAATTCTTGAAGATGACGCGCTTTATTATATCAACCCGAAAGATCATCTTTTATCTCTGATATCCGAAAGAGTAAAAAATGTTTTTTCCGATCCGGAAAATAAAAAAATATTAATACTGAAAGAAAAGGAAATAATTGTTTTCTATTTAGAGTCGGAATATCAGCAACCGGCTCAATTAGAATCAGATTCTTTTTTAATCCAATCATCCGGAGAAGAAATAAAAAATGCTTTTTGGATAAATCCGCATTATATTGTTTTTTCAGAAAAAGATGGAATTTTTATAACAGAAATAGATAATCGCGATCGCGTAAATAAATATAAAATATCTGAGTTTAACAATCCGGAGATATTTTGGTTTAGCGCGAAAAGAATTCTTTTCGCGCTAAGCGAAGATAATTTTTATTTCAATGGCGAAATTTTAAAATAATTGTCCGAAAATAGAATACCCTCCGGATTGCTCGGAGGGTATTCGCTGCCGCTACGCGCGATAGGCAAAGGCCCATAAGATCATATCCCCAAGGCGGGTCCCCGGGGAAAGACGCTCTAGGGCTTTTTCTTTGCTGAACCAGTCGCCTCTTCGAATGGGTAGGCCAAAATCCTGTTCCACAAGATTAAATGGCTTATCCACTCTCAAGGCGTAAGCAAGGGCAATATCCTTGCGGCCAGCGTTTGGAAAAACTGCTGGCCCTGTCGGAAAATCACTTGCTAGATCTTCTGGTTCTATCCGGATCTCCTCCCAAAGCTCCCGCCAGAGAGCAACGAGAGGAAGAATCTGATAATTGGGAAAACCCCGACACTCACGGATGTCTTTCCGGGAAATGTTTCCTCCCGGAAGACTCCATTTCCCGCGTTCTCGGGCCAGGCGAAATTGAACTTTGAAGCCGAACACTTGGCGATGTAAAATATCGCCATATGAA
>CAZXXF010000015.1:6518-12720 GCA_964644805.1 uncultured Candidatus Saccharibacteria bacterium | reverse complement strand
ACCTCCTTTGTATCTATATTATAACACATTGAATAATAATATGCAATACCGATTGATTTTTTGCTTTTCTGTTGGTTTTTAAAATGATATTATTAAGTAATGAATCCGATTACTCATAATATTTTAACCCAGTATGTCCAATGGCATTTTTTTGAGATGCCAAAAGAAATAATCAGGGGATGGAAAAATTATTTAAAATTTTTTTCCTACTTTTTTTCAATCCCGATTCTTATAAAAAGTTTTTTTTCTCCCTGGAAGAGAATCTCTTGGGGATACGGCAGGGGATTCAGCCCCACGAGGTTTCTTGAAACAGCAGTTTCCAATGTTTTCTTGAGGATTCTTGGCGCTTTCTTGAGATCCATAATCATTTTTTTCGGGATATTTTTTGAAATAATAATTTTTTTCTTGGGCGGGCTGTTCTTTTTGTTTTGGATATTTTTCCCGATTATTCTAATCTTTTTGTTTTCCGTAGCTTTTAAGTTTTTATTCATCTAAATGACCGGTTATTTTAATTTTTCAGAATCAATTATCTATCCCTCTCTTTTTTACTGCAATTCCGGCTTTTTAAGCTTTCTTAAATGGTCCAGATTTTTATCCGGAGTTCTTCTTTTTCTTTTCTTAGTTTTAACGATGATCGGAGTTTTATCGGGAGGGAGCTTGGGTCCGGTCTTTGGGGCGTTTCTCTTTTTTTGCGCGCTATTTTTATTGTCGGTCAACATAGAAGCTTTTTTAAAGTTAAAAATTAAAAATCCGGGGATACCCGACAATTCTCAAAACATAGCCGATTATCTCAGCTTTGAAAGCGCGAGAATAATAAATTATGCCGCATCGTTTTCCAGAATTTTCCGCGTAAACGCTTCAAATCCATCAACTATTTTTTACGCTCTTTTGAGAAAAAGCGATATTTTTGATTTAATTTTAAAACGGCTTTTAGTTGACAAAAAATCGCTTCAGAAAGACCTGGAAATCTATTTTAAGCAATTAAGCTCTTTTGAAAAAGAAGCAGTCGCGTTCGGATTGGCGATGGAATCGGCAAAAAAGAGGAGCGCGGAGAAAGGAAGAAAACGAATTGAAACAGAAGATATTATTTCCGGGCTCGTAAAAAATGACCCTTTCTTTGAAAATTTTTTGGTTGCAAACGACCTTAGACCCGAAGATGTTTTTGGTTTGCTTGACTGGATGGAAAGAGAAAGAAATTTTATTCTTGAAAAGAAAAAATTTTGGGAATATAAAAATCTCGTAAGGTTTGGCAGCATTGGAAAAAGCTGGGCGGCCGGATACACCATCACGCTTGACCAGTTTTCAAACGACTGGAGCGAAATTGTGCAAAAAGAAGGTTATCCCGAAACAGTCGGATATAAAAACGAGACAGAGCAGGCCGAAAAGATACTTTCAAGCCCCGAAATAAACAACATAATGCTTATTGGCGATCCGGGCGTGGAATCTAAAAACATCATACAGGCGATCGCTAAAAAAAGCGCTCTTTCGCAAAGCTTGCCGCCCGTTAACAATAAAAGAGTTGTGGAGCTGCGCCTTCCTTCGCTTCTTGCCCACATGGAAAGCTTGGACAAGGTTGAAGTCGCTCTTGAAACGATCTTTAACGAAGTTCTAAGCGCCGGCAACATTATTTTAGTCGTGGATGATTTTCACAGTTATGTCGAAAAAGAGCAGAGACCGGGCGCAATCAATATAAGCGCGATTTTATCGTCTTATCTTCCGTATCCTCAATTCCAATTTATAGCCATAACCAATTATCAGGGCCTGCATCAGAACATAGAATTAAATCCATCTCTTCTTAATTTTTTCGTGAAGATAGAAGTAAGAGAGCCGTCAAAAGAGGAAACAATCGCGATACTCCAAAGAATTATTCCGCGGCTTGAGACGCGATACAGGCGCTACATAAGTTATCCCGCGATAAAACAGATTGTTGATCTTTGCGAAAGATATATTACCACCGTTACTTTTCCCAAAAAAGCGAAAGACGTTTTAAACGAAACGATGGTCAAGGCGGCTGCGTCAAAAAATCTTTGGGTAACTCCCCAGGATATAGACGAAATTATAACTCAAAAAACGGAAATTCCTGTGGGAAAAATAGAAAAGCAGGAGAAAGAAACGCTTTTAAATTTAGAAAAATTTATCCACCAAAGGATCGTCAACCAGGAAGAGGCGGTAAAGGAGGTTTCTTACGCTCTGCGCCGAGCGAGATCGCAGATAGTTATAAGAAAAGCGCCAATGGGAACTTTTCTTTTTTTGGGGCCAACGGGCGTTGGCAAAACGGAAACTTCAAAGGCGCTGGCGGAAATTTATTTTGGATCAGAGGAGAGGATGATTCGTCTTGATATGTCTGAGTTTCAAAATACCGAAGATATCGCGCGATTGATCGGTTCGGCCAGCGGTCAGGAAGGATTGCTTACCACCCAAGCGAGAGAAAATCCTTTTTCGCTGGTTCTTTTAGACGAAATAGAAAAAGCGCATCCAAATATCCTTAATTTGTTTCTTCAGGTCTTGGATGAAGGGCACTTGACCGATGGAATGGGGCGGAAAATTGATTTCCGGAATACTATTATCATAGCGACTTCCAACGCCGGCTATAAAATAATCCTGAAAGCGTTAAAAGACGGCTCTTCAACTGAGAAAACAAAGACGATTCTTCTTGACGATTTATTCCACAAAGGAACGTTCAGGCCCGAATTTATAAACAGATTTGACGCGGTTGTTTTATTTAAACCGTTAACGAAACAGAATCTTTTAGATATCGTGGGCCTTCAGCTTGAAAAAATAAAAAAGGGATTGGCCGAAAAGAATATAGATTTTGTCATTACGCCCCAGATTAAGGAAAGAATAGTGGAAATCGGATACGACATTACTTTTGGCGCGCGCAACATAAAAAGAGCCATTCAGAGCAAGGTGGAGCATTCTTTAGCCGAAGCCCTCCTAAGAAGCCAGATAAAAAGAGGGGACAGGATTTATGTTGACTCAATAAGCTTTGCAGTAAAGCACTTGGAAAAATAATCTTGTTTTTGTGATATAATAAACAAAAAATACAATAAAATTAAAAATTATGGAAAAAGAATCTTCGTTTTATATTGATAAAAGCTATAATCCGCATTATCCCATCAGCGGAACTTACGGCAGCGAGCCGAACCAAAAACCGAAAAAATCAAAAGCTTTTATGCTTTTTATAATTATCGGCATGATTTTCATTGGATCTTTTGGCGCGGCGCTCGCTTCAAGGATTTGGGATCCGGTTTGGAACCCGTTCAGGCCCTCTCCGGAGAAAGTCTTGGCGAGGGCTTTTTTAAAACAAAAGGAAATCAAAACCCAGAACGAAAAGATTTTTGTTTACGCAGACGCCAAAACCCCAACCGATGACGCTTTTTCGGTAGAAATTAAAATGGAAAGCAATACGGACACAAGAGATGAAAACATCATGAAAGCAAGCGGTAAATTCGATTATAAAGTTCTTATCGGTCCCATCAGCATACCATTTTCCGGAGAAGCAACAATAATAGGCGAAGAAATTTATTTTAAATTGGACTCTCTGCCGACTGCCCTTTTTCAATTTTTTAAAATGAGCGGAGCAGATTTTTCCAATAATCCCTATATTGATGCGTTTGAAAATATTCTCAACGGAATCACGGGCAAATGGATAAGAATTTCTCCGAATGATAAGCATTTAGGAATGAGTTTTTCAATTAACGCAAGAAAACAAAAAGAACTTTCGGAGGCGATAAACAACATTGTCGCCAGATATCCTGTTTTTAAGGTAAAAAAACAATTTGCCGATAAAGAAATAAACGAAAATAAGGCATATCACTATTTATTAGCGCTTGATAAAGAAAATTTGAAAAAATTACTGCCGGAAATTTTGGAAACAATAAGAAATTCGGGGATGTTCCCATTGGCAGAAAAAAATCCTTCCGATAAGGAGGAAATTGCAAGGGCGATGAAAGAGCTCGATGATTTATTAAATAAAACAGGGGAGATAACAACAGAAATCTGGATCGGAAAAAATGATTATTACATTTATAGAATTAAGGGTGAAAAAACAATAGATGTGAGCGCGATCAGCGACGGTCGGGAAAAAGGCGTCATCAAAATAGGATGGGACGCTTCAGCGTCAAACTTTAATCAGCCGATTGAAATTAAAGCGCCTGAAAATTCAGTTGGAATTCTTGAATTAATGTATTCTATTATGGAGCCGATTTGGAATAAAATGCCCCCTTCTGTTAAACAACCGAACCTGAAAACCCCAATTCCTTCATATTGATTTTTTCAATTATAAAAACTTATTTTTAACTTTTTCGTTCAAGCCGGAGGATTTTCTCCGGCTTTTAATTTGACAAATATTATTATAAATATTATAATTTAGGCATAAGGAGGTTGACGATGTGGAAAGGATTTACGGTAATGCTTATCGTTCTTGCCACGCTTAGCGTGGGCGGTTGCATTTTTGATGGTTGTTCCTGCGCGGGCGCAAGCTCTGCTTGCGACCCGGCCATTGCCCCGCCCCAGATTTTGGGGCAGATGCACTGTACGGATTTGTTGGGGCTTTTGGCCCAGCGATTACCGGACAGCAAGTTCAGGGGTGCCACGGGCGATGGATGGTATGATCTTACCTCTGAGGCAGAGGTGAGGCGCGCTGTGTCTTCTCTCGTTCGGCCATCCGATCATATATGGGTGGCTATCGGCAAGATGAAAAGCTGGGGAAAGTCGCTGGCCATTGGCTGGGCATTCGACAGCCAAGGTCAGCGCGATCTGATTGCTTTCGTTCTCCATGGCGGCCGGATTCTGTTTTTTGATCCGGCCAAGGGGTGGGTGAATGAGTATGTCCGAATTTTTGCGATCCACATCTGAAGTTCCGCGGGAGGGCGTTCCTTGTGGACGCCCTTCCGCATCTTGATTTTTATTTCAAATTCGTTAAAATAGCATATTGTTGACAGCTCCATTATAAAATGATAAAATATAATTCAGTGTTTATATATAGATTAATAAATAATAAAAATTAAAAATATGAACAACAGAAAACTTGTATTCATATTGGGGGCATTTGTTCTTTTCGGTTCAATTATGGCTTCAGTGTTTGCAAGGCCGGTTTTTGCCGCATGTATTTGCGGAGACGGATATTGCAATACATCTTGCGAAAATTCAAGCAATTGTCCAAACGATTGCGGTCCGTCATGCACAAACGAATGCTCTTACTCCGGACAAAAAAGATGCACCGGCGCATATACATATCAAGTATGCGGAAACTATGATTCGGATCCATGTTTAGAGTGGTCTTCTAATCAAAGCTGTCCGAGCGACACCTGCATCGGAACAACTTGGAGGCATTATTATTGTTCTTGTTCCGGATCTTGCGGAAGCGCATGCGTTTATACGGACACGGCTTGCTCAAGCAGGTGTTATTTTTGCGGAGACGGAACCTGTAATTCAGCTTGCGGAGAAACTGCTTCAATTTGTCCTCAAGACTGCGGCCATCCCTCTTTCAACGTTTCCTGTTCTGCCTCTCCGAATCCCGCCCAGGTGAGCCAGACTGTCAACTTCAGCGCC
The DNA here is from genome assembly GCA_964644805.1 of uncultured Candidatus Saccharibacteria bacterium. Lineage (GTDB taxonomy): Bacteria > Patescibacteriota > Minisyncoccia > Minisyncoccales > PEYH01 > JBBIKX01. The sequence continues at coordinate 7,167 of CAZXXF010000015.1, read as the reverse complement.
GCTGTAAGCGGAGGAAGCGGCTCTTACGCGTATTCATGGTCAGGAGCCTGTTCAAGCTCTTCAAGTTCGAGCTGCCAGACAAGCTTTCAGAACACCGGCACCTACACGGCCGTTGTTAATGTTACATCCGGTTCTCAATCCAAATCAGCAAGCTGTTCAGTGACAGTCAATCCCATTCCCTGCACTTGTTCTTCTTGGTCTTCCTGGCAGGACAAAGGATGCGGCCAGGGCGGGTGCGGAATCAACCAGATGTGGCAGGAGAGAACAAGAACCTGCACGCCTTTCGGATGCGACATCCAGTCTGAAACAAGATGCGCTGATCATTCGAGTTGTAGCGCTGCTGGCAATCTTTCCTGCGGCTCTTCAAGCTCCAGCTCAATCACTCTTTCATACAGCTTTAATGGCGGATCCAATGTTTCTCTTTTCAGGGGAAGCATTAGATTAGCGACTTTTTCAGGAACATCAAATTCCGGATCTTACACTGATTCAGGCCTGTCTGAAAACACTTCATACAACTATCACCTGAGGAATGGAACTTCAAGTTCTTCCACCCTTTTGGCTTCGGCCAATTGTTCAACTTCCTCAATCCCTTTAAACGTTTCCTGTTCTGCCTCTCCGAATCCCGCCCAGGTGAGCCAGACTGTCAACT